>JBOGTU010000021.1:0-8573 GCA_050695655.1 Chloroflexota bacterium | reverse complement strand
GCACTGGGCAGGGGGTTGGGCCAGTAGATGCCCCACTGCGAGACGGTGGGGTGCAGGCCGGTGAGGCGAAAGAAAGCATCCAGCTTGGGCGGGCTGTTGCCGATGGAGCCCACGCCCAGCCAGTGGCTGGCCAGGCTGGGCGTACCGGGCCATAGTCGCGGGTCGTGCGTGAAGTCACCCCCCAGGGTGGCGGCCAGCAGCACGCTCAGGGCGAAGGTGATGGCGCGCTGGGCTTGCAGCGGGCGAAGCAGCGGCGCGGCGCGCTCGAGCGGCCGGAGCGACGCGATGGCGCCTTCAGTGGTAGACAACCGCGCCGCCGCTGCTGTAGATGAGGTTCTTGTGCTGATTGAGGAAGCCCAGCGGGTACGGGTAGCGCAGCACGCCACTGGTGACGGAGTGCATAGCAACGCCCTGCTTCCAGTTGGTGGCGTCCAGATACACGTAGCTGTCGCGCGTGAACACCTGGGGCAGCACGTCAGGCAGGGCGCTGTCCAGCAAGCCGAAGGAATGGAGCCGCAGGCCGGCCATGTGATCGGCGAACACGGGTTGCGTGGGGTGCTGCGCGGCCAGCCACCGCGCGGCCACAATCTCGGGCCGGGAGATCACGTACTCGGCCTGCTGGTCGCCCTGGCTGTTCAGCAGCACGGTGGGTGGCCCTCCGGCGATCTGGTTGATCACCCCACCGGAATTCAGGAGCAGGCAGGCTAAAGCTGCTCCCAGCGCCAGGGAGCCGGCGCTGGCCCAGCGCCCTCGCCAGGCCAGCATGCCGGCTGTGAGTACGGCTGGCAGCGCCAACACGGCCAACAGCTGCAGGTAGAGGCGCGTGAGGTTGTAAGCGTAGGCCAGGGGTGGCGCGGCTACGGTGAGGCCCAGCATGATCAGCCCCGCCACGGTCATCACCGTGAATTCCAGGCCAAGCGTGCGGCGTACGCGTGCGGACAGCAGCAGGCCAGCCAATCCAACCAGCAGCAGCGCGTCATCCAGCAGCACACGCAGCCCCTGCATGGAGAGACGGACGGCCTGGCTGGCCAGTGGCGGGAGGCGCGCCGGCAGCACTGGGCTGGGTTGCGCCTGGGGCTGGTAGCCGGCGTAATCCGCCGCGGGATACCAGTCCCAGTGGTCGATCTGGTGATAGTTCCGCCCGGTGGTGCTGATGTACTGATCCAGGCTGGCCTGCGAGCTGGCCGGTCCGTTAGAGAAGAAGAGCTGCTGGATGGCGACGGTCACGGCGCCCGGCCCGGGTGGCAGCCGGTGCAGCGACTGCTGCACCTGCATCAGCGCCCACTCCACGTTGCCGGAGGTTTGGCCAACGGGCCCGTTCCAGACAACGGTGATGCCGACCAGGGCGAGGAGAGCCCAACCCGAGAGGCGCCAGCGGACGAGGGGGCGCAAGGACAGCAGGGCAGGCCGAGCGCGGGCTTCGCGCGCGCGAAAGATGGGCAGCCGGGGGATGAGGCGACCGCCCAAGTAGCCGGAACAGAGGAGGAGGAGCGCGACGTAAGAGGTGGAGTAGTGGGACAGAACCATGGCCATGCCAAAGACGATGAAGAGGCCAGTACGCGTACGACGTGGGATGGCCAGGGAGGCACTGAAGGCCACGTGCAGGAGCAGCGTGAAGAAGAGCAAGGCCAGCTCCTGGCGGTTGAGGGAAGGCAACTGTTGGCCGAACCAGGTCTGGCTGATGAGAAGCAGCGCGCCGGCGAAGGCCAGCACATCGGGCACGAAGCGGCGCAGGGTGAGGAACATGACCGCCGGCGTGAACGCGAAGATGAGCTGGAAGACGAACTTGAAGATGTACTCGTCATTGATGGCCAGGATGTGGGTGAAGATGACCGGCAGCAGGGTGATGCTGAGGCAGGCGTTATAGGCGTTGTCGGGCAGGTTCCCTGGTGACCAAAAGTCGCGCAGCTTGGCGAGCTGAAAGACCTCGAATTCCTGGTTGATGTCAAAGCCGAGGATGTGGGGAGTGAGCATGGAGAAGCTGAGGAGGATGGCCGCGGCGAGGCCCAAGAGAGTGGTGGCGTAGAGGGCAGGGGAGAGTTGGTGGCGAAGGAGGATGGCCAGCACCGTGGTAGCGGCGGCGGTGGCGAACATCAGCAGCATGAGCCGGTTCCCACCGGAGGTGCTGTGCTGCGCGGCGCCGGCGAGGGCGAGCAGCGGCAGCGCCACGGCGAGGGCCAGCATCAGCAGGGCGGGCCAGCGTGGCGCAATGACAGGTGCGGACCAGCGAACGTGGCGCGAGCGAGCGAAGGCCAGGGCAAAGAGGGGCACCAGCGCGGCATCGAAGCCGATGATGAGGTGCGGGAGGGCCAGCGGGCGCGGAACATGAGCCAGGGCGAGGCCAGCATTGAGGAGGAGGCCGGTGGCAAACAGGAAGGCCAGGGAGAGCCCCAGGGCGTAGACGACCGACTCCCAGGCATCCAGAAAGCGGAGGCGGAGGACAAGCAGGACGAGGGCGCCCGGGAGGACGAGCAGGTAGGCCAGGCCGGCGACGAAGCGCAGCGCCGGTAGGGGCAGGTTGGCCAGAGCCACGGTGGACACGGCCGCGGCCAGCAAGGCCAGGCTGGCGAGCACGCTTTCGGCCGCGATCGTCGTATGCGCCCGCATGGCGGAAGGCTCGCCTGCCAGAGGCGCGGAACCGCGCGGGCGAGGCTCGCCGCCCCTGGTGGGGAGGGATGGGACGAGGGCGATCATCGCGCCGCCTGTGGACGTGCGAGAACCTGCTCGTACAGCTGCACCATGCCGCCGGCCGCGCTGCGCCAGCCGCCGCGTGCCAGGGCGGTTTGCCGGCCGCGCCGGCCCAGGTCGCGCCGTGCGCAGGGCTGGCTGGCCAGCGCGTGCAGCGCGGCCGCCAGCTCGGCTACGCTGCCCGGTTGCACCAGCAGCCCCTCCTGGCCCGGGGTCACGATGCGCGGCATCTCGCCGGTACGGCTGGCAATGATCGGCCGGCCCGCGGCCAGCGCTTCCAGGGCGGGGATGCCGAAGCCTTCGAACAGCGAAGGGAAGACCACGATGTCGCAGGCGGCGTAGAGCGCGGGCAGCCGTTCGTAGGGCACCTCGCCGGGCGCGATGACGCGCACGCTGGCCGGCGCCTGGCTCGCCAGGTGGGCGAAGCTGGCGCCCCAGCCCAAGTCGCGGCTGGCGCCGGTGACAAGGCACACGACCTCCAGGGGCCGCTCATGCAGCGCGGCGAAAAACACCTCGGCGCCTTTGCGCTTGGCCCGCGCGCCGCCCGGCAGGAGCAGCAGCAGCTCGCGATCGCCAACGCCGAAGGCCCGCCGCGTCTGCTCGGCTTCGCCGGCCGCTGCCGGGCCACCGAAGCGCTCCACATCCACCCCCGCCGAAACGGTGGAGAGCCGCGCCGCCAGTCGCGGGAAACGCCGGCGCAACATATCCGCCGTGAGCTGGCTGTCCGTTACCAGGCAATCAGCGGTCGCGAGCATGCGCCGCTCCATCACCAGGTCGGCCAGGTAGAGCCAGCTCTGCCCCCGGCGCAGGAAGCGGAACTCGATGAACGTGGGATGGTGCACCGTGGCCACCAGCGGCACGCCCGGCCAGGCGAAGCACGCGGCCCCCGGCGCATTGGCGTGGATGAGGTCGATCTCCTCTCGGGCGATCAGCTGCCGCTGCCGGCGCCGTGCCTGATACAGGAAGGTGGGCACCAGCAGGCCCGGCTGAGCGATGGCCCGCAGCCAGTGGACGGTGAGGTTGGGGCACAGTTCCTCGTCCCAGGTTGCGGCGGCCGGTGCCATCACGTGCACGTGCACGCCGGCTCCGGCCAATCCCCGGCTGAGCTCGTAAGCGTACACGCCAGCCCCCCCGCAGTATTCGCGCGAGAACTCCGTGGAGATCAGCAGGACCTTCACGCCTGGCGGGTTTGGTTTTCGCGAACGTTGGCGCAGCGAACTTTGATCGTTTGGTAGGCCGCGTGCCGCTTGTCCAGGCGCGAGAGCAGCCGCGCGGAGCCGTTGAGGAAGGGGTAGTAGCCCACTCCCAGGGACGCCTCCACGCGAAAGCCGTGCCGCGTCAGCAGCCCGCGCAGCGCGTCGTAGGCGAAGACGCGCAGGTGCGTCATGCCCGGGCAATCGTCGCCCTCGAAGAGAGGCAGCAGTTTGCCGATGCTGGGATCGTCGCTCACATCGGACGGGAAGGGTTGTTTGCCCAGCAGCAGCGCGGCCAGGTTATGCCAGCTGGAGAGATTGTTGGTGGACAGGATGGCGTAGCCACCCGGCCGCAGCACCCGGCCCAGCTCCCGCACGAAGCCGTCGGTGTCGCTGAGGTGCTCGATGACCTGATTGGCCACCACCACATCGAAGCTGCCGTCGCCAAAGGGCAGGGGCTGATTGAGGTCCCCCACGGCAGCGGCCACACCCCGGGCGCGGGCCAGGTGCGCCACTGTGGGGACGATCTCGATGCCCGCGGGCGTTGGGGCGCCAATCTGGGCGGCCAGCTCCAGGGTGAAGCGGCCATCGCGACAGCCGCAATCCAGCAGCTGGGCCGTCGGGTTGGGCTCCAGCAGGCCCAGGATGCTGCGCTGGCAGTCGCGCGCGCTGGATTCGTAGACGTTCACGGCCAGCTCGGTGAGACGCGAGCGGCTAAGCAGTGGCATTGGCTAAACTCCTTCCTTGGCCAGCGACCGGTAGGCGCGTTCCACGCCATCGGTCACGGTTTCCCAATCGAAGCGCCGCGCCCAGGCGCGGCAGCTCTCGGCGCAGCCAGGCGCCGCCAGCTGGCGCTGGATAGCATCGGCCAGGGCGCCGGCCGTGGGCTGGCACACCTGCCCGTTGGCCGCCTGCTGAGAGATCAGCAGGCGGGAGGCGTTATCCGGATAGGCCACGGTGATGGCGGGGATGCCGCAAGCGTTGGCCTCAATGACCACGATGCCGAAGCCTTCGCGCGCGGATGGCAGCACCAGCACCGTGGAGGACTTCATCAGGCCGTACAGCTCCTCGTCGTCCTGCACGTGGCCCAGGAAGAGCACGCTTCGTTCCAGCCCCAGACCGCGAGCCAGCCGCGCGAGAGGTACGCGCTCCGGCCCTTCGCCCACCACCAGGCAGCGCGCGGTCAGCCCGCGGTCGCGCAGGATGCGCAGGGCCCGCAGCAGCAAGTCCACGCGCTTGTGGCTCAGCAGCCGGCCGGCGAAGATGACGTCGGACTGGGGGCCGATGGCCTGGCTGCGGTTGGCGCGGTCAAACTCGATGCCATTGGGGATGAGCAGCACGCGCGGGGTGCCAGTGAAGCGGCGCAGACGCTGTGCCGTAAGCTCCGACACGGCGAAGATGACGTCGGGCAGCAGGGCGCTGGTGCGGGCTACGAGGTAGCCGGCCCAGCCCTTCCAGCCGATGTAGCTGTGCCAGTAGTCGCGCGTCCAGACCTCGTGCCACACAGCCACCATGGGTTTGCGGCGGACCAGCGCCACCAGTTTCACCACGAAAAGCGGGAAGTAGGGCATGTGGTCCACCTCCACCACGTCGAAGCGGGCGCCCAGCAGGCGAAAGCAGGCCAGGCCGAACAGCAGCGCCTGCGCGATAGAGCGCACGCCATTGACGTAGAGTGGGTAACGGCGGCTGATGCCCAGCAGCTCGGCGCCATGCTCTCGTCGGGCACGAGGACCGTCCCACCACTGCATGGAGTACACCTGCACGTGGTGGCCGCGCTGCGCCAGGCGCTTGGTGATCTCGAAGATGCGCTTCTCCTTGCCGCCCTTGTTGTAGGGGTAGATGGCGTCGGATACGACGGCGACTGCCAGCGGCTGGCCCGCTGGCCAGGGCCTTTCAGGCATTGCGCACCAGCGCGCTCGCGTTCACGCGGTGCAGCGCCTCCTCCTCGGCCGTACAGAGGCACTCTGGATCGGGCGCCCAGCCAAGGTTCTTCAGCAGCACGGCCATAATGGCCGCCCCATCGCGGAAGGTGTTGAGCTTGGACTGGCCGGCACGCTGGTCGTACGTGATCGGCACCGAGTAGACGCGAAAGCCCAGGCGCGCCATCTTGGTGATCATCTCCATTTCAATGCCGAAGCCGCCCGCGGTGAGGTGGGGCCGCAGGGCATCCACCACCTCACGACGCCAGGCAAAGTAGCCCGTGAGCACATCGGTCACCATGGCGCGGTAGAAGCGCCGCACGAGAAAGGTGTAGCCGCTGTTCGCCAGTTGGTTCTTGCGGCGGAAGGCGTGGCGCGCCACCTTCCCGGCCAGCCGCGAGCCAACGATGACATCGCAGAAGTCGCTGCTGAGCGGCTCCAGGAGGCGCGGAATTTCGCGTGGCTTATAGGTGTTGTCGCCATCCAGCATAACCACGTGGGTGGTGTCCGGCGAGAGCGCCCGAAAGCCGGTCAGCACGGCGCGCCCCTTGCCGCGCCGGCTCTCAAACACGACGCGTGCCCCACGGGCGCACGCCACTTCGCTGGTGGCGTCGGTGGAGTTGTTGTCGATGACGATGGTTTCAGTCTGGTAGCCAGCCTGGGCCAGGCGAGCGTGCGGAATGTCGTCCAGCACCTGGCCAATGCCGGCCTCTTCGTTAAAGCACGGAATTAAGATGCCCACTTTACTATCCGACACCAGAACCTCCAGCACTGATTGACCAAAATGCAATCGACTGATCTTTATTCAATAAGTCAACCTCTATATGCACTCTCTGCCCGACGCTTGGGATGGTGAATGGTTGCTGGATAGTTGTGCTAGATGAAGTGGGCAGAGTAACGCTTTGTTGATGAAGCGTGACAGTGGAAGCAGCGGCTGATTGCGAGACTCGAACGTTGTACGTTGTGGTCCGCTGCTCCAGGTTGTGAATGGTGAACTCGAACATCACGGCGTGGCCCGGTGAGACGGTGCTCGGCAGGTTGCCAGGGCTGGTGAAGTAGAGCTCCGTGACGGGACTGGGTTGCGTGACGAAGGGACTCGGAAGCACCAGGCTCGCTCCCCCCAACCCGAGCAGGCTCAGGAGAACGCACGCCGGCAGCAGGAGATGTTTCAGCACTGTTGGACCTGCCTGGCGCTCCACTGCGCCTGTGGATGTTGATGAGAGCGAGAAAGGCAGTCAAGACCGTACTGCTCAGCGGAGAATGAAACGGCTGAAAACAACACTCGATTCATCGAGCGTCGGGTTTAGCCGGCTCGAAAGAACAGCCCTTGCTCACTCATCTGGGTTTTCTAGAGCCTATCCGCAAGGTTTGGGCTTGACAAGTATCCCCCAAATGACTCAGAGTAATCGCAGCAACAAACACGTGAATCAATGCCCTTGTCAATAGGTAAGAAGGCGGTTGGCAGAGGCGTAAGGCTGTGCAGATGAAGGTAGGTCGCAAACCATAGGTGGCCCTCGACCGCCTCAGCGGCGGCCACTTCGACGTGAACGGACATTGCCGGGTAACCCATCCGGCAGCCGCGGCCTGTTTGCGGCCAAGACTTCCAGGTTGCAGGGGTGCGCGTCAGGGGGCTGAGCTCAGCATCTGGCGAACAATCGCCTCCAGCTGGGCGGCAAGGTGCTCCCAGGTGCGCTCGCGCAGCAGCGCGGGCGATGGGGCTGGCGGCAGCGGTGCGGAGAGGACGCGGCGCAATGCCTCGGCCAGTGGCTCGCCGGGGCGTTGCAGCGTGATGCTCGGAGCAGCCAGGGCGGCTATCTCGTCCAGCGGCGTGGACAGAATCTTGTGGCCGCGGGCCAGGTATTCCATCACCTTGATGGGACTGGCCGCGTCGCGAAAGGCGTTTTTGTCCGACAGGTTCAGGCACACCTCGGCCGTGCCCATGAGCTGACTCAGGTAGGCGCGATCCGACACGGGACCGAGGAACGTCACGCGCTCGTCCAGCCGCAGCCGGTGAGCGAGCCGTTGGGCGCCGGGGAGCGCCGTGCCGCCACCGGCCAGGGTGAGGTGCAGGGCCGGCACCGCGGGGGCCAGCTGGTGCAGGGCGGAGAGCAGCTCCGGCAAGCGCGACCAGGGGCCAAAGTTGCTGACGTACAGCAGCGAGCCGGCGACTGGCGGCAGCCGTGGCGCGTCCAGTAAGGCGCTGTCGATGCCGTTGGGCAGCTTGTACACACACTTGTTGCGCTGTTCGCTCCAGCGCACAAGGCGATCCGATACCGCTGTCACCGCGCCGGCGGCGCGCGCCTGGCGCTCCACCGCGCTGGTTGAGCCCAGCAGGCGAAAGGCGGCCTTGTAGGTGCGCGAGCCATACGCGGCGGCAAAGGCGGCGTGATCGTCCACCACGTCGTACAGCAGCGGCACCCCGGCCGGCGCTTCGGTTTCGCTGGTGTAGCTCTCGGAGACGATGGCCCGCAGCGCGCAGCGCCGGGCGATGGCGCGCGTCTGCAGCCGGAAGAGCGCGCCATTCAGGGGGCCGGAGAAGAGCGGCGTGCGCGCCACATGGTGCAGCAGAACGCCGTCCAGCTGCTTTTGCCAGGGCCGCCAGGACTGGCGCAGGTTGCGCCCCAGCGCCGCGGCGCTGAGTGGATAGGGCATGTCCCAGGTGATGAAGTGCACGCGGTGCCCCGCGCGCGTGAGCTGCCGCGCCAGGAACCAGCCCCGGCCAGCCAGCGTGGGCAGGTGGGGGACGATCAGCAGCCCCAGAGGAGCGCCGCGC
>JBOGTU010000020.1:0-1792 GCA_050695655.1 Chloroflexota bacterium | reverse complement strand
GTTCGGTTCGTCCATCTGCTATCCCCTTTCAGATTCGTCTCTGGTCGATCAGCGGCTTCAGTCAACTGAGATTTTTGGGCCCCATGCCGCGAGCGACGCACCCTCTGCTTTTAGCTCAACATTGTTTGGCGTCAAGCGGTTCGAGCTCGGTTCGAGTTCGGGTTCGAGTTCGGGGGTGAAAATAAGGCGATGCCGCATGGGACTTTTTTCCTATTCCATCTTCGATGACCCTTCGACCGTTCAGCAGGAGGGACAGGCCTCAAGCCCGGTCGTGCAGGCGGGCGAGTGCCGGCGACCGAATACCCCCCAGCGCGCCCCGGATCGCACAGTCAACGGCCACTAATTCGGCGTCTACCGGCTGCAGTCCAACACTGAGTCCGTGCTCGCGTGAGTAATACAACCGCACACAGGGATCGGCCGGGAGGCCAACCCCGCAAACACGATCGCCCCATTCGGGAATGCCACCGGAGAGCAGCGCCGTTTCTCGCACCAATAGCGCGACCAGGCGAGGTCGGGGTCGCGGCGGTCGAGTTCAGCCAGCCCCTCGGCGAGCCAGCCCGCACCGAGTTCGGGGACCATCAGCGCGCCGAAGGCATGCAGGTGCTCGCGGCATGGTAGAGAGCGACTCTCTGAGTTGCGGCCGGGAAGTGGTCGCTCACCAGCTTCCGTATCCGCGGCGCCCCATCTCCCAGAACGACGAGCTGCCGTGCGTGGGCGACGCCGCGCCACCACGCTTTGGGCAAAGATCAGCGAGCCCAAGCAGTCGACGGGCTCGAACATCACGACATAGCTTGACCGCTTGAGGAATGCGGATCACGCACCGGGCGTCCGAGTTCGTCCGGCTCGTCTGCGTGCAGACGACACCAAGCTTGACCTCCGCGTGCGGGCACGTCCGTCGGCCGTCTTACCGGCTCGCCCCTGGGTGTCACAAGCAGGCGATGGTCGGCGTGTTCGAGCGCGTGTAAAGAGCGAGCGGACGAACTCGGCATCAACTTCGCCGTCGTTTTTTAGCACCGCCATGTGCCGTCACGGCTACGCCAAGGGGCTAGGTTTTCCGACGTCGCGGAGACGAAGAAACCGAAGTCTCACAGAATCGCGACCAGCTCATCTTCCGAGGTCGCCCCGCCGGTCTCAGCGCCTCGCGATCACCACCTGCAGGATCAGCCCCACCAGCGCGAGCACACCCATGAACTGGGAGGCGCCCCACCAGCGCCGGAAGACCACAAACGGCGGCAGTTGCAGGAGCGGCCAGCACACACCTTTGGTTGACCAGTAGCCGCCGACGGCGATCACCAGCGCCAGTTCGGCAGCGGTCGGATCGAGATGGGGCTGAGAGGCAAGAAACAGCGCCGCGGCCAGGATGAACCAGAGCATGACGGCGAGCTTCCCGAACACTCCGCCAACCCCACCGGTGAGGACCACGACACGGATCAGGACCCTGGCCACGTACGCCAGGAGCGCGGCCCAGGCGCGCGCCGATCGGGCCAGCGCCGCTGGGCCTGTTCCGGGCAGGCAAGGCCCTCCTGCCAGGGCCTGTCGACCGACGATGCGGACGAGGGCGGCGTGAGAGCGGGCACACCCCAACGGGCATCCGTCGGCCAGGCCGCTGGTGCGGGCCTTTCGTAGGCGCGCGCCAGGAATCGCGCGCGCTGCGCCAGGCCACGGTCGCTGGCCGTGTCGGCGATGACCCTCCAGCACAGCGCCCGCGCCGCCTGGCCGGCCTCACGGTCACCGCGCAGCGCGGCGGTCCAGGCAGAGCGGTTCACGAGGTCATCGGGCGCGGCCCCCGGGG
>JBOGTU010000019.1:0-3101 GCA_050695655.1 Chloroflexota bacterium | reverse complement strand
GCGCTGCTCCGTCCGAAGTTGCCAGCAACTACGAACATCAGGATCTGATGGGCAACCGGCTTCTCGACCGACCAGTCATGCAGCCTGATTAACGATTAACCGTGGGTCGAATCATGACAACGGGAGACAACGGGAGGCACTAACGGTTTTGCCGTGAAGCTCAATCAGGGGATCGTCGACGGTGATCACCTGGCAGGAGAAGATTCGCCGCATTCATGACGGCACTTTCGATGTCGATTGGGATCGCCACCTTGCGGCGCTTAATGAACGTCTGAAACTGGAGCCTGAGCACCGGCTTTCTACCCCAGGGCCAGGCTTACCACCATCCCTGTTTACGGGCGACCTGACGGCGGTTCGCCCGGGAGCCTGGGCTCTGGTCATTTCGCTTAATCCGCAGAATGGGCCGCCCGGGGGCTACGGCTCGGGCTTCTCACCGGATGAGTATTGGACTGTGGAGGCTGCATAACCGCCGCCATTGGTACCCGAAGTTCTTCGGGCCATTGGTCCAAGTAGCATCTCTGAGCTTGGACGCCTCGGTCGGGACCAGTGAACCTGAGCAAAAAGCATTCGCCACCGAGCGGATGGTGTTCGTCGAGCTGTGCCCATACGCGTCGGAGAAATTCGACATTCCCTGGGACGGCCTCCTTACCCTGTGCCAAACCGACCTGGGTTTCCATGAGGCTGAGTGTTTCAACAGGATATTGCTGAATGAAGCTGAACCTGGGGTCGTGCTCATCAATGGCAATCCGTCGATGTATGCACGCCACAGCTGTTTTGACGGCAAGACCTGCAGCAGCCTGGAGGAGTGGCGGCGGGAGGCGCTGCGCTGGTGCCTGGAGGTGGCCGGCCAGCGCGTGCACGGCACCACCAAGGAACGCCCGCTGGAGGCCTTCCGGGCACGGGAGCAGGCGGCCCTGCTGCCGTTGCCGCCCAGGCCATGGGAGCCAGCAACCTGGGATAGCCTGCTGGTCAACCGCGACTGCCACATCCGGCTGGCCGGCGAGGACTACACCGTTCCCGCGTGCTATGTGGGCCGGCGTCTCGACGTCCGCTCCACCCGCACGATGGTGGACATCTACGATGGCGCCACGCTGGTCATGCCATACGTGCGCCAGCCCGGTGGGCAGACGCACATCGAGCACTACCCCGAGGCCGCCCAGGCCTTCCTGAAAGCGACGCCCCAGGTCTGCCGGCAGCGGGCGACGGCCGTTGGCTCGGCCACGGCTATGGCGGTGGGCCTGCTGCTGGAGCCGGGCACCTTGACGCAGCTGCGCCAGGCGCAGGCTATCTTGCGCCTGGCCGACCGTTTCGGCCCAGAGCGGCTGGAGCGGGCCTGCCGCAAGGCGCTGTACGCCGGTGATGCGCGCTACCGCACGGTACGCGGCATCCTGGAGGGCGGCTTCGACCAGCTCGATGTCGAGGAACCGCCGCCGCCCACCTGGGTGCGCGGCTTTCTGCGCGGACCAGCCGCCACGCTGGCCAGCCTCGAGGACCAGCCAGCAGCTCGGGAGGTGGGCTGATGGTCACGCTGGACACGCTGCAACCGCGGCTGCGTCAGCTCAAGCTGTCTGGCATGCGGGAAGCTATCGCCGCTCGCGTGGAGCAAGCGCGCAGCGGGCAGCTCGACCCGCTCGACTTCCTGGTGCTGCTGCTGGATGACGAGCTGGTCCGGCGCGAAGGTGACGCCATTGCCCGTCGCATCCAGCAGGCTCGTTTCGAGCAGGTGTGCGACCTGCGGGACTTTGATTTCACCTATAACCCCGAGATCTCCAAGAGCCGGTTGTGGGAGCTGGCCAGCGGCCGGTTCATCGACGAGCACGCCGCGATCCTGCTGACCGGGCCGACCGGCGTAGGCAAAACCTTCGTCGCCCAAGCCCTGGGCGTGGCGGCCTGCCGCCAGCAGCGCCGCGTGCTGTTCACCAAGACCGCGGCATTGCTCACCGACCTGGCCGGCGGCCGGGCCGATGGCAGCTGGCAGCCTCGGCTGCGGCGCTACGTCACGCCTGACCTCCTGGTCTTGGACGATTTTGCGATGCGTGAGTACACCGCCGTCCAGGCCGAGGACCTGTACGAACTCGTCAGCCGGCGCTACCGTCAAGGAGCGCTCATCCTGACCCTCAACCGCGAGCCCAAGGACCTCTACCCTCTCTTCCCCCAGCCGCTCCTGGCTGAGGGCCTGCTCGACCGCTTGCTGAACAGCGCCTACGTCGTCACCATGCTGGGCCGCAGCTACCGCTCTCGACAACGGCCAGCCCTGGCCGCCGACGCGGGCCCAGAGGAGGCCCGGTGATGCCCGAATCCCCGTGGCGTTACGTTGGCGTTACGGCAACCTGCGGATTGTGCGGCCAGGTGCTTCCACCCGGCCGAGGCCGGCAGTGGTGCTCAGATGCCTGCCGCCAAGCCGCCTATCGCCGACGTCAGCCACCAACCATTGCACCGGCGGCGCTGCCTCCCGCCCTTACAGCTCGGGACCACATCGTCTACCGGTGTCCGTCCTGCGAGCAGCGCTACCTGGGCCTCCAGCGTTGTCCCGAGTGTCAGCTGTTCTGTCGCCGGCTCGGGCCTGGCGGCAGCTGCCCGCACTGCGACGAACCCGTCGCGCTGGCCGATCTGATGGTCGACCAGCCACCTCGTGCAGGGGCTTTGCGCATGGGCCCGTAATTTGCCGGAGCGGCGCTTTTCGCAGGCAGTGTCCGGTGCATTTTGCCCCATGAAACAGCGGCCGCTTGTTGTTGTTGTTCACACCAGGGATGGGTGATTAAACACGATCAGGGGGTGGGTGAATAACGACGATCATTGACAGCGAGCGAAGATTAGCGCCCTGAAGGCAGCCTGGCGGCTTACGCCCGGCAGAGCGCCGGCCACGTCTCCGGTCCAAAATAGGGGTGAGCTGTCCGCTGCTCGATGAGAGGGGGATTCTGAGGGTGGACTACGGCTTCAAACGGAATTGTCCTGCTGCTGCGGCGAGCTGCGCTGCTCGTTCCGCATCGCGACGTGGCTGTTCATACACCAGGTCGAGTAGCTGTTGTAGCGATATCTTGACCCTTGCAATCAGGCCGTTGTCGAGGGCTTCCTGTTTCGAAACGTCCCCATCGTTGGGG
>JBOGTU010000018.1:0-9476 GCA_050695655.1 Chloroflexota bacterium | reverse complement strand
GGCTCCAGCCTAGCGATGACTCGGCGCGTCGAATGGAACCTGGGTCCCTTTAGGCGGAGAACTATCCTTTCGGCGCGAAAGATGTAGAGCAGGACCAGCGATTCAGCTGCCCCCGGATCCGCGTCGTTTGTTTGGCCACCTCTTCGGCAAAGCCCCGCCTCAGGCTCATTACACACCATATATTGCGTGTTGTTTGTCAAATACTCAGTTAACACACCACAATTGATGTACTACGGACAGATGTTCACTGGCAGGGAACTCACCTCAGGCACTTCGGCGTGAACGTGTCGCTTGTCAGCTCACGCTCCGTCCGATTGCGATGGTTGGACGACGCCGCGCCCGGCGCGGTGCTTGCATGGCCGGTCCAGGAAGCGTTCGCGCCGGCTGAGATAGTTCCTACTGCAGCGAGCTCATGGCCCACAGGAAGCCGGGGACGACGGTCAGGATGGCCACGAACAGGCCAGCCAGCAGCACGCCAGGGTTGAGGCCTGGGCGGCGGGCAACGCCTGGCAATCGAAGGGAGTTCCACAGGTCCGGCACGGGGTTGAGGTAGTACACCGCGGCCGCCACGGCCGTGGCGATGCCGATGGCCGTGGGCACAGGCCCCAGCACCTGCCAGGCCGGGCGGAAGAGCGCCAGCTTGGCCCAAAAGCCTGGGAGTGGTGGCACGCCGGCTAAAGACATCAGCCCCAGCACCAGGGCCACCGTTCGCGTGGCACCGATGCGCCGCGGCAGCTCCGCGAAGGGGATCGGCTCGGGGCCCAGGCCGGCCAGCGCCGAGAACACCAGCAGCGCCGTGGCGCCGTAGGCGATCACGTAGAAGATCGCCGCCTGGCGGCCCGCCACGCCCGACCCGATGCCCATGGCCAGCAAGCCGGCGTGGGCTACCGCGGAGTACGCCAGCAACCGCCGCACCTCGCGCTGGAACAGCGCGCACACCGTAGCCCACACCGCCGAGAGCAGGCCCACCATGGCCAGCACGAACAGGTAGTGCCCGCCCGCCGCCGGCGCCAGCCGGGCGATCGCCACGACCGCTCCCAGCTTGCTGAGCGCCATGATCGCCCCGGCTACAGGCGGCGGCCCGCTGGTGTACACGTCCAGCGCGCCCCAGTGCAGCGGCACCAGCGCCAGCTCGAAAGCGAAGCCGGCGGTCATGAGCACCAGGCCGCCCACCAGGAGGGCCGAAGGGTGGGCCGAAAGCGCGGGAAAAGCCAGCGAACCGGTGCTCAGATACACCAGGCCCAGCCCGTACAGCAGCGAGGCCATGCTCACCGCCGCCAGCAGAAAGTACTTGAACGCGGCCTCCGTCAGCACGGGCCCGCGCCCCAGCACCACCAGCAACGCCGCGCTCAGCGACAGCGTTTCCATGCTGACCGCGAGCTGCAGCAGGTCGCCGCCGGCCGCCAGGCCAATGGCCCCCGCGCCGGCGAGCAGCAGCAAGGCCACGACCTCCGGCCGCTGCTCCTTCACCTCAAGCTCCAACGCCGGCGCCAGGCCCACGGCCACCAGCACGAACCCGCCCACCGCGTAAGCCACCAGCTGCGGAATACCGGAGGCGTACACGAAGCCCAGCGCGCCGCAGCCCACCGCCGCCAGCGCGCCGATCCAGGCGGTGGTCGCCGGGCGGCTGGAGAGCGGTTGAACCAGCGCCAGGATCACCACGGCGCCTGCCACCAGGCAGATGATCGATTGGTAGGGCAGCGTCACGCGCGCAAGCCCGCGAACAGGATGGCCGCGAAGCCGAGCACCGTGATAACCGCGTAGCGGCCCAGGCGCCCATTCTGCGCGGACGCAAAGCCGCCCGCCAGCGCCAGGCTCGCGTCCGAAGCCCAGCGCACCCAGCCCGAGCCCGGAGCACGCTCGGGCATCGCCTGGCGCATGCTCCACAGACCCGCGCCCACAAAGCCCACCACACCCAGCAGAACTGCCAGTCCGCCCTGGACGGTGAACAGCGGCTGCGTCTCAACCGCCCCCAGCAGCGGCCCCAGGGCGCGGGCCAGGCCACCCTCTGGCCACTGTGTGTAGCCGAACAGCAGCGCGCCCGCCGCCAGTGGCAGCAGGCTCCAGGCCATGGCGTGTGGCTCGCGCGGCTCGTGCAGATGATCCTGCGACCGGCGCGGTCCCTCAAACGTGGCGAAGTACAGCCGGCCAATGTACATGCCGCTCAGCAGGGCCGTAGCGACCAGCGCCCAGCCGAGCAAGCGCCCGCCGGACGCCTCCACGATCGCGTCCTTGCTGAAGAAGCCAGCGGTGAAGGGCAGACCGAACAGCGAGATCGATCCAATGAGGAAGGTCCAGCGGGCAAACGGCAACTGCCGCCCCAGGCCGCCCATCGAGGACAGCTCCTCGCTGCCGCCAATGGCGTGGATGACGACGCCGGCCGAGAGGAACAGCAGCGCCTTGAAGAAAGCCTGGCTGCCCAGGTGAAAAAAGGCGGCGAAAGGCGCGCTGAAGCCCACCGCGGCGAACATGTAGCCCAGCTGGCTGATCGTGGAGTAGGCCAGCCCCTTCTTGAGGTTCGACTGCAGCAGCGACATCACCGCGCCAAAGATGGCCGTTGCCACGCCGAGGATGGCGATGGCCAGCAGCAGCAGCGGTGTGAGCGCCAGCAGCAGGTGCACCCGCACCAGCAGGTACACGCCGGCAGCGACCATGGTGGCGGCGTGGATGAGCGCGCTGATGGGCGTGGGGCCAGCCATGGCGCTGGGCAGCCAGAAGTACAGGGGACCCTGAGCCGATTTCGCCGACGCGGCCACCACCAGCAGGCCGCCTATGAGTGCCGCGCCACCCACGCCGCTGGTGCACCCGGCGGCCTGCAGCGTGGTCAAGTTGCCGCAGCCGGCCGGAATGAGCACTGCCGCAAGGATGAGGGCACCATCGCCCACGGCATTGGCAGCGATGGCCTGCAAGCCAGCGTAGAGGGTGCCGTCCCGATCACGCCAGAAGCTGATGAGGAAGTAGCTGGCCATGCCCACCCCGGTCCAGCCGATCAACAGCACCGCCAGGTTGCCAGCCGTGACCAGCAGGGCCATGGACGCGACGAAGAAATCGAGGAAGGCGTAGAAGCGACGGATGCCCGGATCGTCCGCCATGTAGGCCAGCGTGTACACGTACACACACAGCGCCACGATGCCCAGGATGCCCAGCATCAGCACCGCCAGGGCATCGACTCGCAACTCGAAGGCGCCGTCCGACACGAAGGGCAGCCAGTCGTTGAGCCGAATCACCAGCGTCTCGCGGCCACCCAGCAGCCAGGCGATGGAGCAAGCCAGCAGCGCGGCCGGCCCCAGCACGCTGAAGCGCCCTGGCTTCGTCCAGCCTAGGGAGCCAATGAACAGGCCCGGCAGCGTGAAGATGCACGCCCAGGCCAGCACCCAGCTCATCCGCGCACCGCCCGCGGCTCATCAATATCGGCCGGCTCGCGATGGCGGAACAGCACCAGCGCCAGCCCCAGCCCAACCACGGCCTCGGCGGCGGCTATCACCAGCACGATCAGCGCTGTGGCCTGGCCGGCATCGTTGCCCTGCACGTGCGAGCCCAGCACCAGTACCAGGTTGGCGGCGTTGAGCATGAGCTCCACACACATCAGCACGGCCACGGGATTGCGCCGCAGCAGCACGCCAGCCGCGCCCAGCGCAAAGATGGCCGCGCTGGTAATGAGCACCACCGCCTCCGCCGTCACGCTGCCTCGCCCTGGCGGCGCCACAGCGCCACCGCCCCAATGATGGCCACCAGCAGCAGCGGCGCCGTAAGCTCGAACGGCACCAGCAGCTTGCCGCTGTCGAAGAATTGATGCCCCACGCCAGCCACACTGCCGATGGGGGTGCCCTGAACATGAGCCGCCGCGGCCAGTACGGGCTGGCGAAGCGCACCGGAAATGGCTGTCGCCAGCGCCGCCAGCAGCACCAATCCCACAATCGTCCCGGCAGCGACACGCTGCCAATTGGAGAACGCCTCGGCGCCGCCCGGCGGCAGCAGCGTGACCACGAACAGAAACAGCACCACGATGGCGCCGGAGTAGATGAGCACCTGTCCCACCGCGACAAGGTTCGCCGCGAGCAGCGCATACAGCGCCGCGATGGCGAGGCTGTGCGCCAGCAGCGCGACCACCGCGCGCATGGCCTGCCGCTCGATGACCACGCCGGCGGCCGCGGCAAATGCCACCAGGCAAGCGGCCGAAATCGGCCACAGCAGAGCCGGCGTGGTGATGGCGATCAAACCGGGGCGTCACCCGGGTTGGCAGTGGGAGCCTGCGCCTCGGCCACTCGACCCGCGTTGTCCTGGTCCGCCAGCGGGTGATAGCCGCCGTACAGATCGCCGAGCTCCCGGCCGCCGGGCGTGTAGCCGGGCCGGGGCTGGTCTACATCCAGGTGCAGCTGACGCTTGGGGGCGTACTTTTCCGGCTCCAGCAGCATCTCCTTGGTGTACACGAAGGTGCCGCGGTTGTAGTCCGACAGCTCATACTCCGGCCCCAGCTTGATGGCATCCACGGGGCAGGCTTCTTCGCAGTAACCGCAGAAGATACAGCGGATCATGTTGATCTCGTACACGCGGGCGTAGCGCTCGCCGGGCGAGGTGGGGTGCTCCGGATCGTTCTCCGCGGGGCCAACGTAAATCGCCTGCGAGGGACAGGCGGCCGCGCACAGCTCGCAGCCGATGCAGCGCTCCAGGCCGTTCTCATGCCGGTAGAGACGGTGCCGCCCACGAAAGTTCGATGAGACTGGGCGTTTCTCGTTGGGGTAGTTCAGTGTGACCGCGGGCCGGCCAGCATGCTTCAGGGTGGTCCAGAAGCCACGCACCAACCCGGTAAAACCCTCCAGCATCGGCTCTCTATCCTATAGCTGCCACGGCAATGCCCGTGATCAGCAGATTCAGCAGCGACAGCGGCAGCAGCACGCTCCACGAGAGGTGCATGAGCTGGTCATAGCGCAGGCGCGGCAGCGTGGCCCGCAGCCACACGAACAGGAACAAGAAGAACACCATCTTGATGACCAGCCACAGCGGCCCGGGCAGCCACGGACCCGCCCAGCCGCTGAAAAACATCGTGGCTGCCAGCGCCGACACGGTGATGACGTTCACGTATTCAGCGATGAAAAACATGGCGAAGCGCATGCCACCATACTCCGTGTGGTAGCCGGCCACCAGCTCTGTATCCGCCTCCGGCAGGTCAAACGGCGCGCGGTTGGTTTCCGCCACGGCGGCGATGATGTACAGCACAAAGGCCACCGGCTGCAGCAGCACATTCGGCAGAAAATGTGACTGGCTGCTCACGATCCCATCCAGCGAAATGCTGCCCGAAACGACCGCCACCGTGACCAGCGCCAAGCCCAGCACCAGCTCGTAAGACACTACTTGCGCCGCGGCACGCAGCCCGCCCAGCAGCGAGTACTTGGAGCCGGAGGCCCAGCCACCCAGAATGAGCCCATAGACCCCCAGGCTGGATACGCCCACCAGGTACAGCAGCCCCACATTCATCTGAGCAATGCCCAATGGCATGCTGCTGCCGCCCACATTGACCGCGCGGCCGATGGGAATCACCGCGAACGCGGCCAGCGCCGCAAACAGCGAAATGGCGGGTGCCAGTGGAAAGAGAACGCGATCGGCACGCCGCGGCCGCACATCCTCTTTGAAAAACAGCTTCATAGCGTCCGCCAGCGGCTGCAGCAGCCCCGCCACACCCACCCTGTCCGGCCCCACACGCACCTGCAGGCGGCTGATCACCCGCCGCTCAAACCAAGTCATGTAGGCCATGCCGGTCAGCAGCAGGAGGATGAGAATCGCCGACCGGATCGCGCTGAGGGCAGTATCAGGCAAGCGCAGCCTCGCGCGGCGGCACGGCGGAGGGGCCAGGGCCGCTCAACGCCTCATCCAGCTCCTTCAAGGCAACCCAATCGGCCGGATCTGCCTCGCGTGAGCGCGCGCCGGGGCGCAGCTGCTGCACCTGGCCCTCGAAGTTGGTGACCGTGCCGCCTTGCTCGTAGGGGTGGGCCAGCGGCAGCAGCACGGCAGCACCGGCCGGCGCCGGTTGAGGTTCCGACCAGCGCAGGCTAATCGTTTGCTTGCCTTCGAACACCGGCCAGGCCTCGTTGCCGACCAGCAGCAGCGTAGCCGCCTGAAACGCGGCTTCGGGCAGATCGGCCATGGCCGCGCCGTTGGCAGCGGTAGCGGGCGATCCAACCAGCCCTTCGGCCCCGAACTGTGCGCCCAGTGCCTCGGCGCCAGGGCCCAGCACAGAGATGGGGCCCTCCAGGGTCAAGCCGGCCGCAATCAGCTCCGCCACGGAACCAAAACTCCCGGCGGTGTCCCGTGCCAGGCCATTGACGCGGGAGCCAGCAACATACAGCTTGGCGCCCTGCTTCAGCGCTTCGCGAATCCGCAGCGCCAGCACCGGCAATTCGTTCCACACGTCGAAATCGACCAGGATGATCGTCTTGGAGCGCAGCAGGTCCACGATTCCGCCGCGCACCGTGCCCACCTGCCGGGGCCATACACCGAGCGGCGCCGCCAGGCGAGCGCTCAGGGCCTTGAGGCCATTGAGCGCTTCATTGGTCAGCGCTGGCGAGGCCACAAGCTCCACGTCGCCGCCGCGCAGCCGCCGCGCAGCCTCCCGCAGCGCGTCGGCCCGAGCCGCGGGTTGGCCATCCACCGCCGCCTCACGCAGACGGGCGTAGCCCCCGGGGAGCGTATCGAAGCGGCCCCGATCGCACAGCCACTCATTGTTGATGGACATGTTTTCGCGCGGCAGCATGCGCTGCACTTGCTGCTCGCGGCTGTCCAACTCGATGTTGCAGCCCATGCCGCAGCCAATGCACACTGACGGCGCCCGCTGCAGATCCCACGGCCGCGACCGAAAGCGGTACTGGCGGCTGGTCAGCGCGCCCACCGGGCAGATGTCGATGGTGTTGCCGGAGAAGGGCGAATCGAAGGGCTCGCCCTCCAGCACGCCGATCACGCCCATGCTGCCGCGGTCGACCACGCCCAGCTTGCCATCGCCCACAATCTCGTCTTGAAAACGCACGCAGCGGTAGCACAGGATGCACCGTTCGCGGTCCAGCACGATGCGCTCCGACAGCGGAATCGCCTTGCCCAGCCGGCGCTTCTGCTCCTCGAAGCGGCTGATGCCACGCCCGTACTTGAAGGTGTTGTCCTGCAGGGGGCATTCGCCGCCCCGGTCGCAAATCGGACAATCCAAGGGGTGGTTAGCCAGCAGGAACTCGATCACGGCATTCTGCGAGCCGCGCGCCAGGTCCGACTCAGTGTGCACGACCATGCCCTTGGCCACCGGCGTGGTGCACGACGCCTGTGGCCCGCGCATCTTGTCGATCTCCACCAGGCACATGCGGCAGGCGCCCACCGGCTTCATCTTGGGGTGGTAGCAGAACACGGGGATTTCTATGCCCAGCCGCTTGGCCGCCTCAATCAGCAGCGTGCCTTGGGGCACCCGAACTTCTTGCTCGTTGATGGTGAGCGTCACCAAGTCATCAGGCATGGGTCAGCGCACCTCCTCAGGCCGCCCATGAGCCCAGCGGGCAGCCGCGGCCCTTCACGTGGGCCAGGTATTCGTCGCGGAACTGCTTCACCGTTGCCACCACCGGGCTCACGGCGAAGTTGCCGAGCGCGCACAGCACCTTGCCACTGATCTGGTCCGACAACGACAGCAGCATGTCCACGTCGTCTTCCGTTCCCGTGCCCGCCTCAAGCCGCAGCAGCATCTGGTGCAGCCACATCGTGCCTTCGCGACAGGGCGTGCATTTGCCGCACGATTCGTGCCGAAAGAATTCTTCCATGCGCGCGGCAGCGCGTACGATGCACGTATGATCGTCGAGGATGATGAAGCTGGCCGATCCAAGCATCGACCCCGCCGCGGCAACGGACGCATAGTCCAGCTTGGTATCCAGCTTGTCCGCGGTGAGGATGGGCGCAGAGGCCCCGGCCGGCAGCACACCTTTGACCGCTCGGCCACCGGGCACGCCCTGGCCGCACTCATCGATCAGCTGGCGAATGGTGAGCGAGCCCAGCGGCCGCTCGTAGTTCCCGGGCCGGATGACGTGTCCCGAGAGGCAGAATATCTTGGGGTTGATGGTCTTGTACCAGTCCGCGCCGCGGATGATGATGGCGGGCACGTTGCACAGCGTTTCGACGTTGTTAATGACCGTGGGGGCGCCGTACAGGCCGGCCACCGTGGGGAAGGGCGGCTTGGAGCGCGGCATGGGCCGGCGGCCTTCCAGTGACTCCATGAGTGCCATCTCTTCGCCGCAGATGTACGCTCCGGCGCCCCGAAACACGCTGATGCGACAGCCCTCCAGCAGCCCCGCCTGGCGCGCTTCAGCCAGCGCGGCCTCCACGCGATCCGCCGCTACCCGGTACTCGCCACGGATGTAGATGAAGGCCTCTTTGGCGCCAAAGGCGTAGCTGGCGATGAGCACGCCTTCGACAAGCAGGTGCGGCTCGATTTCCATGAGCTCGCGGTCCTTGAAGGTGCCTGGCTCGGACTCGTCCGCGTTCACGCACAAGTACTTGGGGCCATCACCTTTAGGAATGAGCCCCCACTTCATGCCGGTGGGGAAACCGGCGCCGCCGCGGCCACTCAAGCCGGCGTTCTTCACCTCCGCGACGACCTGATCCGGCGACATCTCGGCGCGCACCTTCTTCCAGGCGGCGTAGCCATGCTCCTCCAGGCCAACAGGCGCCGTACGGCCCGCATGGGCCAGCAGTATCGGCTGATAGTCCTCCGCCACCGTTACGCGCTCTCTGCCAGCGCGGGCGCGCGCAGCTCCGCCAGCAGGCGCTCCACGGCCTCGCCGCGCAGGTTCTCGCGATACTCGTGGTTCAGCAGGCACATCGGCGCCTTTTGGCAGGAGCCAAAACACTCGTGCGTGCGCAGCAGCGTCACCTCGCCGTCGGCGGTGGTTTCGCCCGGCGCAATGCCCAGGTCTTGGGCCAGGCGCTGCAGCAGCTCGTCGGCTCCCTGCAAGGCGCAGGGCAGCTGCACGCATACTTCCACCACCTTGCGGCCCTGTTGTTCCGTGGCCAGCATGGAGTAAAAGGTGGCCAGCTCGTTGGCCGCCGCGTGGGACACACCTACCAGTTCCGCTACGCGGGCCAGCGTCTCCGGCCTGAGCACGTGCTGGTCGTGCTGTGCCAGCTTCAGCGCCGGCAACAGGGCACTGCGCCGGGTGGGGTATTTTCCCAGCTCGGCCACGATGCGCGCCTCAGCCTCGGCGCTCAGCGCCATCTAGCGATCCACCTCACCCAGGATGGGATCGATGCTGGCGATGATGGCGATGAGATCGGCGATGAGGCGCCCCTCGGCCATCAGCGACAACGCCTGCAGGTTAGCGAACGACGGCGCGCGCTCATGTACCCGCGCCGGATGGCCGGAACCGTCACTCACAATCAGAAAGCCCAGCTCGCCGCGCGGCGATTCCACGCCTACATAGGCCTCGCCCGCCGGCGGGCGGATACCCTCGGTGTAC
>JBOGTU010000017.1:0-6523 GCA_050695655.1 Chloroflexota bacterium | reverse complement strand
GCCCGGCCGCCCACGGCCTGCACGATCTCCGGCAGCGAATCCATGCAGCCCAGCGCGTGGTCGATCTGCCGGCCGCCGTGATTCGATACCCAGATCACGTCCACACCGTGTTGGACCGCGATCTCCGCATCCTCCGCGGTCTGCACACCTTTAAGCAGGAACGGCAGCCCGGCCATGTCCTTAATGGCATCCATCGTTTCCCAGGTGAGCGAGGCAAGATAGTTGCGGTTGGTGTTGCCCCGGCGCGTGGGCGGTGTGTAGCGGGTGAGCATGGGGCGCTCGCGGCGGCTGTAGTGCGCCACGTCCACGGTGAGGGCCAGGCCGGCGTAGCCAGCCTGCTTCACTCGGCCGACGATCTCTCGCGTCCAGTCCATATCGCCATTGACATAAAGTTGAAAGATCTTGGGCGCCTTTGTCGCTTCGGCGGTCACCTCCAGCGCTGGCTCAGTGACCGAGCTCACGGCGTGGATGATGCCGAATTCGCCGGCGGCCTGGGCTGAGGCGGCGGCAGCTTCCGGGTGGAACACCTGCAGCGAGCCGATGGGCGCCAGAATGGCAGGGATGCGCAAGTGGTAGCCCAGAAAGGTGGTGCTGGGGTCCACGTGCGACACATCCACCAGGATGCGCGGCCGAAACGCCACTTTGTCGAACGCGTGCCGGTTGCGGCGCAGGGTCGTTTCGGACTCGGAGCCACCTACGAGGTAGTCCCAGGCCCCCTGGTTGAGCCGCCGGCGCGCCTCCTGGATGAGCTCTTCGTTGCTGACGCAATCTTTGGCTTGCATTTAGGGGTGCTGCGCCACGCCGGCCAGCTCCGGATGATCGACGAATGCCTTGCGCAGGTTCAGCGTGGCCTCGAGCCAGTTCGCCTCGTTGGGCAGGTTCACCCAGCCTGACCGCACCCGGTACACGTCGGGGTTATCCACGCCCGGAGGCGTGGCGCCACTATCGGCCAGCGCGCGCGCCGCGGCAATGAGCCGGCGCCGCACCTTGATGACCATGGTGTCTGTAGTGCCCAGGTGCTCGCGGCGGCGGTCGTAGATGGGGCCCATGCTCCAGGTCATGGCGGCGTCCTGCACGCCAATGCCCGTGATGCCGGTGTAGCCCACGCCACCCTCGCGGCGGCGTTGCGCCTCACGGTCGATCAAGAAGTCGTTGCTGCCGCTGGCTACGGTGCGGAAGCGGCCAAACCAATCCGTGCTGTTGGGCAGCACCGGGTTGCCCGTGCCATTCGCGCCGAACGAGTTCGTGGCCCGCGCGGACTGTGCGCTGGTTCGGCCAAAGTTGCCCTGACCCGCGTCCGGTGACATAGAGAACGAGAGGGTGTGCGTATCGTCCATGGGCACGCGGCAGATGCCCGCCACGCGGATGCCCAACCGCCCGGGCGGCGCCATGCTGTAGAAGGGGAAGAGGTAGTGTGCGATGCGCCAGTAGGTCATGCCGGGCTCACCAGCCGGCTTGAAGGCGCCGTAGCAGGCGCCCCCATCCGTATCGGTGGCCACGAAGTCGGCCGACCTCTGGCGCCCGTCGTTGGAGGCGCCGCCGTGCAGGAAGTTGACGTGGATGGTATCGATGTCGCCCTCCAGCACCTGCAGCCAGTTGCACTCCTGCTGCGTCGCCCACACCGTCTGCTCGCTGTTGGGCAGCATGTTGGGCTCGAAGTCAGGCAGGGGCGGCGGCGTGCTGCGCGGGCCCATGTAGGCCCACACCACACCGCCGCGCTCCACGCAGGGGTAGGAGACGGCGCGCACTTTGTGCTTGAAGTTGCTTTCGGCCGGCTCGTTGGGCATGTCCAGGCAGGTGCCATCGGCCGCGAACTTCCAGCCGTGGTACACGCAGCGCAGGCCGCACTCCTCGTTGCGGCCAAAGAACAGCGATGCTCCGCGGTGCGGGCAGGATTCCGCCAGCAGGCCAACCTGGCCGTTGCTGTCGCGGAAGGCGATGAGCCGCTCGCTCAGCAGCATCACGCGCAGGGGATCTCCATCCGCCTGCACCTCGCGTGAGAGCATGCACGGCAGCCAGTACTGCCGCATGAGGTTTCCCATGGGTGTACCCGGCCCGGTGCGGGTGATGAGCTCGTTTTCTTCGGTGGTCAGCATGGAAGGACTCCTGTGAATGTGACGCGCACTTTTGTACTGCGCGCCACGATAGCCTACGCGCGCAAACCAGGTCAAGCCCGGCGGCGACAGCGCCGCGGTGGCAGAACCGCGCGGCGCTGCATGCCACACGCCACCAGGGCGCGGGCGGCCCGCTACTTCTTGCGGGCGAACTTCTGGATGCGCTGGCCTTCCAGCACCTCACCGATGTAGATGCTGCCGCTGGAATCCACCCACACGGTATGAGGGCCCCAGAAGCGGCCGGGCACATGGCTGCGATCGCTTCCGAAGCGGCCCAGTACGTTGCCCTGCAGGTCCAGAATGCTGATCGCATCCTCCAGCTCGGACACGTACATGATGCCCTGCTTGTCGACAAAAATGTCGGTGGGGCGGTCGAAGCCGGTCCAAATGTCCAGGAACTCTCCGTTGGTGGTGAAGATCTGGATGCGGTTGTTCTCCCTATCCAGCACGAACACGCGGTCGCCGTGCACCCAGATGCCGTGCGGCGTGTGGAACAGCCCCGGGCCCTCTTTGGAATTGCGCAGATCCTTGGCGTGGCCGGGCTCGCCCCAGGACTTGATGAGCTGCCCATCGGCCGTGAACTTGTGCACGCGGCTGTTGCGATAGCCATCGGATACGAAGATGTCGCCGCTGCTGGAAAGCGCCACGGCGGTTGGCTGGTGGAAGGGCGGCCCGCCAAAGCCTACGCCGTTGGTGATGGGCAAGCCTCCGCCGGAGGACCATGGTGCCGCGGGCACACGCCCTTCGGTGGTGTAGCCGGTATCCGAGTGTTCGCCCTGTTTGCCCAGGGTCATCTCGTGCTTGCGGTCCTTGTCGTACTTCAGGATGAAGTGGCCGCGATGGCTGAGGATGAACACTGAGTCGTCGGCGTTGATGGTCAGGCTGTGCGCGTTGTCCAGCACGCCCTCACCCCAGTGCTCCACCATGGTGCCCGAAGGGTCGAAGATCATGTACGGGTGCTCGGTTCGCGTGTACACGTGCACGTTGTCGTGCGAGTCGCAGGCGACGCCGGCCACCTGGCCCCACTGCCACCCTTCCGGGAGATGGCCCCAGCCTTCCACCAGCTCGTATTCCCGATCGCCCGCCTCGAAAATTCTGATCACTCCTGCCTAAGCCCTCCCATTGAATTTCTCGATGATTGTGTGCTTGATGGTTCCGTGATCGTGTGTCTCGCGTTGTGTCTGACCTCGTTTTGCCAGCTGCGCCGGCCAGCCGATGAAGGTCAGTGTGCCTGCTCGGCGGTGGGGCCATCGCCCACCAAGGTGGTGCGGCGCACATCCCGCGGCTCGTCGGCCGGATAGCGGCGCCCACGGTGCATGGTGCGGCGGTTATCCCACATCACCAGGTCCCCCGTTTGCCACGTGTGCGCGTACACAAAGCCGCGCTGGGTAGCGTGCTCCACCAGCTCGTACAAGAAGCAGCGCGCCTCCGGCCCGGGCCAGCCCACAATGCCGCCGGCGTGCGAAGCCAGGAACAGCGATTTCCGCCGGGTGGCCGGGTGCACCCGCACCAACCGCTGCCGCACGGGCCGAAAGCGCTCGCGCTCCTCGGCGGTGAAGTCCGTGAAGCCAAGCTGCTGGCGGGAGAATATCTGCGAGTGCTCGCAGATCAAATCCTGCACCTGGACTTTCGTGGCACTATCCAGTGCATCGTACGCGGCGCGCATGTCGGCGAATTCTGTATTGCCGCCGCTCGCTGGGATGCGCACCGCCCGCAGCAGCGAATACTTGGCCGGCACCACTTTGAACGAGCTGTCGGAGTGCCACAGCCTGTTGCCGATGGCGAACAGGCGCCGCCGGTCATCCAGGGCGAACACGTGCTCATTCCTATCCAGGTTGGACACGTCGGCAAAGGTGGAGGGCAGCCGCTGCTGATCCGGCTCGCGCAGGCTGGTGCCGCCCGCGTCCTCCAGGGGGCCCAGCGCGCGGCTGAAGGCGAGGTGCTGCTCGTCCGTGAGGGGCGCGTTGTGGAAGACGAGAACGGCAAACTCGTTCATGCCGGCGTGGATCGCCGCGACATCTTCTGGGGAAAGCGGCTGGCGCAGATCCAACCCGCTGGCCTCGGCGGCGAAACCGGGCCCGATCTGTCGCGTGATCAGAGGCATGGCCGCGGCCCACTGCCGCTGTGCCGAACCCAAAACAGCTCGCCTTTTGCTTGCACAGCTTCCTCGCGGCCCTACACTACCATGCCTCTCGTGCTGGCTGAGCCGCGCCGCCGCTGATGTCGAGAGAACGCCGCCGGCGCTGAGCCTGCACGCCGGCGCTCCTCACCCATGCAGGCCTGGTATTCCGCGCCATAGGCCGCACACCTCGCCCCAGGGCGCCTCAGCCACTGCGACGCGGGGAGCCGCGGATGCCGAACGGCAGGTACAGTGCGATGGCCAGCAGAATGGCGCCCGTGACGAAGAACACGCTGCGCAGCCCCAGTGTGGCCGAGATGATGCCTCCGGAGAGCGGTCCCAACGCGAAGCCGAGGCCGTTGGCCAGGTACACCAGCCCGTAGGTCGTGCCCTGCGACCCGCGCGTTTGCTTGGTGGATTCCGGGGAAGTGAGCGCGATGAGCGCGTTCGCTGAGGGCAGCAAGCCGCCATCGAAGATGCCCAGGAAGCCGCGCAGCGCAATGAGCTGGCCGGCGCTGCGCACCAGTCCCATGGGCAGATACACCAGGCCCGAGCCGAGCGACATGGAGATGAGCATGAGCCGGTAGCCGATGCGATCGCCGATGCGCCCCCAGATGATGGCGCTCACCGCCGCGACGACACCGGCCACGGTGAAAATGAGTCCGGTGACTGTGGCGATGTCCTGCGTGGGGTCCAGCACCTGGACGAACAGCGGCAGCATGGGCTGCACCACGTTGACGCCGAACTGCGCGGCGAAGAGCACCACCATCATGGCCAGCAACTGGCGATCCGCGCCGCGCGCACGGATCTCAGCCAGCAGGCCCTTCAACCCGGCCGGCACGTCACCCGGCGCGGGGGGCACGAAGTTCTCCTTCACCAGCACGATGGTCAGCCCGCCTGCCAAGAGGAAAAGGCAGCCTGCCACGAGGAAACTGGGCCGGTAACCAGCATGATCTGCCACAAAGCCGCCGAGCAGCGGGCCCACCGCGTTGCCCGCGAAAGCGGACATCTGGATCAGGCCCAGGGCGTACCCCAGCCGGTTGCGCGGCACAAAGGTGGTAGCCAGCGCCGTGACCGCGGCGATGACGCCGGTGACCACGCCCTGCGCCAGCCGCAGCCCGGTGAACACCCAGATGTTGGGCGCGAGGCCCATGAGCCCGATGATCACGCCGCCGCCAAAGGCCGCCCGCAACACCATAAGGCGGCGGCCGCGCCGGTCAGCTACGGCGCCCCAGATGGGGGAGAACACGGAGAGCACCATGGCCTGCCCAAAACTGCTGACGCCGGACCACAACTCCACGCTGTGCAGGTCGCCCACATGCAGCGTGCCGATGAACAGCGGAAGAAAGGGAAACACGAACCCGAAGGCGGTGAACATCAAGAAGCCGACCGCCGTCAGCGCGTACAGGTTGCGCTGCCACGAGCGCTCCGTGTGCTCTTCCTCCGCGCCCGCGACAGCCAACGCCCAAGGCTACCGCCATCCACGCATTGGCGTCATCGCCGACGGCCGCGGAGCCCCGCGCAGCCAAGCGCGCGAGGAGTGCTATCCTCCGATTACGATCGTCCAGCGGCCACCTGCGCCGCGGCCCAGCGGCCCCTCCCGCCGGGGGTGTAGCTCAGTGGTAGAGCAGTAGACTTTTAATCTATTGGCCGTGGGTCCGAATCCCACCACCCTCACTCAAATCTAAGCTCAGATTGAGCTTTTAGAGCCTCCAAATAGGCCGCTCGCCAGCTATTGACATCAACGTCCCCTCAAGCCACTGAACCGGCCTACTACGATTCGCTTACCCCGCCCCAGGTGGCAGTGTCTCAATAAACATTGTCTCCCGGAAAGCCGGGGCGGTTCATCCCGTTCGCCACTGGCCCGCACACCGATCGCGATGACTATTGCCTGAGAGACGACGCGATGGTCCTGGCGCACTTTGACGAAGGTGGCGTCTAAGTACACGTAGGGAGGTCCATCGAAGCTCCGGTTTTGGAAGCGCTCCACCTCGGCGTCCAGCTCCTGGCAGATGCGCGACACCTGGCTCTTGCTCATGCCGTGCAGCCCCAACGCCTGCACCAGGTCGTCTACCCGTTGCGTCGACACGCCCTGGATATAGGGCGCACCCGCAGCACCTGCAACGCAATCGACCCGACCCGCGTGTCCCACTGGCGCTCGCGGTAGCCATTGCGTTGCCCGGTCCGCTCCGGCGTCCGTTCGTGTCGGTCGGCCTGGAGGTGCTGGCTGACTTCCACGTCCATCACCGCCTGGCTCAACGCTCGCAGCCCGTCACGCAGGAAATCCACG
>JBOGTU010000016.1:0-41338 GCA_050695655.1 Chloroflexota bacterium | reverse complement strand
CAGCACCTGCCGTGCGTGCTCGTGCTGCCGTTCCAGCGCCCCGGAGAAGGGCGCCGGTTCGAGCTCCACGCTGGCGCGCAGCAGCAGCGGCTCGCCGCGTTGCAGCTCGGCCCGGATGATGGCCGGCTGGAACAGGTCCTCCAGGCTGTCCAGCCCGCGCTCTCGCTCGACCCGGTGCAGGAATTGCCAGTACCAAGCAGGACTGGCCTCGCACGCCAGGGGCGCATCGGCCTCCAGCAGCAGGTTCGGTGCGCCTTCGTAGGCCTGTACGCGCCACCCATCGGTAGTCGGACCGCCGGCAAATTGCCACTCGGGCGTGCCGCGCTGCTCGGCGTGAAAGTCGCGGCAGGCGCACAGCGGAAGCAGCTCCAATCCGGCTGAGGGCAGCCCGCCGCTCAGGAGATAACGCACAAAAGTGGTGTTCTGGCCCTGCTCCAGCCAAACCTGCTTCTCCAGTTCCCAGTCCTCGCCGCGGAACAGCACACGGAAGCGGCCCTGGTCCATGGCGGCGCTGGCCAGCCAGCGTGCGCCCTGGGGCGCAATAGTGCCGTCATGCCATTCGTTGGTTGCCAGCTCCACGCGCTCCCCATCGATGAGCAGCGTCTCATCCAGCTTGCCCAGGAGCAGCGTGCGCCCCACTGGCGGATCCAGCGCGGCCACCAGCAAGCCGTGGTACCGCCGCGTGTTGCAGCCAGCCAGTGTGCTTGAGGCGAAGCCGCCCAGCCCGTTGGTGCACAGCCACTCGCGGCTGAGCCACCGCTGCCAGGGGTCCATTTCAGCCGCGATGCTTGCCCGAGAAGTTTGGCCGCACAGCCACAAGTGGCCCTCCACCAACCCCGTGCAGCAGCCACCGCGATTTGAGTCGCTCCTGAGCAACCCCACCGGGCCGCCGCGGCATGTTTCCGGCCAAAACTTCTCGGCTCAGCCTGCGGCGACGTGCGCTCGCGCTGGAGCGCTCGTGCCGTGACTCGTGGCCGCGAGGCCTGCCGGCCGTTGAGAAGTGGTAAGCCCTGCCGCGGCGCGGCGCGGCTGCTCGCCCCGGGTGCTGGCGATCGGCGTTGCCGGCGCCTCCACCATGGCGCGGTTGGGAGCCGGGGCCGCGGAACTGGCGGCGGTGCCAGCTGCCTGGCCCGGAATCCAGGTGGTGTTGTCGTACCTGGTGACGGCGTTCGGCGAATTGGCGGCGGCGGGGGCGTAGCTGCTGCCCAGCACCACTTTGATGTCCACGGCCTCACCCGCCGGTGGCGGTTCGCTCACCACGCTGGCGGAGAAGATGCTCGCCAGCTCCTGCACCGTGGCCGTGTCGCGGCCCTGGCTGAAGTCGTGAATCTCGGATGCCTGCTGGCCGGCTGTGGCAGCGTTCTCGGGCGGCAGCGTCCGCAGGCCCAGGCCATCCAACAGGCTCGTGGCGCTGGTGGCCAGTCCCGGCTCACCAGTCGCGTTCCACACCTGGACGCGGGCGCCTTCGGTCTTCACGGCCGGCGCCTGGAAGATGCCGGCGATAGCCGCCTGCACCTCGGCCCAGGACCTGCCCCTGGGCAAGAGGATCGATTGCCCGTCGGCGCTCACGCCATCCACCAGGTAGTTGGTGTCATCGATCGACACGCGGTCGACCACACTGGGATCGATGCCACGAACGTCCTGGACAAAACTGGAGATCTGGCCGATGGTCATGTTGGTGCTGAAATCGCCGGAGAGCGCATCCATCAGGCTGAAGAGCTTGGTCATGCCAGCCGGAGACTCTGCGCGGTTCTTGATAGCCAGCATCAGCAGCTGCTGGCGGCGCGAACGACCGAAGTCGGTCCCATCCTGCGCAGAGTGGCGCGAACGGGCGAACTCCAGCGCGCGCTCGCCGGTCATGTGCTGCGGGCCGGCGTCGAAGTGGATGGTCATCCAGCTGGGATCGATGGCCGCGTTGTCGTTACGCGGGTATTGCGTGTCAGTGAAGGCGGTCTGCACGTTCACATCGACGCCGCCCAGCGCATCCACCACAGACTTGAAGGCGTGGAAGTCCACCGCCACCCAGTTGTGAATGGACAAGCCCAGCAGCGAGCCCACCACGGAGGCGGCCAGGTTGCCACCGCCCTGCCGGCCGGTGAACTGGGCCTGCTTGCCCGGGTAGCCCTGGTCGTTCAGGCCGATGGCGTACGCGGTGTTGAGTTTGGAGAAGGCGCCGCCGGTGGCGCTGTAGGGAATGCGCACCCAGATATCCCGTGGCACCGAGACCATCGCTGCCTGCTTGGTGTGCGGGTCGAAGCGCAGCACCATCATGGAGTCTGTCAGGTTGGGGCCATCGTGGCCGGCGCCGCCGTAGCCCAGCAGCAGGATGTTCACCGGGCCAGCCGGAGCCGGCGTTGGGCTGGGGGCCAGGGGCAGTGCGCCGGCGACGCCACCCACCACGCTGCGTACATTGCTGCCCAGCCCGGCGGTGGAGACCGCGCTGACGAAGCTCAATGTCTTGTAGGCGGCGACGCCCGCGGCGATGAGCACCAGGCCAAACACGCCCAGGAGCGCGAGGCCAACCTTGCTGGCCTTGCGGCGAGGAGCGGGAGGCTGCATGTTGGTGTGGTCCTTAGTTGTAACAGAGTGCCGCCGGCCGGTTGCCAGGGCGCTTCGTCATCCCGTCATCCCGTCATCCCGTCATCCCGTCATCCAACAAACGGCTGCGCCCGCGTCCCTGTTATCTGGCCAGCCCGGCCCTCGCGTTGCGCTTCGCACGCCCTGGCCCCTTGACGGGCGGGCACCTGAGTCCGCAAGATGGGAGTCTCACAACTGAGCATGGTCGGGCGGGCTGCCCGGCGCCATTTTCACGGGAGAAGACGGAGGGTTCAACGCACATGTGGAATTCGTTCAGCACCGACGCTGCAGGCCACGGCATCGCGGCCGGCATCACCACCGTTACCGGCGGTAAGGGAGACCAGATTCACGCCTACACCGCGCGCCCGGCAGGCGACCAGAAGCGTGGCGGCGTGGTGCTGATGCATCACTTACCCGGCTGGGACGAGTTCTACCAGGAGTTCGCCAACCGCTTCGCCAACCACGGCTACGACGTCATCTGCCCGGACCTGTACTGTCGCTTCGGGCACGGCACGCCGGATGATGTGGCGGCCAAGGTGCGCGGCGAGGGCGGCGTGCCGGACGACAGCGTGGTGGGCGATGGTCAGGCCGCGCTCAATTGGATCAAGGCGCTGCCCACCAGCAACGGCAAAGTGGGCATCATCGGCAGTTGCTCCGGTGGGCGGCACTCGGTGCTGGTGGCCTCGCGCGTGCAGGGCTTCGCCGCCGTGGTGGACCTGTGGGGCGGGCGCGTGGTTGCCCCCAAGGATCAGCTCACGCCAGCCCAGCCAGTGGCGCCGATCGACTACACCAAAGACCTCAACATCCCCATCCTGGGCCTTTTTGGGAACGACGACCAGGCGCCCTCACCGGATCACGTCAACACCCACGAGGCCGAGCTCAAGCGGCTCGGCAAAAACTACGAGTTCCACCGCTATGACGGCGCCGGCCACGGCTTCTTCTACTATCAAACGCCGCTCTACCGGCCGCAGCAGGCCATGGATGGCTGGGCAAAGGTGTTCACCTTCTTCCAGCAGCACCTGGCCTGATTTCGGCAACGGTTGAGGAATACGAACGATGTGCACCATGATCGCCATGAAAACGGCCATTCAGGGCGTGGGGAAGGGCGCTGAAGGCTGGTTTCCAGTGACCCAGGCCAACGTGGGCTACGACCACTCCACCCATACCCAGGCCGAGCATGCGCTGCTGCTGGATTTCGTGAACTGGGACCTGGGCACGAGCGCCCGAGTCGCCGTGGAGATGGACATCGCCTCCGGCCGGGCACTGCTGCGCCAGCTGGAGGCGGCCATCGCGGCCGCGGAAGCGAGCGGCGTCGCCGAATAGGGCTTGTCCCCTAAGGCGAGGCAGGCCCGCGCCAGCCGCGAGCCTGCCTCCTGCCACCTGTTAGGATGGCCCGGTGAGAGCTGTAGCGTTCGCTGAGTTTGGAGGGCCCGAGGTCCTCACCGTGGCTGACCTGCCTGCGCCTGAGCCAGGGCCGGGCGAGATTCGGGTGCGAGTGGCCGCAGCGACCGTGAATCCCACTGACACCGGCATGCGGTCCGGCTCATCGGCGGCGGTGCTGCGGGCCCTGGCGAAGCCGTACGTGGCGGGCATGGAGCTGGCCGGGCGGGTCGATGCCGTGGGACCTGGAGCCGCCTGGAAGGTGGGCGATGCGGTGCTGGCCATCGTCCTGCCCACGAGCACAGGTAGGGGCGCTCAGGCGGAGCAGGTGGTCATTCCGGCCGATTCCGCCGCGGCGATCCCCTTGAGCGTCGATGTGGTGGCGGCGGCCACCCTGCCTATGAATGGCCTCACCGCGCGGCGTGCGCTGGACCTGATGGGCCTCAAGCGCGGCCAGGTGCTGGCGGTCACGGGCGCGGCTGGCGCGGTGGGCGGCTACGCCATGCAGCTGGCCGTGTTGGATGGCCTGCGAGTGATTGCCGAGGCGGCACCCAAGGACGAGGCGCTGGTGCGCCAGCTCGGCGCATCGGACGTGGTGCCGCGCGGGCCGGGCGCGGCGGCCGCTATCCGCAAGCTGGTGCCGGATGGCGTGGATGGCCTGGTGGATACGGCGCTCCTGGGCGTGCGCATCCTGGCGGCCGTGAAGGACGGCGGGCACATGGCTGTGGTGCGCGGCTTCGAATTCGAAGGCGAACCCGAGCGGGGGATCACGATCGATCGTGTGCGCGTCAGTGACTACGCGCATAACCAGGCCGCGCTGGCGGGACTGGCGCGTCTCGCGGGCGAGGGCAAGCTCACGCTGCGGGTGGCCGAGCAGTTCCGGCCGGAAGCCGCGGCCGAGGCGCATCGCCGGCTGGCCGCGGGTGGCACGCGCGGCCGCCTGGTCATCGTGTTCTGATCGGCGGCGGATAGAAGTTTGGCCGGAAACATGCCGCAGGGGCCGGGTGGGGTTGCCCGAGAACGTCCGTTGAAGTCGAACTGGGCGCTGCCGGGGGCCGGTCGAGGGCCGCTTATGGCTTTACGACCAAACTTCTGAGGTGGACTTCGCGTCCAGCCAGGAGCAGCGTGATATCCGCGAGGCGGTGCGCCAGCTATGCGCCGGTTACCCCGCCAGCTACTGGCGCGAGCTGGACCGCGCGCGCGCCTACCCGGAAGACTTTGTCCAGGCACTCACGCGTGATGGCTGGCTGAGCGTCCTCATCCCGCCCGAGTACGGTGGCGCGGGCCTGGGATTGACCGAGGCGTGCGTCGTCCTGGAGGAGATCAACCGTTCCGGCGGCAACGCCGGCATCGCGCACGCGCAGATCTACACCATGGGCACCCTGCTGCGCCATGGCTCCGAGGACCTCAAGCGCCGCTACCTGCCACATATCGCTGGCGGCGAGCTGCGGCTGCAGGCCTTTGGCGTGACGGAGCCGAACGCGGGCTCCGAAACCACCCGGCTGGAGACGCTGGCCGTTCGCCAGGGCGATCACTACCGGATCAGCGGTCGCAAGGTGTTTATCTCCCGCGCCCAGCACAGTGACCTGCTGCTGCTGCTGGCCCGCACCACGCCGTATGACGAGCTGCGCGATAAGACACGCGGCCTGAGCGTGTTCCTGGTGGACCTCAAGGCGGCCGTGGCCGCGGGGCAGATCAGCGTGCGCCCGCTGGAGGTGATGTTCAATCACCACACCACGGAGCTCACCATCGAAGGGTTGGAAGTGCCGGTCGAGAACCTCATTGGCCCCGAAGGTGAGGGCTTTCGCTGCATCATCGATGGCTGGAACGCCGAGCGGGTGCTCATCGCGTCCGAAGCGCTGGGCGATGGCGCCTGGTTCGTGGAGCACGCCGCGCGCTATGCCTCGGAACGCATCGTCTTTGGCCGGCCCATTGGCGCCAACCAGGGCGTGCAGTTTCCCATTGCTCAGGCGCACGCCCGTCTGCAGGCGGCTGGCCTTATGCGCAGCAAAGCTGCCTGGCTGTTCGATGGCGGCCAGAAGTGCGGCTTCGAAGCCAACTCGGCCAAGATGCTCGCCAGTCAGGCTGCCTGGGAGGCTGCGAATGCCTGCATGGACACGTTTGGGGGTTATGGCTTCGCTGTGGAGTACGACGTGGAGCGCAAGTTTCGTGAAACGCGGCTGTTCCTCACGGCGCCCGTGAGCAACAACATGGTCCTCAACTTCATTGGCCAGAACGTGCTGGGGATGCCCCGGACGTACTGACCGGTGGATGATGCTCGCGATCGCCTCAGGCGCTCGCTGCTGTTTGTGCCGGGCGACCGGCCGAACATGCTGGCCAAAGCCGGCGCGCTGCCGGCCGATGTGCTGCTGCTCGACCTGGAGGACGGCGTCGCCTCCGCCGCCAAAGACACGGCGCGGCAGGCGGTGACTGGCTTCCTGCGGACGCGCAAGCCCGGCCGTGGCCCCGAGATGCTGGTCCGTGTGCACCCATTGGGTCATTCCCGGCTGCCTGGCGATTTGGAGGCGCTGATCGGTCTGGGGCTGGATGGGCTGTGCGTGCCCAAGGTGGAGAGCGCGCCCGCGCTGGCGGCGCTCGATCGCCAGTTGACGGCCCAGGAAGCCGCGGCCGACCTGCCGCGCGGCAGCCTGTCGCTGCTGGCCATTGTGGAGAGCGCCGCGGGTGTGCTGGCCTGCGGGCCTATCGCCGCGTCGTCGCCGCGACTTGTGGGACTGATGTTCGGGGCCGAAGATTTCACGCGCGATCTGGGCCTGCCCCCCCGGCGCGACGGCGACGGGACCGAGCTGCTGTATGCGCGATCGGCCGTGGTGCTGGCCGCCGCCGCGGCGCGCGTAGCGGCCATCGACGCCGTGTGGCCCAACCTGCGCGACGTGGCAGGGCTGCAGCGAGAGGCAGGTATGGCGCGGCGCCTCGGCTTCACTGGCAAGGCGGTCATACACCCGGCGCAGATCGCGCCGGTGAACAGGACCTTCAGCCCTACCGATGAGGAGCTGCGCTTCGCCCGCGAGGTGATCGCCGCGTTTGAGCTGGCGGAGGCGCAGGGTCACGGCACAGCGGCGCTGCAGGGGCAGCTGGTGGATGCACCCGTGGTAGAAAGGGCGCGGCGCGTGCTGCTCCGAGCCGAGCAGGCCCACGCCATGCTGCCAGGAGCATCTCAAACACCAGGAGCCACACCATGAGCCAGGATGCATCCACGCTGGCAAACCAGGCATCCGGCGGCGCGCCCTGGGCGAATCGCTGGTCCACGCCCGCCGTGCAAACAGCCGTATTCATCACCCTCATCGGCCTGGTGATCATCATCCTGGCCGACACGTTGAACCCGGCGCTGCGCATCCTCGGCATCGTGGTGCTCTCCGTCGGAGCCGCGGCGGCGGGGTGGGCCGCGGGCTGGCCCGAAGCAGCGCCCCTGCCCTCGGCTGGTCCGCGGCGAATCTGGCCGGCGGTGCTGGGTATCGCGCTGGCGGCCGCGGCGCCCATCGCGGCGCTGCTGGCCTGGGGCTCGCTGGGCAGCGTGGCCGGTTGGTTGCCTGATGCGCGCATCGCACCGCCCCTGGGAGGGCTGGTGCCCACGCGGCAGGTGCTGTTCAACGTGGGCCTCGCCGGCCAGGTGGCGCTGTACGCGCTCATGGGGCCGCCCGTCGCCATTCTGGCATACGGCCTTGCCCGCCGCGGCGCCATGTGGCGCCGCGGCAAGGCCGAACCGCGGCGAGATCAGCTGGGCCGGCGCCTGTGGTGCGCGGTGAGCACCAGCCTGCTGCACCAGCGCATCGCACGGCGCTCCAACCTCTACGGCGGCATCATGCACCTGTGCCTCTTCTGGGGCTTTACGGTGCTGCTCATCGGCACCATCATCGTGATGATCGAGTCCGATATCACCGTGCCGCTGTTCGGATTCGACTTTTATCGCGGCAACTTCTACCTGGGCTACAAGGTCGCCATGAACCTGGGTGGCCTGGCGTTGATACTGGGCACGCTCATGGCCTTCGCCGCCCGCTGGCGCAAGCCGGTCGTGAAGCAAACCACTACGGACGACCTGGTCATCCTGGGCTTCCTGCTGCTGCTGTGCCTGCAAGGCTTCGCCTTGCAGGGCCTGCGGCTGGCTGCCGTGAACGACGCCTGGGCAGGCTGGTCGTTCGGCTCGTACCCCGTGGCCCTGCTGGTGCTGCCGCTGCCAGTGAGCTCGTTGGGCGTGCTGCACGCCTGGATGTGGTGGACGCACTTCATCACCACCTTCCTCTTCGTGGGGTACGTGGCTTTCAGCAAGATGATTCACCCTTTCACCGCGCTGCTGCAGGTGATGTTCCGCCGGCTGAAGCCGCTTGGGGAGCTGGATGCCATCGCCAACATGGAGGAAGCGGAGAGCTTCGGCCTGGGCAAGCTGGAGGATTTCGCCTGGCCGCAGCTGCTCTCGGTGGATGCGTGCATGCACTGCGGGCGGTGCTTGGAGTACTGCCCAACGTTCAACACCGGCAAGCCGCTGCACCCGCGTGATCTCATCCTGGAGCTGGCGGGGTATCAGGCAGACGAAGGCGGCATCTTCTCCGGCGTGGCCGGTGAAGCGGGCAACGAAGCGCGCTTTCGCTCCGGCAGCGGCCCAGGCCGGGCGTTGGTGGGTGGGGTGGTGAGTCCGGAGGAAGTGTGGGACTGCACCACCTGTGGCGCCTGTATGGAGCAGTGCCCGGTGTACATCGAGCACGTGCCGATCATCGTGGGCCTGCGGCGCAACCTGGTGCTGGAGCAGGCGGACTTCCCCCGCGAGCTGGTGTCCCTCTACAACAACGTGGAGAAGAACTTCAACCCCTGGGAGTATCCTGCCGAATCACGGGGCGCCTGGGCGCGGGAGCTGGGCGTGCAAACGTTGCGGGAGCATCCTACGGCCGAGGTGCTCTACTGGGTGGGCTGCTATGGCAGCTTCGACGACCGCAACAACAAGGTCGCCCGCGCGCTGGTGGCTTGCCTGCAGGCGGCCGGCGTGGACTTCGCCATTCTGGGGCGCGAGGAGAAGTGCTCCGGCGAGCCACTGCGGCGCACGGGCAACGAATACCTCTACCAGACCCTGGCGACCGAAAATGTGCAGACGTTGAACAGCTACAACGTGCACACGGTCATCACCGCCTGCCCGCACTGCTTCAACACCATCGCGCACGAATACCCACAGTTCGGCGGCACCTATCGAGTCATCCACCACACCCAGTTCGTGGCCGAGCTGATCGCCGGCGGCAAGCTGCGGCCGGCCAAGCAGGTGGCGCGGAGCATCACCTATCACGACTCCTGCTACCTGGGCCGGTACAACGGCATCTACGATGCCCCGCGCGACGTGCTCTCAGCGCTGCCCGGCGTGCAACTGCGGGAGATGTCCATGAACCGCCGCACCAGCCTCTGCTGCGGCGGCGGTGGCGGCCGCGTGTTCATGGAAGAGCAGCGCGGCAGCCGCATCAACCAGCTCCGGGTGACGCAGGCGGCCGCCACGGGTGCGGAGGTGGTGGCTTCGGCCTGCCCCTTCTGCCTGACCATGCTGGAGGATGGCGTGGGCAGCAAGGACCTGCGCGAGAGCTTGCGGCCACAGGATGTGGTGGAGCTCATCGCGGCCGCCCTGCCTTAGAGGACCCTGGGCTGAAAGTACCAGCCCTGCCGAGCGGGGGTAGTATGCTCGGCCGGGATGGGTGAGGCGGCAGCAACGGTTGAGCCGGAGGGCGGCGCGGCGCTGTTCCAGCGCGCGCTGGAGGCACACCGGCGCGGCGGGGTGGCCGAGGCGGAAGAGCTGTACCGCCGGCTGCTGCGGGCCGAGCCGGGCAATTTCGACGCGTACCTGTTCCTGGGCTCCCTGTGCTTCGAGCAGCGCCGCCTTGAGGACGCGGTGCGACTGGTGCGCCAGGGGCTGCGCTTGCGGCCGGCCTCAGAGCACGGGCACCGCTTCCTGGGCGATGTGCTGCAGGCACTCGACCTGCCGGACGAGGCCGTGGCCCGCTACCAGGTTGCACTGGCGATTCAGCCGAACTATGCCGAAGCTCATAACAACTTGGCTGTCACATTAGATGGGCTGGGGCGCCCAGAGGAAGCCGCCGGTCATTACGAGGCAGCGCTGCGCCTCAACCCGGACTACCCGGAGGCCCACGGCAACGTGGCCAACGCCCTGCAGGCTGCCGGCCGCTACGATGAGGCCATCCGCCACTACCGGGCGGCATTGGGCCTGGCGACGAGCGAGCCGGAGAGGCGCCAGGCGCCTGGCGCAAGCTTGACCCCGGGCGGCACTGGTCAGGAGCCGGCGATCGACTGGGGCGATCTGGCCAGCAGGCCAGGGGCGGTGGAAGCGCTGAACGGGCTGGGCAACGCCCTGCAGGGGCTGCACCGCTGCGAGGACGCGCTGCCCGCCTACGACCAGGCGCTGGTGCTGCGGCCGGACCACGCGGAGGTGCTGTACAACCGTGGCAACGCGCTCCTGGAGCTGGGGCGGGCAGACGAAGCGGCGGCCAGCTACCGCTCAGCCATCACCCTCGATCCGATGCACGCGCAGGCGCATTACAACCTGGGCAATGCCCTGCAGCTGCAGCACCGGCGGCGCGAAGCCATCGTTCACTACGAGCGCGCCATCGCGCTGCGGCCGGGCTTCGTCGAAGCCATCAACAACATGGGTATCGCCTTCGAGACGCTGCACGAGTACGAGCCGGCCATGACCTGCTTTCGCGCAGCGCTGGGCCTGCAACCCCAGCACCTCGCCGCGCACCACAACCTGGGCAACACCCTGCAGCTGCTCGACCGGCTGCCGGAAGCGCGGGCTCACCTGGACGCCGCCCTGCGCCTCGACGGCCGCAATGCGCAGGTGCAGCGCAGCCTGGCCGTGCTGTGCCTGCGGGAGGGCCAGCGCGAGCAGGCACGGCGCCATGCCCGGCTGGGCTTCCCCGGCGGCATTGAGGCGCGGCCCGCGCGCGGGAGCCTCCGCTCGCCGTTGCGTGTGCTCGTGCTGCTGTCCGCCCTGGGGGGCAATCTCGCGATCGATGAGCTGCTGGAGCAGGCGTCCTGCACGCGGCTCACGGTGACCGTGGAGTTCTGGGAGGCGGGCAGCGATGTGCCGCCGCATGACGTGATCTTCAATGCGATTGGTGAGGCCGATCGCTGTGCCGAGGCCCTGCGGGAGGCAGGTGGCATCATCGCCGCGTCCGGCCGCCCGCTGATCAACCCGCCCGAGCGCGTGCTGGCAACGGGCCGCCTGGAGAATGCTGAACGCCTGGGGCGGCTGGCGGGTGTGGTGGCGCCGCGCATGCGCCGCTATCCTCGCGCGCAGCTGCTGGGGCGCGCAGCGGCGGCCATGCTGGAGCGCGACGGCTTAGGCTGGCCACTGCTGCTGCGGACGCCGGGCTTCCACACAGGTGAGCACTTCGTGAAGGTCGATGCTCCGTTGGGCCTGGCGCGGGCTGTGGCCCAGCTGCCGGGCGCTGAGCTGGTGGCGATGCAGTTCCTGGACGCGCGCGGCAGCGATGGCAATGTGCGCAAGTACCGGGTGATGATGGTGGCTGGCCAGCTGCTGCCACTGCACCTGGCCATCTCCACGCGCTGGATGGTCCACTACTTCAATGCCGACATGGGCGAGGCGCGCCACGAGGCCGAGGAGGCTGCCTTCCTGAGCGACATGCCGGGCACGCTGGGTCCCGACGTGATGGCTGCGCTGGGGCGGATCGCCGCCGTTGTGGACCTGGATTACGGCGGCATTGATTTTGGGCTGGACGCCGCGGGGCACGTGCTGCTGTTCGAGGCCAACGCCACCATGGTGGTGCCGCCACCGCAAACGGAGCAGCGCTTTCACTACCGGCAGCCGGCCGCCGATAGGGTGTGTCAGGCCGTGCGTGAGCTGGTGTTGGGACGCGCCGGCGTGGCGGCTGGCTGACCGTGCAGGCGCATCTCCCGGCGGGAGCCGGCCACTCCTGCGCACTGCCAGCCGAGGGTGCGCCTCCGGCAGCCGGCGACGCGGCCTTGCTGGCCGCGCTGGCCGCGCACCAGGCGGGGCACCTGGACGAGGCCGCTGCCCGCTACTGTGCCCTCCTGGACGGCCAGCCCGATCATCCCGTGGCACTGCTGTCGCTGGCCCTGCTGCACCTGGATGCCGGCCGGCCGGATGCGGCCCGGCCGCTGGTGCGGCGCGCGGCCCAACGGCAACCGGCCGTGCCCGCGCTGTCCCGCACCCTGGCCGAGCTGCTGCTGCGGCTCGGCGAAGTCGAGGAAGCGCTGGCGCATTACGAGCAGGCTGTGCAAGCAGCGCCGACCGACGTGGCGGCCCACCTGGGTGCCGCCGCGGCGGCCAGGCGCTTGCGCCAGCCTGCCCTGGCGCTGAGCCATGCCGGCGCGGCGCTGCGCCTGGCGCCCACGTCGCCCCGCGCCCACCACGCGCTGGCGGATGCCCTGTGCGCCAGCCGGCGCTTCCCGGAAGCCATCCAGCACTACCGGGCCTCGCTGGCCCTTGGCACGTCTCCCGAGGTTGAGAATGACCTGGGCGCCGCGTTGCAGGCCGCGCAAGAGCCGGAGGAGGCGCTGGCGCACTACGACGCCGCGCTGCGGCGGCGGCCCGCGTACGTCGAGGCGCACGTCAACCGCGCCGGGGCCTTGAAGGCACTGCGACGCATGGCTGAGGCGCGCACCGAGGCGGAGCTGGCAGTGGCCCTGGCGCCCGATTCCGCGGCCGCGCACAACAACCTGGGCGCCATCCTGCAGGAGCTGGGCGACGAGGACGCCGCCGTGGTTCAGTATCAGTCGGCGCTGGCCCTGCGACCCGGCGACCCCGAGGCGCTGAACAACCTGGGCAGCGTGTACTTCGCCCTGCATCGCTACGAGGAGGCGCGCGACTGCTGCCGCGCCGCGCTGGCGCTGGACGCCGAGCTTCTGCCGTCGTACGACAACCTCGGCTCCGCTCTCCTCGAATTGGGCCAGCCGGCGGAAGCGCGACAGCAGTACGAGGCCGCGCTGCGGCAGGCGCCAGCTGACCAGCGTGTGCACCAGTCGCTGGCTGTTTTGGAGTTGCTGGAGGGGCGGCTGGCCGAGGCGGAAGCGCACGGCCGCGCGGGCTTCGGTTCCGGCCTGGAGCGGCGCGCGCGGACTGGCACCAGAGCCGGCACGCCCATCCTGGTCGTGATGTCGGCGTTGGGTGGCAACGTCAAGCTCGACCGCTGGCTGGACGACGCCCAATTTGGGCGCTGGACCGCCACAGCCGAGTTCTGCGCGCCCGACGTGGAGCTGCCCGAGCACCGCCTGGCGTTCAATGCCGTGGGCGATGCGGACCGCTGCGGCGTGGCACTCGACAGAGCGGCGCGGCTGCTCGATCGTTCGCCGGCGCCCATCCTCAACCTGCCTCGCCACGTGGCCCGGACCGGCCGCCTGGAGCATGCCGCGCGGCTGGGGCAGCTGGAGGGGGTGCTGGCCCCGCTCACCATCGCGATGCCGAAGGAGGCCCTGCTGGCGCCACAAGGCCCGGAGCGGCTGGAGGCAGCCGGCCTGCGCTGGCCGCTGCTGCTGCGCGCGCCCGGCTTCCACACTGGCGAGCAGTTTCTCAAGATCGAGCGTCCAGATGGAGTGGCGGCGGCCGCCGCGACGTTGCCAGGATCTCAACTGCTGGCCATGCAGTACCTCGATCTGCGGGACACTCAGGGATGGGTGCGAAAGTACCGGGTGATGGGCATAGATGGTCAGCTCTATCCACTGCACCTGGCCATCGCCCGACAATGGATGGTGCACTATCTGCATGCCGATATGGCGGAGCCCGAACATCAACGCGAGGAGGCGCTGTTCCTCAGCGACATGGAGGGCGCCCTGGGCAGCCGGGCGCTGGCCGCGTTGGAGCGCATTCGTGATGCGATGGCGCTGGACTACGGCGGCATCGACTTCGCCCTGGACGAGCAGGGGCGGGTGGTGCTGTTCGAAGCGAACGCCACCATGATGGTGCCCACGCCCGGCGTGGATGACCTCGCACCCCATCGCCTGCCGGCCATCGAGCGGGTGCACGCGGCGGTGCGCGGCATGATCGCTCGCCGCCTGGAGATGGCCGCGTGACCGGTTTGGCCGGACTGGATGGGGCCGCGCGCTCGGCGCGGCGTGGCCGGTACAACTTTTCCGGAGGCCCGGGCGCGCTGCCCGAGGAGGTGCTGCGTGAGGCGCAGCAGGCCATCGTCGAGGTGCCCGGGACGGGCCTCTCGGTGCTGGGCCTGGGGCACCGCACCCCCTGGTTCCGCAACGTGGTGGACGAGACGGTGCACAACCTGCGCTGCTTACTGAACCTGCCGGACGGCTACGAGGTGCTGCTGCTGCAGGGCGGCGCCAGCTTGCAGTTCAGTATGGTGCCCATGGCGTTGCTGCGCGGCCGGGAGCAGGCGGCGGATTACCTGGCGACTGGCTACTGGAGCGCCAAGGCCCTGCCCGAGGCGCGCAGGGAGGGCGCCGTGCGCGCCCTGTGGGACGGATCGATCGCCGGCTACACTTGCCTGCCGAGCGATGATGAGCTGGACTGCAACCCCCGGGCGCCCTACCTGCACTATGTGTCCAACGAAACCGTCGAGGGCCTGCAGTTCCACCGCGTCCTCGGGCTGGAGGGCGTGCCGCGCGTGTGCGATATGTCGTCGGATTTCCTCTCAGCCCCGCTGGACGCGACTCGCTTCGCGCTTATTTATGCCCACGCGCAGAAGAACCTGGGCCCGGCGGGAGTGACAGTGGTGGTGCTCCGGCGCGAGGTGATCGATGCTGCCCCGGCCGATTTGCCGGCGATGTTGGACTACCGGCGCCACACGCACATGGGCTCCATCTACAACACGCCGCCCGTGTTCGCCATCTACGTCACACTGCTGGTCACGCGCTGGCTGTGCGCCCAGCCGGGCGGCCTGCGCGGCGTGGCCGAGCGCAACGAGGCCAAGGCCTCGCGCCTGTACGCGCTGCTGGATGCCAGCGGGGCCTTCTACCGGCCGCGCGCCGCGGTGGCGGATCGCTCGCGCATGAACGTCGTTTTCAGCCTGCCCTCGGCCGAGTTGGAGCGCACGTTTCTGCGGCGGGCCGAGGCCGCCGGTTTCTCCGGCCTGGAAGGCCATCGCACCCTGGGCGGCGTGCGCGCCTCCCTGTACAACGCCGTCACGATCGACGAGGTGGCTGCCCTGTGCGCCTTCATGCAGGAGTTTCAGCGCTCCGCTGAGGTCCAATGAAGCTGGCGATTTGAGCCAGAGCTGACGCATCAGACAGCGCCGCCAGGTGGCTGGCCGCGGGGGAGGCGAGTGCCGCCGCGGCAGGGACCGTGATGGCCCAATCCGCTGGAGCGGTTTGGGTAGCGCGCTCATCTGAGCCGGGCAAGCCGCACAGGGGCAGGTCATAGACGCAGTCGCCCGCGCTGGCGACGGTGGCCACTCGGGCGCCCATGGCGTGCAAGCCGGCCGCCCACCCAGCCAGTTGCTGCTCCAGATCGGGTGCTTGCCCCAGGGTCGCCAGATCCTGCACGACCAGTGAGCTGCACGGCGCGAAGAGGGCGAAGAAAGCCAGCGATGCACCTACCCCATGCAGCGGCGCATCGACAGTGACCACACTGTCCAGGGCCAGGTGCGCCGTCCAGCGCGGCAGCTGGTACGCCAGCAGGCCGCCCAGACTGTGGCCCACCACCACCAGCGGCCCACCGACGGCCGCCTGATAGTCACTCAAGAAGCGCGCCAGGGCCGGCCCGCTCTGATCCAGCGGCCGCCCGGAGTCACAGGCGGCGTAGGGCAGTGGGGCGAACGACCCGCCCGCCCCCAGGCTGTCGCCGTTGTAGCTGAAGATGGTGAAGTCGGCCGGTGCAAAGCCGTCCACCTGGGCCAGCTCCGCCTCCAGCGGTGTAAAGATCTGCTGAGCGCCGGCGCTGCTGGTGTCGTAGCCGGCCACGAACACCACGTGCCGGCGTGGCCCGGCGGCCAGCTCCCAGGCGAAGCGCTGGCTGTTGAGGCGCTCCTGCAGGCCGTGTGAGCTGTACAGCCAGGTGTGGTAGCCGTTGGTGAAGGACATCCAGTTGCCGGCGCGGTTCCACACCAGCAGCCCAGCGGCGGTGTCCTGCAGCTGGTTGCCGTTGCCGGCCGGGTCGGGGTGCTCCTCGTTCAGGCAGCTGCCTACCGCCGGCAGCTGCGCCTCCAGCGCCTGGAAACCCAGCACGAAATGGCATCCGGCGCCTGCCGCCAGCGCCCGGCTCGGCAGCCCCAGCAAGCCCACACAGCCCAGGAGCCACAGCCAGCGCAGGCGTCCCATATCGCGCCAAGCGTACTCGGCCAACGGATGATTGGGCAGGTACGGCCCCGACGACTCCGCCAGAGGTGTGCTGCCCGGCTTCGCGGGCAAGCTTGGCGAGGCGAACGCGCCCATCGGCCTTCCCCGGGGGTGCACCGCTGGTTCGTTCGCTTGGGGCAACCATGTGGCGTTGCCAAGTGGGGCCGCCGTGTGGTTCTATGGTTTCGGCCGCCAGCCATTTGGCAATTCTGGGCGGCAGGTGGGTCAATCACTCGGACATGAGCATCAAGGGTAAGGCGTTCATTGTGGGCGCCTATGAGCACCCCGAGCGGCGGCTGCCGGACAAGTCCGTCGCGCAGATTCACGCCGAAGTGGCGCTGGGCGCGCTGGCCGACGCGGGCCTCTCGCTGAAGGATGTGGATGGCTTTTTCAGTGACGCGGCCGGGATGGGCCTGGGCGTGCTGTCCCTGGCGGACTACCTGGGCCTGAAGCTGTCGATCATGGACTCTACGGACACCGGTGGCTCGTCCTACCTGTGTCACGTGGGGCACGCCGCCACAGCTATCGCCGAGGGCAAGTGCCACGTGGCGCTGGTGACGCTGGCCGGCAAGGGCCGAAGCGCCGGCGGGCGTGGCGTGTCTGAGGCGCCGGAGGTGGGCTTCGAAGCGCCTTACGGGCCGGTGATTGTCGCCTGGTACGCGCTCGCGGCGCGGCGGCACATGCACGAGTTCGGCACCACCAGCGCCCAGCTGGCGGAGATCAAGGTCGCGGCCTCGCACCACGCGCAGTACAACCCGCGCGCCTTTCTGCCCACCCCGGTCAGCGTCGAGGAGGTGCTGGCCTCGCCCCTGGTGGCGGACCCGCTGCACCGGCTGGATTGCTGCGTCATCACCGATGGCGGCGGCGCCGTGGTGCTGGTCAGCCCCGAGGTGGCGCGCGATTTGAAGCGCCGCAAGGTCAAGATCCTGGGCCATGGTGAAGCGCCCAAGCACACCATGAACGGCCATGTGGACCTCACCTACACCGGCGCCCGCTGGTCGGGCCCGCGCGCCTTTGAGGAGGCTGGCGTACAGCCCAGCGACATCGACTACGCCTCGATCTATGACTCCTTCACCATCACGGTGCTGGAAACGATCGAGGACCTGGGCTTCTGCGAGAAAGGCCAGGGTGGGCGCTTCGTACAGGATGGCGGGCTGCAGGCACCGCACGGCAAGCTGCCCTTCAACACCGATGGCGGTGGCCTGTGCAACAACCACCCCGCCAACCGTGGCGGTATGACCAAGATACTGGAGGCGGTGCGCCAGCTGCGGGGAGAAGCCAACCCCCAGGTGCAGGTGCCCAATTGCGAGCTGGCGCTGGCGCACGGCACCGGCGGCTCCATCGGCTCCCGCATGGGCAGTGCGACGTTGATTCTGGGCAGGGAGGACGCATGAGCGAGGCTTCGCTGCCGGCCCCAGTGCCGGCCATCACCCCCGAGACCAAGCCCTTTTGGGAGGGCACCACGCAGGGCAAGCTGCTGCTGCCCCGCTGCGACAGCTGCGGGCAGCTCATCTGGTACCCACGCGGCTTCTGCCCGGAGTGCGGCTCGCTGCACATCTCCTGGACGCAAGCCTCCGGCCGAGGCAGCATCTACACCTTCACCATCAACCGCCGCGGGCAGGGCGACTATCGCGATGTGGAGGCCTTTGCCCTGGCCTACGTGGAGCTGGAGGAGGGCCCGCGCATCCTGACCAATATCGTGGACTGCGACCTGGCCACGCTGGCTGTTGGCCAGCCGGTGGAGGTGGTCTTCCACGACACGGGGCAGGGTGCCGCGCTGCCCCGCTTTCGGCCTCGGCGCTAGAGGCGGCCGGCTCTCACCAAAAATTTAGACCGCGCTCAGCCTTTTCCCATCCCGCGGCAGCAAACTGAGCAGCAGACATGGCGAGGCGGATGACCAAGGGGCTGGTGGCCCTGAGTTCGGCGGCCGTGCTGGCTATCTACGGCGTGGGCTACTCGGCCACCGCCCCCGCCGCGGCCAGCATGGCCGCTGGAATGGTGCCTGGGGTGGCCGTTTCGCCCGCGGCAGGATCCTCGGCCACGGCCGCGACTGCGTCGCCCGGGGTCCGCGCGACTACGACAACGCCGACGAGCGGGAGCGCCCGCGCGGCCCATCCGGTCGGCTGGATCGACGGCACCTACAGCGGCACCGGTTGGAGTCGCCGCGGCAGCGTGTCCGTGGCGGTCACCATTCGCGGCGGCCGGATCGCGTCCGCCCCAATCACGGGCGTGACTACGCACTACGACCAGAGCGTCATCGATCCGCTGCCGGGCGAGGTGCTGGCGGCGCAGGACAGCCATATCGATCTTGTGTCCGGCGCAACGGACAGCTCGCTGGCCTATCAGCAGGCGGTGGCCCAGGCGTTGGCGAAGGCTGGCGCTGGCGGCACCAACGCCGCCGGCGCGCTGAACGCGAGCGCCCCGGGCTCAACCAGCGTGCCGCCCCCGACCGCTGACGGGGCAGCCAGCGGGGCCGCTCCCGGCGCTGAGGCTGACAATGGATTCTCGCCACGGGGCCATCGCGGCGGGGCCGGTTTCGACCGCCAGCCGCTTGGCGGCGGACGAGGTGATTCGGGCGATCGTGGCAACGCCGGCTGATCCCCCGCTGAGCCCGCTGGCAGCGCTGATCCGCCCCGTGTCAGCCGGCTGGCCGTCCGCTGTGGCAGAGAGCGCGCAGCCACGGGCAGCGCTGCGCACCGGGAGCTGGCTGAGCGCATCGCTGCCCGTGATGGATACCGTGGCTACCGTCCGTGCTGCCGAGGCGCCGGGCTGCGCAGAGGCGCTGGAGCGCGCCCTGGGCTGGTTTGTCGAGGTTGAGCGCGTGTGCAGCCGGTTCGACCCGGAAAGCGAGCTGTCGCGCCTGTGCCGCGTAGTTGGCCGGCCGGTGCACGTCAGCCGACTGCTGTTCGAAGCGGTCCGCGTGGCGCTCCAAGTTTCGCGCGTGAGCGCTGGCCGCTTTGACCCCACGCTGGGCGCGGCGCTGGCAAGCCGCGGCTTCAACCGGCACTGGGCCAGCGGGCAGCGGCTGGCTGCCCCGCTGCCGCCCTCCGCGCACCACGCTGGCGGCCCGCGGCTGAACATCCGGCGCCAGACCATTACGTTGACCGCGCCGGTACTGATCGATCTGGGCGCTATCGCCAAAGGGCTGGCCATGGACCTGGCGGCGCGGGAGCTCGCGGACCGTGACGCCTATTGCATCGATGCCGGCGGCGACTTGCTGGTGCGAAGCGGCGAGGGACAGGCGCCGTGGCGCATCGGCATCGAGCATCCCAGGCGGCCGGGCGCGCTGATCGCCACGCTGAAGGTGCCCGCGGGCGCCGTGTGCACCTCGGGCGATTATGAGCGCCGAAGCGGCGCTGGCCACCATCTGCTCGACCCCCACACGCTTGAGCCGGCGGCAGGGCTGGCCAGTGTGACCGTCATCGCCGCGCGGGCGACGGTGGCCGATGCGCTGGCTACCGCCGCCTTCGTGGCTGGCCCGGAAGAGGGCCCGCAGCTGCTGCGCGAGCAGGAAGTGGATGGCTTGCTCGTCACGCCTGAGCTCGAGGTGCTGCAAACGCCCGGCTGTGCCCGGTGGCTCTGAAAGCGTGGTCGAGAACGCGAACACGGCGGCCGGGGCGCAGTTGCCTGGCCCGCCCGTTCAGCTTGCAGCACCGTCGCCAGCACCAGGTCAGGAGCCTGGTCGAAAGCCGGCTACGGTTCCTGGACCACAGGGCAGCCACATGATCGCCCGGCTCCGCGGCTTCTTTCGCACGCCCAAGGGCCTGTTGCTGCTGCTGCTGCTCGGCCTCACGGCCGTAGGGCTGCCGATGGAGGGCCGCGTGGCGCTGCTGAGTGAAGCGGTCGCGGTGATCACGGCGGTGGCGGCGGACTGCACACTGTTCGCCGCCACCGGCAAGCGGCTGCGCTTTCCCAGCGGCGCCCTCCTCACCGGGCTGATCGTGGCCATGGTGCTGAGTCCGGACGTGCCGCTGCTGTTCACCGCCTGCAGCGCGCTGGTGGCCATCCTCTCCAAGCACGTGATCCGCGCCGGCCGCGGCCACCTGCTGAACCCGGCCGCCAGCGGCCTGGTGGTCTGCGCGCTGGCACTCAGCAGCGAGCAGAGCTGGTGGGGTGGGTTGGGCAATTTGCCAGCGATCTTCATCGTCCTTGTCGCGCTGGCCGGCCTGTGGTCAGCTGCCCGGCTCAACAAGCTGCCGAGCATCCTCACCTTTCTGGGCCTCTACTTCGCCCTCTTCACGCTGGCCGCGCTGGCCGGCCAGGCCGTGCTTGTGAGCGACGTCTTCCAGGAGCCGTTCACCGGCGCCGCGCTCTTCTTCGCCTGCTTCATGCTGACGGATCCACCCACCTCACCCGCGCGCTTCACGCACCAAATCTGGTTCGGCGGCGCCGTGGCGCTGGCGGCTTTCGGGCTGTACCTGTTCACCGCCGGCAATGCCGTGTACCTGCCCCTGGCCCTCCTGGCGGGCAACCTCCTGGAAGGTGCCCGCCGCGCGACCCTCGCCCGCGCCCACCAGCCCGCGCCCGGTCCCCCACGGCAAGAGCTCTCCGGCGCCGCGCTGGGTTAGCGCCACCAGGCAGTGAATCAGTTCGTCTGCTGCAGTGACGGGCACAATGGTCAGTGGCAGTGGGCCGAAGGATCAAGTTCAAGAACCGAGACTCGATCAATCCGCTGGAGACGTTCGGAGGCTGCCGCCAACCCGGCTATAGACGCCGAAGCCGGCGGTCAACGGCGGCCGAATTCGCGCTCCAGCTGGGCCTGGCTGAGGTGCACCATGGTCGGCCGGCCATGGGCGCAGGCGCGGGGCTGCCGGCAGGCTTCGAGGGCGGCCAGCAGCGCGCGCATCTCCTCATGTGACAGAAGCTGCCCGGCGCGGACGGCGCTGTGGCAGGCCAGCGAGTGCAGCAGGTGCTCCTGGTGCGTCTCGCCCGGCACGTCCAGCAGGAGATCATCCAGGATGGCGTTCACGGTCCGGCGCGCTTCGGCGGGCGGCACAATGGCCGGGATGGATCGCAGCAGGTAGGTGCGATCCCCGAACGGCTCAAGCTCGAAACCGAGCTTGGCCAGCTCGGGCCGCGCCAGCTCGGCCGCCGCCAGCAGCGCGGGTGCCAGCTCCAGCGTCAGCGGCTGCAGCAGCGGTTGCACGTCCCGCAGCTGGCCAGCGGCGGCCGCCCGTGCCCGCTCGAGCTCGTCCAGCCGTACGCGCTCGTGCGCCGCGTGCTGATCCACCAGGTACAGCCCGCCCGGCCCTTCGGCCACGATGTAGCTTTGCGCCACCTGCCCCAGCACTCGCAGCATGGGCAGCACGCCGCCCTCCGAACCGCTGGCGCTGGGTAGCGGCCAGGCTTGGGGCGAGGGAGCGTCCTGCCCCCAGGACACGGCCGGTACCGTGCCCGGGAAGGGAGCCGCGCTCCAGCCCACATCGCCCGAGAAGAGCGAGGGCTCCGCGCCTGCTCCGGGCGCGGTGGGAGCGGGCAGCGGCGAGGCCGGCGTGCTTTGCCGCGCCGCCCAATCGAGCGCGGCGGTTACCGCCTGGCGCAGGCGGGCGTACACCTGGCGCTCCGCGGCGAACTTCACCTCGGACTTGGCGGGGTGCACGTTCACGTCCACCTGGCTCGGGTCCAGATTCACCTGGAGCACGGCCAGGGGGTGCTGCCCAACCATGAGCAGCGAGCTGTAGGCCTCCTCCACCGCGTGCAGCAGCGGCCGGCTCTGCACCCAGCGCCCGTTGACGAACAGGGACAGCGCGTTGCGGTTGGAGCGGTGCAGGCTGGGGTGGCTGGTCAGGCCGCGCACCTGGAGCCCCTCGCACAGCTCAACGTCGAGCATGGCCCGTGCAACTTCAGCGCCATACAGCCGTGCAACCACATCGCGCAGGTTCCCGTTGCCACTGGATTGGAAGATGGTGCGCCCGTCCCCCCGCAGGCTGAAGGCGATGCCGGGGTAGGCCAGCGCCAGCTGGCTGGCGACGCGCGTCACCTGGCCGCCCTCCGCCAGCGGCGACTTCAAGAACTTGAAGCGAGCAGGCGTGTTATAGAACAGGTTGCGCACCGTCAGCGTGGTCCCGGGCGCGCAGCCGGCAGCGCCTGCCTGCACGACCTCGCCGCCGTGCAATTCCAGGCGGGCGCCAGCGTCCGCCTGAGCTGTGCGCGTAGTCACCAGCACCTGGGCGACGGTGGCGATGCTGGGCAGCGCCTCCCCTCGGAAGCCGAGCGTGGCGACCGCCTGTAGATCATCCGCGCTGGAGATCTTGCTGGTGGCGTGCCTCTCGAAGGCCAGTGCCAGCTCCCAGGCCGGGATGCCCTGGCCATCGTCCGTGACACGCAGCAGCGAGAGGCCGCCATCCTGCATCTCCAGGGTGATGTGCCCGGCACCGGCGTCAATGGCGTTCTCCAGCAGCTCCTTGGCGACCGAGGCGGGCCGCTCCACCACCTCACCGGCGGCGATCTTGGCGGCGCTGTCGCCGTCCAGCACGTGGATGCCGGGCGGTGGCCGCTGCCCGGCCGGCGAGCTCAGCTCCCCTGCCCGAATGCCGCTGTTCGCGACCGCGCTGTTCGAAGTGGCGATGTTCAGATGGTAGAACATGCGTGCTGCCTCAGCAACCGCCATGATCGGCCCAACGGTCCAGTAGTTGCAGCCGAAGGGTCACGCGGGGACCGCTACAATCGGGCGGTGGCAGAAGCGGAGTCGGGCCTGGCGCTCTCGCGCGAGGGCATCGAAGCGCTGATCCCGCACCGTGCGCCCTTCCTGTTCGTGGATCGCATCGAGTCAGTGGAGTATGGGCGGCGAGCCGTGGGCTGGATGGACGACGTGGGCCGGCACCAGCACATTTTGGGCGGGCACTTTCCGGGCTGGCCGGTGCTCCCGGGCGCCATCCTGGTGGAGGCGCTGGCGGAGGTGGGCGCCGTGGCGGCGCTGGGGCTGGAGGTGTACCGAGGAAAGCTGGCGGTGCTGGCCGGGCTGGACGGCTGGAAGTTTCGGCGCATGGTCGTTCCGGGCGACGCGGTGCGCCTGGAGGCGGAGCTGCTGCGGCTGCGGACCACCTTCGGCCGCGGCCGGCTGCGGGCCACCGTGAACGGCGAGCTGGCCGGCGAAGGCGAGCTCAGCTTCGGCATCATCGACCGGCCAGCGGGGCTGTGATGAGGCAGCCATGAACGTTCCCCGCGAGCCCGAGCCGGACGAGCTGCAGCGTCTGCTCGATACACTGGAGGCTCGCATTCAGCTGCGCGCTTACGATGACAATGTGCAGCAGGCGTACGGCCTGCTCAGCCAGGTGGAAGACGAGATCGATGGCCTGCTGCGCTCGCCGACGCTGCACCGGGACTGGCGCGCCAGTCGCCCCACGCTGCTGCGGCTGGTCGACGACCTCGACCGCGTCCTCCGCTGATCGTGCTCAGCTGAGAATTCGCTCGTCATCGCGCATGGCAGCCCCGGCGCGCTTCGGCCCGTCAGAAGCCGATCTTCAGCGAGCGCAAACTGAGGTAGCGGCCGCGGCCGATGATGATGTGGTCCAGCACGTCCACATCCAGCAGCTGGCCGGCTTTCACCAGCTCGCGGGTGAAATGGATGTCCTCCGGCGAGGGGGTGGGGTCACCCGAGGGGTGGTTGTGGGCGACCACGAATCCGGAGGCGTTCTCCCGAATGGCGATGCGCAGCACCTCGGGCAGGCGCACCACTGCCGTACGCAGCCCGCCGGTGTAGACGACGGGCCAGCCGATGACGTCGTGCTTGGTGTTCACCAGCACCAGCCGCAGCTGCTCCTGCTCCAGCTCGCTCATGAGCACGAGCAGCGCGCCGGCAACGTCCGTGGCGCTGCTGATGCGCAGCGGCTGCTCCTGGATCAGCGAGAGGCGCTGGCCGAGCTCCAACGCGGCCTTGAGCTGAGCAATTTTGGCGTCGCCCAGCCCCTTGTGCTGGCGCAGCTCGGCGGCCGCGGCGCGGCGCAGGCCGGCCAGCCCGCCGTACTGGGCCAGCAGCGTTTGCGCCAGCGCCAGGACCGTTTCATCGCCGCTGCCGGTACGCAGCACGATGGCCAGCAGTTCAGCATTGGAGAGCTGGCCGGGCCCCTGGGTGAGCAGCCGCTCGCGGGGGCGCTCCGAGGTGGGCCACTCTCGCACCGTGAGGCGACGGCTCGCGGACGGGTTGCGCGGTGCGCGGTCGCCGCGCGCAGGGGCCGGTTCGGCTACTCGCGGACCAGGCTGGGCTGGATGGGGCGTTCCCGCACCGCCAGACCGCCGTCGCCACGCAGGGTAGCGTTGCCGGCACGGCTGGGTGGTGGCGCGGCCCCGCTCCCGGCCACCTGGTGCGTGCAGTAGGGGCACACGCCCCACTTGAGCTGCAGCACCTTGCCGCACTGGCTGCACTGCTGCTTGAGCTGAGTGAGGCAGGCGGGGCAGATCAGGAAGTCCGGCTGCACGCGCTGGTGACAGGTGGGGCAAGCCAGGCGATTCTCGACATCCTGCATGAGTGATTCCTCTTCCAGGGAGCGCTCGTAGGTATCCAGCAGCGTCATGCTGGGCCGCAGGATCAAGTACACGATGAAGCCGGGCACACTCATGATGGCCACCAGCACCGTGGCCAGCACCTGGACCACGAAGTCCTGGCTGCGGCTCTGGATGTCGCGGAAGGTCCACACCACCAGTGCTACCCAGAGCGCGACAAACCAGGCCACTCCAGCGGCCACGGCGAATTGCAGGAAGTTCGCTATGTTTTGGAGCATCTGACCTCTAGATCGGCCCGGCACTGGCCGGCATGCCGCGCGTTATGGCGGCGTGCCCGGGGCCCAGCAGCGAGAGAATGCTTGGAGCCAACGCGGTCAGTATAGCAGTGGCCGTGCCAACCGCGGCCTGCGCATTTGGCTTACTCGAGCGCGGCCTTGGGCCACGTCGCGGCTGGCCACGGATATCTTGAAGTCAGCCCGGCTGGCCGAACACCGCGGCGAAGGCATCCGCCGTATCCGCCGGGCCGGCCACGCTGAACTGGGGCCGGTCGACCCGCGTGCGACCGTACAGCGCGAGGGCGAGCCAGCCCGGCGCGGCCTCGATGCGCCTGGCCGCGCCCTCGGAGCCGCTCGCCGTCACGCGCGATCCCGCCGGCCCCACGGTCACCACCCAGCCGCGCGTGTCCGCGACCACGCTGAAGGCGTCGGCCGTGCGCTCGGCGCGGCGATCGTTGGCGATGGGCTGGCTGGAATCCAGCAGGTAATCAAGGAGATAGGCAGCGGCTTCGCCATCCAGCGGCTCGTCGTGCCCCAGCGAGCGACCCAAGTCCCAGCGGTGAAAGGCCACCTCGCTCAGGCGCGCGGTGCAGTACCAGGCCACGGGGCGCGGCCCCATGGGGTGCTGAAAGGTCAACTCCAGCTGGTTCGGCTTGAGGTCGCCGACAAGCGTGCGCAGCTCGGCGAATTCCGTACGCTGCAGGGCAGCGCAGGCCTGGGCTCCGGAGGCGCGCAGCGCTTCTTCTCGCGGCCGCATGGTCGGGCCGAAGGCAGGCGTGCTGTCGCCGCTCAGGGCGCGCCGCGTGGCCAGCAGCACGGATTCGCCGTTGCGCGTGACGTGAGCCACGAGATCGGCCACGGCCCAGCCGGCGCAGTTGCTGGGCGTTTGCCACTGGGCCTCACTCAGGCTCTCGATGGCCCGGCACAGGGCCTCCTGCCGAGGCGCGGCAAGCTCCAAGCTGCGGTACGGATCGACCGGCATGGTGGTGCACCTTTTTCAGCAGAATGATGTGGGGGGTGGGCTGGGGCGCACGCCGAGTGCCTTCCAAGCCCACCGTATACTACCAGGCGCAGTGAACAGCCTTTCCGGCGGCCGGGATGTGTCGCTGGAGTGTCGCGCGCTCGTTCAGCTCGCGAGCCAGCGCGACAGCTGCCGCGGCTGGGTGCACCGGGGGCCGGGCAGCAGCCGTACAGCCGGCGGCAACACGGTGAGATGAAGATTCTACTGGTTGGCGGTGGGGCGCGGGAACACGCCCTGGCCTGGAAGCTGCGGCGGGACGATCCGGCGGCCGAGCTGCTGCTGGCACCGGGAAACGCGGGCAGCGCACCGTTGGGGCGATCCGTCTCCGTGCCGGCGACGGACACCGCGGGTATCGTTCAGCTCGCGCGTGAGGAACGCCCTGGGCTGACCATCATTGGCCCCGAGGGACCTCTGGCGGCGGGCCTGGCGGACCGGCTGCGGGAGCTGGGACTGGCGGTGTTTGGGCCCGGGCGCGCCGCTGCCGAAGTCGAGTGGAGCAAAGGCTGGGCCAAAGCCTTCATGCGCCGGCATGGCATCCCCAGCGCGGCTTTTGAGGTGTTTGATGCGCTGCCTGAAGCCGAGCGCTATGTTCGTGGACTGGCCCATCCGCCGGTCATCAAGGACGATGCGCTGGCCGGCGGCAAGGGAGTGACGGTGTCGGCCAGCACCGACGAGGCACTGGCGGCGCTGCGGGACATCTTCGCCCGGCCCGGAGCGCGCGTGGTCATTGAGGAGCGCCTGGTGGGCTGGGAGACGTCGGCCCACGCGCTGGTGGATGGCCGTTCCACCCGACTGCTCCCCTTTTCGTGCGATTACAAGCGAGTGGCTGACGGTGACGAGGGCCCCAACACGGGAGGCATGGGTGCCTACGCGCCAGCCCAGGTGTCGGCAGAGCTGCGCCGCCGCGTTGAGGAGGAGATTGTGCGGCCAGCGGTGGCCGGGCTCGCGGCTGAGGGCCGGCCCTACCGGGGTTTGCTCTATCCGGGGCTGATGATCACCGCGGCCGGCCCCAGGGTGGTGGAGTTCAACGCCCGCTTCGGCGATCCGGAAACGCAGGTGCTGCTGCCGCTGCTGGCATCGCCGCTGGCGCCGCTGCTGCTGGCGTGTGCTTCGGGCAGCCTGGATGACCTTGATGTACGCTGGCAGGCGGGCGCGTGTTGTGGGGTGGTGCTGGCTTCGCCCGGCTACCCCGAGGCGCCGCGCACCGTAACCCCGCCGCTCCTGCCCCAACTGGGCGAAGGCCAGGCGATCTTCAGCGCGGGCTCCAGCGGGCGGCTGCTCACCGTCAGCGCGTGCGGCGACTCGCTGGCGCAAGCTCGGGAGCGCGCCTACGCGACCCTCGCCCGCATCGACCTGCCGGAAGCACGCTACCGCACTGACGTCGCCGCTTACGATCGCGCGCTGGGCTGAAGGACGAGGACCGCCATCAGGCTTCCCCGACGGACACCGAGACGGAGCGCGGCTTGTAGCTGAGCGCCGAAGCGGAAGGCTGGTAGCGGGCCAGCTGCTGGGCCGCTACCCAGCGGCCGGAGATGCGATGGTGCAGCCGGCCTCGACGCAGCCGCAACCAGTCCTCAGTCGCCATTGACCGATGGAATCGAGTGTCCACGTTGACACCTCCCTCGTTGCTGTCAGTATAGAACGCCCCGCCGCCCGCCGTGTCACGCTGGCTGGCCAGCGCGGCTCCTGACAGACTGAGCGTGCAGCGGAAGCCGCAAGAATCCTGCCGGCCAGGAGCCGATCAGGGCCAGGTGGGAGCGTGGACCACGCGGCCCGCCAGGTGCACCCGGCCCTCGGCGAACCAGCGCAGCACCGCGGGCAAGAGCTGGTGCTCCTGGGCGCGGACGCGTTCGCCCAGCGTGTCTATCGTGTCGCCGGGCAGCACAGGCACACAGGCCTGCGCGATGACCGGGCCGTGATCCAGGTCGGCCGTGACAAAGTGCACCGTGCAGCCGGACACCTTCACCCCGTACTCCAGGGCCAACCGCAGTGGCTCTGGATCCACGCCGCCGGCGAAGGCCGGCAGCAGTGAGGGGTGCGTATTGATGATGCGCTCCGGGAACGCTTCCAGCACGCAGCGATCGAAGACACGGTTGTAGCCGGCCAGCGCCAGCAGCTCCATCTGCCGCTCCCGCAGCCGCGCCACCACCCAGGCGTCCCGTTCAGCCCGGCTGCCGGTGTCCGGCCTCAACAACACCGGCACGCCCGCGGCCCGCGCGTGGTCCAGCGCCGGCGCTTGGGGCACGTTGGACACGACGACATCCACCGGGATACCCGCTGCCAGGATGGCGGCGAGATTGCTCCCGCGTCCCGACACGAACACGGCGAGCCTCACCGCGCTGACCGCGGCGCCATCACCCCCACCAAACTTCTACCAGCCGACTGACGCGGCGGGCAGGTTCTCGATGCGCACGCCGGGCTCGGCCGTGACGCGGCCCACCATGGTGAGGCCGGAGCGCTCGGCCTCGTGGCGGCTGGCGACGACCAGCATGCCGATCCCCATGTTGAACACGCGAAAGCACTCCAGCGGGTCCACGCGCGCCAGCAGCCAGCGGAAGATGGCTGGCACTTCCCAGCTGCCGAAGGAGACTTCGGCCCCCAGCCCTGGCGGCAGAATGCGCGGCAGGTTGTCGATGATGCCGCCGCCGGTGATGTGCGCCAGTCCCTTGATAGCCATGCGCTGGCGCAGCAGCCGCACGTCGGCCAGGTAGCTGCGATGCGGGGTGAGCAGCTCGTCGGCCAGACTGTGGCCGAATTCGGGCAGCCAGCGGTCCAGCGACGTGCCCTCGAACAGCTGGCGCACCAGCGAGTAGCCATTGGTGTGGAGGCCGCTGGAGGGCAAGGCCAGCAGCACGTCGCCCGCCACGATCTCCTTGCCGGTGATGGCCTGATCCTGCTCCACCACGCCCACAATGAACCCCGCCAGGTCGAGCTGACCCTCCTGATAGACGCCCGGCAGCTCCGCCGTCTCGCCGCCGATGAGTGCACAGCCCGCGTCGTGGCAGGCCTCAGCGAGCCCCTCCACCACCTGCGCCACCTGGTCGGGCTCGATGCGGCTGGCGGCAATGTAGTCCAGGAAGAAGAGCGGGCTGGCGCCGCAGGTGAGGATGTCGTTGACGCAGTGGTTCACGATATCCACACCCACAGTATCGAAGCGTCCGGCTTGTACGGCCACCATGAGCTTGGTGCCCACGCTGTCCGCGCTGGAAACGAGAAGTGGCTGCTGGTAGCCGGCAAAGGCATACAGCGCGCCGAACCCGCCCACCCCCGCCACCACTTCGGGCGTGGTGGTGCGCGCCACAAGCTCTTTGATGCGGGCTTTGGCCGCCATGCCGCGGTCGATGTTCACGCCCGCCTGGGAGTAGGCGGAGGGGGTGCTCACCGAGCCGACGCGGCCAGCAGCTCCGCGTCGCCGCGGGAGATCTGCACTGGATAGCGGCCGGTGAAGCAACCGCTGCACAGGCGCCGTGGCGCACTCGCCGTTTCACCCGGCGCGACTGGCCCGGCGTTGACGGCGTGCTCCAGCCCCTCCAGGCTGAGGTAACCCAAACTGTCCGCGCCCAGCTCGCGCGCGATCTCAGGCACACTCAGCCGCGCGGCGATGAGCTCCTCCTTGCGCGCAACGTCGATGCCCAGGTAGCAGGGGTCCGTCATCGGCGGTTCGGTGATGCGCAGGTGGATCTCCTTTGCCCCGGCCTTGCGCAGCAGGCCCACCACGTGCCCGGTGGTGGTGCCGCGTACGATGGAATCATCCACCACCACCAGCCGCTGACCGGCGAGCACGCTGGGCAGGGCGTTGTACTTGAGCGCGACGGCGGCTTCGCGCTGGCGCTGATGGGGCTGGATGAAGGTGCGGCCGATGTAGCGGTTTTTGATGAGCCCTTCGCGGAAAGGCAGGCCCGATTCCGCCGCGTAGCCGGAGGCGGCCGCGGTGGCGGAGTCCGGCACGCCGATCACCAGATCTGCCTCCACAGGGTGCTCGCGCGCCAGCTGCCGGCCCATTTCGTAACGCGCCTCGTACACCGACCGGCCCTCGATCACGCTGTCCGGCCGGGCGAAGTAGATGTACTCGAACACGCACAGCGCGCGCGGCCGCGGCGCCACGGGCCGGCGTGAGTGCACGCCTGCCGCGTCGATCGTCAGCAGCTCGCCCGGCTCCACGTCGCGCACGTGTTCGGCGCCGATAGTCTCGAGGGCACACGATTCCGAGGCAACCACCCAGCCCCCGCGATAACGGCCCAGGCAGAGCGGGCGCACGCCCAGGGGGTCGCGGCAGGTGATGAGCTGCGTGGGCGTGAGCATCACCAGGCAGTAGGCGCCGTCCATGCGGGCCATGGCGTGGGCGACCTTGTCCTCCCACGAATCGCCCGGGGCCTGGACGATGCTTTGCAGCGCCAGCTCGCTGTCCGTGCCCTGAGGGGCGGGGTCGCCCACGTCCCGCCGCAGGGCTTGCAGGTTCACCAGGTTGCCGTTGTGGGCCATGGCCAGGGGGCCGAAGACGCTGGGCGCGAACAGCGGCTGCGCGTACTCCCGGGAGCTGCTGCCGCTGGTGGAGTAGCGCGTGTGGCCGATGGCCACGTCGCCCTCCAGGCCAGCCACGGTTTCCTCGTCGAACACCTGGGAAACAAGACCCATGTCCCGGCGCCAGCGCAGGCCGTGCTCAGCGTCCGCGGCAACGATGCCGGCGCTCTCCTGGCCGCGATGCTGCAGCGCGTAGATGCCGAAGTAGGTGAGGCGAGCGACCGGCTCGCCGGGCGCGAATATCCCGAAGACGCCGCACATCAGCGCATCGCCAGGGCCATTGCCGCGCCGGTCACGTGGGCGAGGATGATTCGGTCAGCCACCGTTCCAGGCCTCCTTCCCAGGCATGCCGCATGTCTTCCAGGGCCAGCGAGCACACGGCTGTGCTCGCCGTGGAGATATCCAGTCTATCGCCCGCCACACCGCCCAGGCGCAGTACCGGCGTTCCGGCCAGGCGCGCCAGGTTCTCTTCCGCCAGGGACACGACGATGCGCGACGGGCTCTCGTCCAGCACATCCAGCACATCCGGGTCAATACGGATGCGTGCACCCAGACCGCCCCGCAGGCAGCACTCCGCCAGCGCCACCAGCAGGCCACCCTCCGCGCAGTCGTGCGCCGAGTGCAGGCAGCCCCGCGTGATGGCGTCGCGACAGGCAGCCTGCACAGCCGCTTCCGCTGCCAGATCCAGCGGGCCCCGCGCCGGTCCCAGCAGGACGATCACATCGCCGGCTCGCTTGAAGCCGATGGTGCAGGCCTGGCCCACGTCATCGAGCAGGCCCAGCATGCCGATGACGGGTGTGGGCCGGATGCGGCTCGTCCCCTGCGCACCGCCATCGCCTGCCGCGGCCTCGTTGTACAGGCTTACGTTGCCGGAGATGACCGGCACGTTCAGGGCGCGGGCAGCATCGGCGATGCCGTCGACTGTGCGGGCCAGCTCCCAGGCGCCGGAAGGCTGCTCCGGGCTGCCCAGGTTCAGGCAGTTGGTGAGGGCCCAGGGCGTGGCCCCGGTGCAGCTCACATTGCGGGCCGCCTCGGCCACCGCCAGCGCACCCGCCAGGTAGGGATCGCTCGATCCGAAGTTGCCATCGGTGCACAGGGCGAGGCCGCGCCGGCTGCCCGGCAGCCGCACCAGCGCGGCGTCCGCGGCATCCGTGGCCACGGTCGCGGCCTGCACCGTCTGGTCGTACTGGCGGGCAACCCACTCGCGCGAGCACACGTTGGGGTGGGCCAGCAGTTCCACCGGTTCCGCCGGCAGGCTGGCTGGCGCTCGGATCTCCAAGGGTGCGGCCTCCGGCCAGAGGTAGCTGGGGGCCTGCTCCGTGAGCGCGTCGATGGGCACTTCGGCGCACAGGGTCTGCTCCTCGAGCACGCGCAGCCACGGCCTGCCGATCACCCGCCCGATGACGTCCGATCGCAGGCCCCAGTGGTCCAGGACCTGGCGTACAGCCGCGACGTCGGCCGGACGGACCACGGCCAGCATGCGCTCCTGCGATTCGGACAGCATGACCTCCAGCGGCGTCATGCCCTCTTCCGAGCGGCTCACCGCTGCCACGTCGATCTCCACGCCACTGTGCGCGCGATGCGCAGCCTCCACGCCGCTGCTGGTGAGCCCGGCTGCTCCCAGGTCCTGCAGGCCCACCAGCAGGCCACGCGCCAGCAACTCCAGGCACGCCTCGATCAGCAGCTTCTCCAAAAAGGGGCTGCCCACCTGCACGGCTGGGCGCTGCGCAAGGCTCTGTTCGCCCAGCGTGACCGAGGCAAACGTGGCGCCGTTCAGGCCATCGCGCCCGGTGGCGTTGCCCAGCAGCAGCAGCAGGTTGCCCTCGCCGCTGGCCGCGGCCCGCACCAGCTGGTCGTGCCGCAACAGGCCCACGCACATGGCATTCACCAGCGGGTTGCCGTCGTACGCGTCATCAAAGAACAGCTCACCGCCAACGGTTGGGATGCCCAGACAGTTGCCGTAGTCGCCGATGCCTGCCACCACCCGTGAGAGCAGGTAGCGGTTTCGGCGCGCATTCGGAAAGCCGAAGCGCAGCGAGTTGAGCAGGGCAATGGGCCGCGCCCCCATGGTGAAGATGTCCCGCACGATGCCACCCACGCCGGTGGCCGCGCCCTGGTACGGCTCCACAGCCGAGGGATGGTTGTGACTCTCGATCTTCATGGCCACGGCCAGGCCGTCGCCCACGTCCACCACGCCGGCGTTTTCCTCGCCGGCGCGTACCAGCACGTGCGGCGCCTCCTTGGGCAGGCGCGACAGCAGGTGGCGCGAGCTTTTGTAGCAGCAGTGCTCGGACCACATGGCGCCAAAGAGGGCCAGCTCCAGGGCATTCGGGTCGCGGCCCACCAATTCGCGCACCTGCGCTTGTTCCGCGGCGGTGAGCGGGCTGCTGGGCGCGGGCGCGTCGACGGCAGGCATCGGCGGCGAGGCGCTCAGGCCGGGACCAGGGCCCGCGGCAGCGAGCGAAAGAGGATCTGGCCGTCGGTCGAGCCGAGCAGTGGGTCGCAGGCGCGCTCGGGGTGCGGCATGAGCCCCATCACGCTGCCCCTGGCGATGCCCGCGATGCCCTGCGCCGAACCATTGGGGTTGGCCGCCGGGCTGACCTGGCCGGCGGAGTCGCAGTAGCGGAGGACGACGCTGGGTGGCTCGTCCGGCGCGGGTACGTAGTTGCCTTCGCCGTGCGCGATGGGCAGGCGCAGCACCGATCCCACGGACTCGGGCGGGGTGAACAGGCCCGCGGCCTCCACGCGACAATGCACCCAGCCGGCGCGGAATTGCAGCGTGGCGTTGCGCAGCATGGCGCCCGGCAGCAGGCCGCACTCCAGCAGCACTTGAAAACCGTTGCAGATGCCCAGCACCGGCCGGCCGGCGTGGGCGAAGTCCATCACCCGTGTCATCACCGGCGAGAAGCGGGCAATGGCGCCGGCTCGGAGCGCATCGCCGTGGGCGAAGCCGCCTGGCAGGATAATGGCATCCCAGCGCTCCAGCGACATCGCGTCCGCATGCCAGATGGCGTCGGCGCGCCCACCGCACGCCTCCACCGCGGCGATGGTGTCGCGGTCGCAGTTCGTGCCGGGGAACACCACCACGCCTACCCGGGCGCCGGTCAGCGGCCGCGCAGCGCTCACTCGGAGCTGGCCTCCACCCGCAGCTCGAAGCGGAAGTCCTCGATCACCGGGTTAGCCAGGAGCTGGCGGCACATGCGCTCCACCGCGTCATCGGCCTCGCCCGAGGTGCCGGCCTCGAGGCTCAGCTCAAAGTATTTGCCCGCGCGCACGGCCTGGAGCGAATCAAAGCCAAGCTGGCGCAGCGCCTCACCCACCGTGCTGCCCTCCGGATCCCGGACGGATCGCTTGGGGGTGACGTACACGCGGGCGAGGTAGCTGCTCACCGCGCGAAGGGCAGCCCGGTGATGCGCTGGTACGCCTCTACGTAGCGGTCCGTGGTGGCCCGAATCACCTTGGCGGGCAGGCTGGGCGCGGGGGGCATCTTGTCCCAGCCGGTGCCTTCGAGGTAGTCACGCACCGGCTGCTTGTCGAAACTCTGGGGATTCTCGCCCGGCACATAGCTGTCCGCCGGCCAGAAGCGCGAGGAATCCGGGGTCAGCAGCTCGTCGATCAGCAGGAGCTCGCCGTCCACCAGGCCGAACTCGAATTTGGTGTCGGCCAGGATGATGCCCGCCTGCTCGCAGCGCCTGGCGGCAAAGTTGTAGATTGCCAGGCTCGCGTCGCGCACCTTGGCCGCCACCTCGGCGCCCAGCAAGCCGGTCATCTGCGTGAAGGTCATGGCCTCATCGTGCCCCACGTCTGCCTTGGTGGTGGGGGTGAAGATGGGCTCGGGCAGCCGCCCGGAAAAGGGGATGCCGGCCGGCAGGTCGTAGTCGCCTGCCTGGTAGGCTTTCCAGCCGCTGCCGCTCAGGTAACCGCGCACCACGGCCTCAACGTCCAGCCGTTGCGCCTTTTTCACCACCATGGCGCGCCCGGCGAAAACGGCCGGTACGTCCAGCGACAGCACGTGGTTGGGGAGCACGCCCCTGGTCTGCTCGAACCACCAGGCCGACATACGGGTCAGCACTTCACCCTTCAGCGGTATGGGGTCCGGCAGCACCACGTCGAAAGCGGACAGCCGGTCACTGGACACGATCAGCAGGCGATCATCCAGGTCGTACACGTCGCGCACTTTGCCGCGTCGGAAAAGTTTGAGATCCGCTTCGGTGAGCGCACTCAGAGAACCTGCCGGCATGCTGTGTCCCCCTCTATCTGGCTTAGCTGTCGATGCTCTAACTGGTGCTGTGAGCCCGCGCTCAAACGCGGGCCCGGACGCTTCCTCTGCCCAGCCCCTGTAATCATGACGCGAGCCACGGATGAGCCGTCACTCGAAGGCGTCCATCCGGGTGGATTGCTCTTCCCGCCAGCGGGCCAGCCGCTCACCCAGCGCCACGTCGCCCAGAGCGAGGATCTCGATAGCCAGGTAGGCAGCGTTGGCGGCGCCGTTGATGGCGACGGTCGCCACCGGGACGCCCGGCGGCATCTGGGCGATGGCCAGCAGCGAGTCGATGCCGTTCAGCGCGCCCGATGCCAGCGGCAGCCCAACCACCGGCCGCCGGGTGAGTGAGGCGACCGCGCCCGGCAGCGCCGCGGCCATGCCGGCGCCGGCAACGAAAACTTTGGTGCCTCCGGCCTCCGCCTCGCGCACGGTGCGCTGCAGCCGCTCCGGTGCGCGGTGTGCCGAAACCACGGCCGCAGCGCAGCTGACTTCGAAGCGCCGCAGCGTCTCCAGCACCGGCTTGGCGGCAGGAATGTCCGACTTGCTGCCCACCAGCAGCATGACCTCCGGCATCAGGCCCGCACTCCGTCAGGCCTGCTCTGGCAACTCGTCATCACACGCTCCCCCACTGGAATCGCGCCCGAAGCGCCCTTAGCAGGACGCCCGGCAATCATGATCGTAAGATCATTCCACCTCTCTGTCAAACACCGCCCGGCGGCACCGAGCCACAGCTTTGATTGGTGATCGGTGAATAGAGGAAAATCTGTTGGCGCGTTGCTATCGCGAGTCGCTGCTGCGCCATCCACGGCACCTAACATGGGGAGCGGTCAGGCTGTTGAGTGGAGCAAAGGAACAGGTTGCCATCTTCGGCAGGCTGTCGTACAGCGGAGATATCGATACACGCTGCACGCGGCCCGGCGCATCGCGAGACGGATCCTGGACTCTGTTTGACGGCGAAGAATGAACACGGTATAGTGATCGTAACGCACCTTTAAGCACGATCCTGAGAGATCGGAAAGGAGCTGGGAGCCTTGGACGGACATCCTCTCGCAGAGGCCGCTTCCCCCAACGGGAGCGGCGTTTTTGTTGCCCCTGGCAAGGCGATCATGACGGCGGACGACATTCGACGGGCGCTGACCCGCATCGCCCACGAGATCATCGAGCGCAACAAGGGCACACGCAACCTGGCATTGGTGGGCATGCGCACGCGCGGCATTCCGCTGGCGCGGCGCCTGGCCAGCCAGCTCGATGACCTCGAGCACCTGCAGGTTCCCGTGGGCGAGCTGGACATCACCCTCTACCGCGACGACCTCAGCAGCCGCGCGCTGCAGCCGCTGGTGGGCGCCACCCGCCTCCCGGTGGACGTGTCCGGCAAGGTCATCGTCCTGGTGGACGACGTCATCTTCACCGGCCGCTCCACGCGCGCGGCGCTCGATGCGCTGGTGGACTTCGGCCGCCCGCGGGCCATTCAGCTGGCGGTGCTGGTGGACCGCGGCCATCGCGAGCTGCCCATCCGGCCGGACTATGTGGGCAAAAACGTGCCCACCGCGCGCAGCGAGGCCGTGGCGGTGAGCCTGCACGAAACCGATGGGCGCGACGAGGTGGTGCTTCGCAGCGCGCTGCCCCAGGAGGTGCGCCGTGGGTGAAACCGCCGTCGCCGCCTGGCCGGCCACCGACGCGGCCGGCCCCGCCAAAGCGCCGGCCGCGCAGCGCCAGCACTGCCTGGACCTTGATGACTACAGCCGCGCCGAGATCGAGCAGGTGCTGGACACCTCCACGGCCATGCAGGAGATTCTGGCGCGACCTATCAAGCGCACGCCGGCCCTGCGCGGCAAAACCGTGGTGAACTGCTTCTACGAACCCAGCACGCGCACGCGCGTGTCATTCGAGATTGCGGCCAAGAACCTGAGCGCGGACGTGGTCACCTTCTCGGCCGGTGGCAGCAGTGTTGAGAAGGGCGAGTCGTTGATCGATACGGCCCGCACGCTGGTGGCCCTGGGCGCGGATCTGCTGGTGGTGCGCCACCACCTGGCAGGGGCACCCTACCTGGTAGCCCGCTCCGCCGGCGCGCACGTGGTGAACGCGGGCGACGGCAGCCATGCCCATCCCACGCAAGCGCTGCTGGACCTGTACACGCTGCACCATCGCCTGGGCGACCTCTTCGGCAAGACCATTGCCATCGTTGGCGACGTGCTGCACAGCCGCGTGGCGCGCTCTAACGTCCACGGCCTCACGCGCCTCGGTGCCCAGGTGGTGCTGTGCGGGCCGGCCACACTGCTGCCGCACTGTCCGATGCCGCCCGGCGTGACCGTGGAGCACGACCTGGACCGGCTGCTGCCACACCTGGACGCGGTGATGCCGCTGCGCATCCAGAAGGAGCGCGCCAGCGCCGGCCTCATTCCCTCCCTGCGCGAGTACAGCGCCGAGTACGGCATCACCCTGGAGCGCTTGGAGCGCTTGCCGGCCGGCGCGCTGGTGATGCACCCCGGGCCCATGAACGAAGGGGTGGAGATCGATCCCGAGGTCGCCCGCTCGGCGCGCTCGGCCATTGAGGAGCAGGTCAGCAACGGCGTCGCGGTGCGCATGGCCGTGCTGTACCTGCTGGCGGGAGGCGCGCAGTGATTCTGGCCAACCTGCGCGGCCGATCGGACCTGCAGCTGGGCAGCGGCGGCCCGCGCATCGATTGCCGGGGCCTGACGCTCCTGCCAGGCTTCGTGGACCTGCACTGCCACTTGCGGGAGCCGGGGCTGGAGCACAAGGAGACCATTCGCACGGGCACGGCAGCGGCGGCGGCTGGCGGCTTCACCACCTTGTGCTGCATGCCCAACACCGAGCCGGCGATCGATACACTGGCGACGCTGCGCCTGGTGCAGGACACGGCGAGGACGGAGGGCGCGGTACGCGTGCTGCCCATTGCCGCGGCCACCCGCGGGCGCGCCGGCAGCGAGCTGACGGACATGGCCGAGCTGGCCGGGGCCGGGGCGGTGGCCTTTTCGGACGACGGCAACCCGGTTGCCGACAGCCGCCTCATGCGCCTGGCGCTGGAATACGCGGCCAGCTTCGGCCGGCCCGTGATCGACCACTGCGAGGACCCTCGGCTGACCGCTGGCGCGGCCATGCACGAAGGCGCTGTGTCGGAGCGGCTGGGCCTGCCCGGCTGGCCCACAGCCGGCGAGGAGGTGATGGTGGCTCGGGACATCGCCCTGGCTGCCCAAACTGGTGCCCACGTGCACCTGGCCCACCTCAGCACCGCCCCGGCGGTGGAACTCGTGCGTGCCGCCAAGCGGCGCGGGATCCGCGTGACCGCCGAAGTCACCCCGCACCACCTGACCCTCACCGATGCATGGGTGGAGCGTGGCGGGTACGACACCAACTGCAAGGTGAATCCACCCCTGCGCACCGACGCGGATCGCGCCGCGCTGCTGGAGGGCTTGATTGATGGCACCATCGACGCTATCGCCACCGACCACGCGCCCCACGCGCGCGTGGACAAGGAGTGCGAGTTCGAGACGGCGGCCTTCGGCATCTCCAATCTCGAAACAGCCTTTGGCTCGCTGATGGGCCTGGTTCACGCCGGCCAGCTGCCGTTCGAGCTGCTGGTGGAGAAGCTCACCCGCGGCCCCGCGGACGTGCTGGGCCTCTCCCTGCCGGAGGACGACTGGATCGTGGTCGATCCCGACGCCGAGTGGACGGTGGACGTGGACCGTTTCCGCAGCCGCGGGCACAACTCGCCACTGCATGGTCAGCGCCTCACCGGCCGTGTGCTGCTGACGGTGTGCCGCGGGATGGTGGCCTTCGATGCCTTGAGCGAAGCCGTTGCAGCCTGAATCGCGCCGCGCCGTGCTGGTGCTGGAAGACGGCAGCGTATTCGAGGGAACCGCCTTCGGCGCCGCGGCCGATGCCATTGGTGAAGTCGTGTTCAGCACCGGCATGACCGGCTACCAGGAAATCTTGAGCGATCCATCATTTCGCGGCCAGATCGTGGTGCTGACCTATCCCCTGGTGGGCAACTACGGCATCAACCCCGAGGACGTGGAGTCGCGCGAGCTGCAGCTGAACGCGCTCATTGTGCACGAGCTGTGCCGCGAGCCCAGCAACTGGCGCAGCAATCGCAGCCTGGACAAGCACCTGCGTGCAGCCGCGATTCCAGCCGTGAGCGGCGTGGATACGCGCGCCCTGGCCAAGCACATTCGCCAGGCTGGCGCGCTCATGGGCGCCGTATCCTGCGAGCGCGGCCCGGCGGAGCTGCTGGCCAGCCTCAAGCTGAACCCCAACTACTCAGCCATCGACTTCGTGAAGGTCGTGTCCTGCGCGGAGCCCTATGTATGGGACGAATCCCGCGGCAAGCGGCACCGCGTGGCGCTGTTGGACTTCGGCGTCAAGTACAACCTGCTGCGCGTGCTGAGCCAGGCTGGTTGCGAGGTGACGGTGCACCCCTGCGACAGCTCCGCGGCGGACATTCTCGCCACGCGGCCGGAGGGCGTGGTCCTCTCGCCGGGGCCGGGTAACCCAGCGCTGCTGGACTACGCCATCGAGAGCACTCGCGTGCTGATCCAGGCCACGCCCACGCTGGGCGTGTGTTTGGGCCACCAGCTCATTGGCCTCGCGCTCGGCGCCAGCACCTACAAGTTGAAATTCGGCCACCGCGGCGCGAACCACCCCGTGCTGGAGGAAGCCACCGGCGTGGTGCGGGTGACCAGCCAGAACCACGGCTTTGCGCTCGATCGCACTGGGCTGGCCGAGGCGGGCGCAACCGTCTCCCATCGCAACCTGAACGACGGGACGGTCGAAGGCCTGCGTCATCGCGAGCTGCCCCTGCTGTCGATCCAGTTCCACCCTGAGGCATCGCCGGGGCCGAACGATTCGCTGAGCATCGTGCGGCAGTTTGTGCAGCTGCTGGAAGCGGCATGAAGGATCGCATGAAGGTCCTGATCATCGGCTCTGGCCCGATCGTCATCGGCCAGGCAGCCGAGTTTGATTACGCCGGCACCCAGGCTTGCCGCTCGCTGCGCGAGGAAGGCATCATCACGGTGCTCGCTAACAGCAACCCAGCCACCATCATGACCGACCCCGATGTGGCGGACGTGGTGTACCTGGAACCGCTGACCGTGAGCTTTCTCGAGAAGATCATCCAGCGCGAGCGGCCGGATGGCCTGCTGCCTACGCTGGGCGGCCAAACCGGCCTCAATCTAGCGCTCGAGCTGGCGGAGCACGGCGTGCTGGAGCGCTACGGCGTGAAGCTGCTGGGCACCAGCCTGGACACCATTCGCAAAGCCGAAGACCGCGAGCTGTTCAAGCGCCTGCTGATGGAGATGGGCGAGCCGGTGCCGGACAGCCTGAGCGTGGAGAACGTGGACGACGCCGCGCGCTTCGTGGCGCAACGTGGACTGCCCATCATCATCCGGCCCGCGTTCACCCTGGGCGGCACGGGGGGTGGCGTGGTGCGCACGCAGGCGCAGCTGAGCAGCATGGTGCAGGCGGGACTCGACGCCAGCCCCATCCACCAGGTGCTGGTGGAAAAGTACCTCCAGGGCTGGAAAGAGCTTGAGTACGAGGTCATGCGGGATGCCGGCGACACCTGCATCACCATCTGCAACATGGAGAACGTCGATCCCATGGGCGTGCACACAGGCGATTCGATCGTCGTGGCGCCCAGCCAGACGCTGACGGACAAGGAGCACCAGATGCTTCGCTCGTCGGCCCTGCGCATCATCCGCGCGCTGGGCATTGAGGGTGGCTGCAACGTGCAGTTCGCACTGGATCCGGCCTCCTTCAACTACTACGTCATTGAGGTCAACCCCCGGGTGAGCCGCTCCTCGGCGCTGGCATCCAAAGCCACCGGTTACCCCATCGCACGCGTGGCGGCCAAGATCGCCATCGGCAAGCGGCTGCACGAGATTCCCAACGCCGTCACGAAAGAAACCACGGCCGCCTTCGAGCCGGCGCTGGACTACTGCGTAGTCAAGATTCCGCGCTGGCCGTTCGATAAGTTTCCCGGTGGCGACCGGAGCATCGGCACCCAGATGAAGGCGACCGGCGAGGTGATGGCCATCGACCGGCGGTTTGAGGCGGCGCTGCAGAAGGCCGTGCGTTCGTTGGAGATTGGTGGGCACAGCCTGCTGTGGCGGGAGCCGGGGTGGGACCTGCCCAAGATGATCGCGCAGAGCAACGACCGGCGCCTGTGGGCCATCTTCGCCGCGTTGCGCGAGGGCATGGCGCTGGAGGAGGTGCACCAGCTGAGCGGCATCGACCCCTGGTTCCTGCGGGCCTTTCAGCGGCTGGTGCAGGCCGAGGTGACGATCGCTGCCGGCGGTTCGCTGTTGGAGGCCAAGCAACTGGGCTTCCCCGACGCCGTGATCGGCGAGCTCACCGGAAAGAGCGGGGAGTCCGTGCGCAGCGAACGCGAACGCCTGGGCATTCGCCCCGTGTACAAGATGGTGGATACCTGCGCCGCGGAGTTCGAGGCCCGCACACCCTACTTCTACTCCACTTACGACCTCGAGAATGAGGCGCTGCCCACGGCAGGCCCGGCGGCGGTGGTGCTGGGCTCCGGCCCCATCCGCATCGGGCAGGGCATCGAGTTCG
>JBOGTU010000015.1:0-17458 GCA_050695655.1 Chloroflexota bacterium | reverse complement strand
GATCGCCTCATCAATGCCAATACGGCGTACCTCGTCGGCGGTCAGCAGCCGGCGCTGAACGTGCTGTTCGGCGTAGGTGTAGGCGTTCGTGGTCCAACTCTCGGGGGAGCGGGTCTGGACTTCGTGCTGGATGGTTGTCTCGCCCAGCGCGCGCGAGACCTCCGCACCACTCACCTCGTCCAGACCGTGCAACACGATCTTGGTGCCGCAATTGTTGCGGATGGTCTTCGCGCCGGCGTCGCCGTACAACGCCTCTAGCTGGCTGAGTGACTGCACCCCCAGGACGAGCTGCATTCCGCGTCCGCGCGCGACGGACTGCGTCACGGGAAAGTCCGGGATGCGGCCGATATTCGCGAATTCGTCCAGGAACAGCGCAGCCCGCGCGTCAGGATGGGCGGGAACCCGGCCGAGGTGCTCCATGACTAGGGTGAAGAACACCGCGGTTAGCGGCTGCAGTAGTGCCGCATCACACCAAATGCCTAGACCAGCCGCTCAATCTGCTGCTGAGGTTGGTCGGTATGGTTCCTGCTGAGCACCGCGAGGAACAGGAAGTCGAGCGCTTGTTCGTTAGGCCGCGGCGGGCTGAAACTTAGGGTCGTCCGAACAGCCGGGTCAGCTTCATTGCTAACAGCCACGTCATCGGCTGGCTGAGCTCGCTGAGATCCCCGGGTTTGGCGGAGCCGAAAAGTGAGCGCAAGTATGAGCAGGGCATTGGCGCAGACTCATTGAGGGCGGCCATACGCTCGTCAGCGTTAGCCGTAGGTGGGAGCCAGAAGTAATCGTCAATAGCCCCGTCGCGAAGAACTTCTCGCTTCTCCTTAGTCCAGTGTTCAGGAACACTCACGATGGGGGCCACCTGGGCAGTCTCGCTTTCTCGACCCGGCTCGAGATCGCACGGGTGCGTTACGACGAGCCCGGGGTGAGTAACATCCCAGGCTTGGAGGCCGTCGCTGTCATCGAACGTGTTGAGCGTGAACTGCACTTCGGGCAGTACGGTGCCGCGGCTTAGTTCCTTGGGTGCGCTAGGAGCGAAATAGTCCTTCTGGTAGTTCTTTAGCGCGTTCTGGATGTCTTGGAGGTAACGCTTGTAGTCGACGCCGTAAGCTTCGACGAGGTCTCCAAGGTCCAGGTCCGGCACGCGCGCATGTCTCCGCCGCTACTGGTTTCGCGTCCGGGATTGCCGGGGTGTCGCTTTCCGTAGCAGCGCCTGACGTACCCATTGGCGGTCTTCCGCGCTCGCCTGAATCGGGTTCGGTACGAGCTCTGAATAAGCCCTTTCTAGGTTGGAGGCAAGGGTTGCGAGCGCGTTTAGGTCAAGAATCTGGATCAAACTGCGCAAGCTGTTGTCGTCATCGCTAGCGGCGATAAGGTCCAGTCGCGTCTTGGAATCAGCAGCCACCGGCGTCAACAGCCATTCGCGGACGTTGGATCTTGTGGACGCTATGGCTTCGGCTAGCGCCTTCAGCCTCAGGATTCGCCGTTCCTTTTCGATACTCATCGACTGGCCGTTGAGCCAATCAAAGAAGCGGCGGTCAGTTACTTGCATCAACGCCGCGAGTTCCTTCACCGGCAGTCCAGTCAGCGTACGTAGTTCATTCGCCAACGATGGCTTGCCTGGCGTGACGATCACGTGCGGGTCAGCGTTCGTCTCATGAGAAACTGGGCCTGCTTGTTGAATCGGCAAGACGCGTGGTTGGTGACCGCTGAGCGCGTTCGCCAAGGAATTCGTACCCGCTGCTTCAAATACGGCGGCTACTAAGCCTGCGAGTGCAGCACCGAGGATCGCACCACCAGCAGCCGCTAGCACGATCGGTCCTCCGAGTGCGGCGGTTGCCGCAGCGGCTCCTCCAATGGTGCCGAGAAGAAACCTAGAAGCGTCGACCCGTTCCGGTCCACTTCCAGACTGCTGTAGCGGTGGAACATTGGCGGCGGGAACAAAGGTTGGGAATGCTTCGATGAGCAAATCGCCCTGGGTGCGACGGGTGAGCCAGTCATCGAAACGCTGCGCACTGAAGTCCAGGTATTCAACTGATAGGGGCCTCTTGCCCGTCGCTTCCGTCAACGCGAGTGTGGCCATAACGATGTTTTACCCGACAGGCTCGAAGCTGGCCAGCAGCTTAGGCGTCAACGTCCAGCGGAACAGGTCATAGACCATGCCGTTATACGTCTCGAGTTGCTGCAGAAGGGAGGCGACATCGAACGGCTTCGTCTCAGCATCGAAGCAGTCGAAGTCCAGCAAGTAGAGTGGGCCCTTGAGGGGGGTCTCCGAACCAAAAAAGCCGTGCTTTACGACAAAATGGGCCCGATCAACTGGTGCACGAATCTCTTGGAGTGCTTGGTCAATACCGTCGAACACGCCACTGCCCACCAAGCCCACCAGCTCTGGTCGAAGGAGCTGAGCCCAATCGGATGGGTTTTGGCCCTCAGCGTGCCGAATCTCGTTGACATAGCGCAAGCCCACACGGAGTTGCAGATTTGGAGCGATCGTGTTTTGGAGAGCTGTGAGAGCAGTTTGAAGGCGACGCCGAATATCCGGGAAGTCGCGGTAGGCGCTGGTTTGTAGCGCTAAGAAGTCCGGAGCAAGCGTAAGCTGCCACGCGCGATCCGAATCGAGAAATTGCCAGAGCGGCGAGGTGCTGATCGAGGGAGGGGGTGCACTAGGGTCCCACGGAGCCACCACGACCTGACCTGCGATCGTTTGGGCCGGTTCGACCATCGGGTACTCGGCCCGTATCGCTTCCTGGAATGCTGCTACATACTCGGCCTTCGAGACGCTGAGTATTGCGGGGAAAGCCAACTGGAAAACTACGAACTTGAGCGGAGAGCGGCCGAAGGTGACGTACTCAGCATGGGGTAAGTTCAGTGCCATCTTGTTACCCCTTCATACTGCACTTCAGTGTGCACTTCATAATATACTGCGGGATTCTACCGGCTGCTGTTACGGCTGGCGAGGAGGATAGGCCAAGCTTCTTATCGCTTCTGCCATCCACGGTACTTAGGGCACCGGTTTGCGTGCTTGTGGCCCGAGCAGATTGCCCATCGCATCGGCGAGCTTCTTCTTCCGGTCGAGGAAGATGTGGCCGTAGGTATTGGCCGTCAGCGAAATCTGCGAGTGACCGAGTTGCTCCATTACGTCGCGCAATTCGGCGCCCTGGTCGATGAGCAGCGACGCGGTGGTATGCCGAAGGTCGTAATGCCGGCGCTTCTCAATGCCAAGCCGCTCTAGAGCGTCCTGGAATTGGTGCGTCACGACCGACTGGTGGAGAGGTCGTCCGTCAGGGGTAGTGAAGACAATATCCCATTCGTTGTGCCACTTTGTGGCCTTCAGCTGCTCCTTGTTCTGAGCGATGTGGTGGTCGCGGAGCAGCGTCACGAGATGCGGGTTGAGTGGCAGCTCGCGCCGGCTCTTCTCGGTCTTGAGTTCCTCAAGCTGGTACACGCCGTCGTGACGGGCGAGCTCTGTGCGGATATGGCAGATGCCGGCATCCAGGTCCAGGTCGGACCAGCGCAGGCCGAGCGCCTCGCCTTGGCGCAGGCCAAGGTAAAGCATCAGGATGTGAAGCGGCTTCAGGCGATCGCCTTCGAGCCCCTCGACGAGCCGGCGTGCCTCTTCGGCGGTGAGTGGCTTCGCCACATGGGAGGTCGCGATTTTCGGCGGGCTCGTCAGTGCCGCGGCGTTGCGAACGACGAGCCCCAGCTTAACCGCCTGCCCGAGCGCTGCTCGCAGGACGACGCGGCAGTAGCGGACCGAGTGCGGACTGACGCCGGCACTGAGCTTTCCGGTCATAAACTGCTGGACGTGAGTCGGCCGGAGCTTCGCGAGGGGCGTCTTGCCGAGGGCCGGCTTGATGTGAACGCGGACGTAGCCCTCGTAACTGTCCCAGGTGTTGCGCCGAATGGAGCCGAGCTTCCGCAGCGTGTCGAGCCAGTAGTCGAGATACTCGGCAAGCGTCACTTTCTCGTCGGGAAGGGGCAGGCCGTCCATGAGCGCGTTCTGCGCCTTGACCAGCTTTTCGTGGACGTCGTCCCGGGTCGCGCCGTAGTAGAACTTCCGGTCGCCGTCAGGCTTGTACAGAGCTGCTTGCCAGCGACCATCCGCGCGGCGGGTGATCGTGCCTTCGCCGTTTGCGCGCTTCTTGTTGGTGTGCCGCTGGGCAGCTCGTGGCATCGGGACCTCTCCTGGCCACGAGTGTGACTTAAGGCGCGGTTGATGTCACGTTGATGTCAATAGCGGGCAAGCGGTGGCTGGGATGGGGTCGGAGCTGGTCTATTTGAGCTGGATGTGTGTGAGCGCCCGGGGAATCGAACCCCGAACCGGCTGATTAAGAGTCAGCTGCTCTGCCAATTGAGCTAGGCGCCCGTGGGTGTTGAGTCTAGCATCGGCCGCGGGCGTCCCTGGGCGGCGTTCGCGCCGCTGGAACTGGTGGCGCGGCGGATCACGATGGTCGCTTTGAAGCTGACGATGAATTGCGGGCAGGCAGTTCCAGGCTTGCACAGTGGGCGGCCACTGCTGGTGAGCTGGGTTTGGCCAGGGGCGATAGCACGCAGCTCGCGTGGAGCGGAAGCAGCCAGCAGGGAACCATCGAATTGCGAGTCCCAGATCAACCCGGTCCGCTCGTAGCCGAGGGCCACGATGGTTCCGACGGGGATGGTGATGACTTTGCCGTTGTCGCTGCTTTCTAAGACGACGCTGCCGGCAGGCGCCCCGGAAGTGGAGGATGATCCCGTGCCGCTTGCTGCTGGGGACGAGCCGGCGGCGCCGGAAGGGGACGAAGAAACGTGGCCGGTCGAAAAGGGTGCACTGGCGCAAGCGGTGAGCACCAGCAGAACCGCCGACGCCACCGCGAGGCACATCGACATCCACGGGCTGGCGTGGGCGCGCGCGAACGTTCGGCCGCCGGTGCGAACGGTGGCTGACTCAGCCATACGGTGCCAGCTGCCAGCCATGGAAAGGTTGGACAGCAGGCAGCTAAAGGTGCTCCCAGTGAACGAGGTCGGCCAGGGGACGGCGAGGCTGGTCGTTGTGGGGCCGGGCCTTGCGGGCGGCCTCATCCACGTAGCCCAGTGAGATGGCGGTCCGGACGCGATCCTCGGCGGGGATGCCAAAGCGCTGCTTCACGGCGTCCACCTTATCGCCCACGATCCAGCCGATGCCGGCGCCGAGGCCGTGAGCGTGCGCGGCCAGCATGATGCGCTCGCTGACGCGGCCTTCGTCATAGATGCGCCACTCCTCGTTGTCGCCGCTCATGGTGATGATGATGCCTGCCTGAGCCAGCGCCAGGTGGCCTGAGGGGCGCCCGAGATCCCCCAGGAACTGCAGTGCTGCCCGATCCCGCACGACGATGAGCTGAAAGTGCTGGCGATTGGCCGCTGTGCCGGTCCAGCGGGCTGTTTCGAGAATGTCATCCAGCGCCGCCTGGGGCACTGGAGTCGGAAGAAACTGCCGCACCTGATGCAGCTGCTTCAGATAGCGAACGTAGTCCCTGGCGTTGGTTGGCATAGCACTGCCCTCCCCTGCTGAATCTTGCACGACGATGGCCGCGCATCGGCTGCCAGCATAGCCCACCCGGATCCGGGCGCCACACTGCTTCCCCGCGGGTAGCCGAACCGCACAGGCGATATCGTGCCTTTCCGGCCTCTCATCTTATTCAGTGAAGAAAGGGGAGGCTGGCGGCGACGGGGGCGAGGGCACTGGTGAGGAGGGCGGGCACCACGCCCACCAGCACCACGCCCGCACCGGCGAGGCCGAGCAGCGAGCTGGACAGATGAACGGCCGGCTGTTTGGCGCCTTTGGGCCACACGGCGTCGCGCGTGAGGCGAAGCCAGGCGGCGAGGCCGCTCAGGAGCGAGAGAGCCAGCAGGAGCACGGCAGCGGGCCCCAGGTGCAGCGCCGCTTCGAAAAGCAGGCGCATACCCCAGAAGCCGGCGGTGAGGGGCAGGCCGAGCAGGGCCAGCCCGCCCACACACCAGGCCAGCAGGGCGGCGGGATCCCACGCCACGCCGGCCAGGCCGGTTGCGCGGCCTCCGGCCGGGCGCTGCAACTGCCCCATGGCCATGAGGAGCACGGGCTTGACCACGACGCGTACTGCCAGAAACGCCAGGGCGCCCCGCCACCCAGCAGCGGTGGCCGACCCCACCCCAAAGGCGATCCAGCCTGCTTCCTGGATGGCGCTGAAGGCCAGGAAGCGGTTCAGTGTGGGCTGGCTGGCGGCCATGATCCCGGCCAGCAGCGCACCCCCCAACCCGCCGTACGACAGGACCGCCACAATATGCGGGCTGTCCAGCAGCCACGGCCCGTTGCCCACGGTGCGCACCAGATACACGAAGGCGAGTGTCTGGACTGGCCCTATCAGCAGCGCGCTCACCACCGGCGGGGCCGCGTCCAAGAGATCGGGCAGATGAAAGTAAAAGGGCATGGCCGCCACGCTGAGCCCAAAGCCAACCACCAGCAGCGAGGTGACGATCGCCGGCAGCTCCTGCCGGTCCGGGTTCAGCGCGTAGAAGGACTGCAGCAGCAGCCCGACCACCAGGCAGGCCGCCGAGACAACGGAGAGGGTGACGTACTTGAGGGTGGTCGCCACGCGCAGAAGGCCATCGCGGGGGCGGGCGCCGATCCCGATTGAAACCCCCAGCAGGATGATCAGCGTGCCAGCCTGCAGCATGGCGATGAGGAACAGCGCGCTGGCGGAAACGATGCCGGCAGTGCTGATAGTGCCCAGCAGGCCAGCCAGCGGAAGAAACGCCCGTGGCACCTCGGTGAGGGCAGCGAAGAGCATGATGGCGGCGAGGCTGCACCACAGCGGCGGAAGCAGCAACATGCCCAGGCTGTCGAAGCTGAGGCCGGCGCTCCAGCGAAACAAGGCGGCAGGATTCGATGTCCACACCAGCGTGAAGCAGATGATCAGCGTGATGCCAAGGCAAACGACGACGCTCCAGCGGTAGTGCGCCCGGCTGGCTGCCAGGCGGCCGCAGGCGACGAGCGCGAGCGTGAGCAGGAACCACACCAGCGTGGCGGCAGCAGGCATCACTCGCGCGTTGCGTCCGCCGGCCGTGAGCGTCGGACCTTGATGCGCACGGGTGCCGGGTGACCTACCACGAAGGGCGCCTTCTCCTCCAGGGCATCCAGGCGCAGGCTGTGGCCCAGGCGGGACAGCTCCAGGCTGAGCAGGCCAATCAGAAAGGCGATGGCTATGGGTACCAGCCCCACCACCATCAGCGCGGCCCACCACGCGGCCAGCGATGTGGCGAACACCAGCAGGTCGAGCCCGCTGAAGAACACCAGCAGGCCGACGCCCACCTCCAGGATGTTGGTGGCCAGCACAATCATGATCAGCCCCACCAGTCCCAGCCAGGCCCAGGCGAACGTCACCGGTGCGGACAGCCCGAACAGCGGATGCGCCCGCGCGAACAGCCCGGTGCCGATAGCGGCCACCACGGCGGCGACGCTCTCGAAGAGGTACTCCCAGCGCGGGAGCTTGCCGTGAATTTCAGACACGCGTGTTTCGGAGAATGCCTCACGCGCGGAGAGATACAGCACAGCCACGGCCGTTGCGCCGGCGAGAAACTTCGCCAGCCCCAGGACCGGCCTCACCGTGGCGCCTTCGATGATGCCAACCAGCAGGAACAGCCCCAGCAAGCTCAGCAGGCAGCGTCGCCAGCGGCGTAGCACGGCTACCCCAACGGCGACGGGAATGAGCAATACGCTGGCCGCGATTAACAACTGCTGCACATAGAGTCAGCGGGTGATGAGGAGCGCCGCGGCGAAGCCGAGCATGATCGTCGCCATGAGGTAGTAGCGGTCCTCCACGGGTGCCAGCACGCGACACAGCCACTTGGACAGCGCGATCAAGAACACAACTCAGAGGGTAGCCGCGCCAGGCGTGCCGGTCAAAAGCCGCGGCCCGTTTGTGCCGGCTGGCGCGGGCGATCCGGGCAGGACCGCCGCACCGAGCCTTTTGCGAGCGAGGGCTACGCGTTCGCGGCGATTTCGGGAGCGGCGATGGCGTAGCCGCTGTCTACGTTGCGAATGTCCTCTTCGATCTGGAGCGCGATGTCGGCGTTGCGCTTGAGGAACTCGCGCGCGGCTTCGCGGCCCTGGCCCAGGCGCGCTTCGTTGTAGCTGAGCCAGGAGCCGGACTTTTCGAGCAGGCCCAACTCCAGGCCAATGTCCAGCAGGCCGGCTTCGCGGGAGATGCCTTCGTTGAAGATGATGTCGAACTCGGCCACGCGGAAGGGCGGCGCAACCTTGTTCTTCACCACCTTCACTTTCACGTGATTGCCCACGATGTCCGTACCAACCTTGATGGAGTCGATGCGGCGGATGTCCAGCCGCACCGAGGCATAAAACTTGAGGGCGCGGCCGCCGGGAGTGACCTCCGGGCTGCCGTACATCACCCCGATCTTCTCGCGCAACTGGTTGATGAACACCACGGCGGTGTTGGATTTGCTGATGGCGCCGGCGAGCTTGCGCAGCGCCTGGGACATGAGCCGCGCCTGCAGGCCCACGAAAGAATCGCCCATCTCCCCTTCGATCTCGGCTTTGGGCACAAGGGCGGCCACGGAGTCGATCACCACCACGTCCACGCCGTTGCTGCGCACCAGCATGTCGGTGATCTCGAGCGCTTGCTCGCCGGTGTCCGGCTGGGAAACCAGCAAGTCCGCCACCTTTACGCCGCACTGGCCGGCGTACATCGGGTCCAAGGCGTGTTCGGCATCGATGATCGCGGCGATGCCGCCGGCGCGTTGCGCCTCGGCGATGATGTGCTGAGCCAGCGTGGTTTTGCCGGACGATTCGGGGCCGAACACCTCGGTGATGCGGCCACGGGGCACGCCACCAACGCCCAGCGCCATGTCCAGGGCAATGGAACCGGTGGGAATGACCGTGACGCTGCTGTTGGCGGCAGCCTCGCCTAGGCGCATGATGGCGCCCTTGCCGAACACCTTCTCGATCTGCGTGATCGCCGTATCCACCGCGCGGGCTCGAATGCTCTCTGCCTCGGCCACCTGCATCTCCTTGCGTGTGCTGTGGAGTAGTACGGCGCTAACCATACTGCACAAGTGGACAGGTAGTCAAGGGCTTGAGAGGGGGAATTTTGGGGGACCGCGGCGGGTATACTGCGCGGAGTATGGCAGAGCGGACCGTGGCCTCCCGCACGGTGTTCGAAGGGCGGCTGCTCACCCTCCGAGTAGACGAAGTTGCGTTAGACAACGGGCGGACAGCCAGCCGCGAAATTGTGCAGCACCCCGGCGCCGTGGGCATAGTGGCCCTCACGGTCGGCGATGAGCTGGTGCTGGTGCGCCAGTACCGCAAGGCCGCGGAGATGCTGACGCTGGAGATTCCCGCCGGCACCCTGGGGAAAGGCGAGCCGCCAGCCGATTGTGCGCGGCGCGAGCTGGCCGAGGAGACGGGCTACGCTGCCGGCCAGTTGCAGCCGATCTGCTCCTTTTACACGGCCGTGGGCTTCTGCACGGAGTTGATGCACCTCTTTCTTGCGCGCGAGCTGCTGGCTGGCAGTGCTGCCAACGAGGAGGACGAGGACATCGAAGTGCTGCCTATGCCGGTCGCACAGGCACTGGCCATGGTGGAGCGGGGCCAGATCGTTGATGCCAAAACCGTGGCCGCGGTGCTGTGGGCGCAGCTCTTTCTGGCCGGGCAGCGGCCCTTCATGGCAGCGCAGCCCGCCGCTTAGTCGATGCGCGCCACGATCGATGCCTTCGTAGAGTTCGTCAGCCAGGAAAAGAGCTTTGCGCCCAATACGCTGGCCGCGTATAAGAACGACCTGAACCAGTTCGCTGAGTTTTTAGAATCGCACGCCGGCCAGCTGGATGGCAGCATGGACAAGTCCACCATCGTCAGCTTCATGTCCTACCTGCGGGAGCGCGAGTACGCTCCCTCCACCATCGCCCGGCGTATGGCGGCGGTGAAGTCGTACTTCCGCTACCTGCAGGCGCAGGGGACGATCAACGAGGATCCCGCCGCCTCACTGCGGGCACCAAAAGTCAACAAATTTGCGCCGCGCTTCATCTCGGTGGAGGAGGTGGAGCGCCTGCTGCAGCAGCCCAGGTCAACCCATCCCATGTCGCTGCGGGACAAGGCCATGCTGGAGCTTCTCTATGCCACGGGCATGCGCGTCACCGAACTGATGTCGCTGGATGTGGCGAATGTGGACCTGGAACAGGGCCTGGTGGAGTGCCGCGGCCGGGGCGAACGCACGCGGACGCTCCCCACCTCGCCCACCAGCCTGGCGGCGCTGCGGGTGTATTTGGCCCGAGGACGGGCAGCCCTGCTGAAGGGCCAGGCTGACCGGGGTGCGCTGTTCCTCAACCATCATGGGGTGCGGCTGACCCGCCAGGGCTTCTGGCTCATCATCAAGGGCTACGCGGACAAAGCCGGCATCAGCTCCGCCATCACACCCCACGTGCTGCGGCACTCCTTTGCCACCCATCGGCTGCGGGCCGGGAACGACCTCAAAACCGTGCAGCAGCTGCTGGGCCACGCCAGCATTTCCAGCACCCAGGTGTACGCGCCAGTCAGCCGCTAGATGTTTGGCCGGAAACATTTCGCGGCGGCTGGGTGGGTTGCCCAGGAGCGTCTGTTAACTCGAAGTGGCTGCCGCGGGGGCCGCTATGGCTTCGCGGCCACACTTCCAGTCCTGGCGCCGGCCAGGGGCGTGTCAGCGAACTGCTGTTGGTGGAGGTGATAGTAGAAGCCGTGCGCTTCGATGAGCTCCTCGTGACGGCCTCGTTCGATGATCTCGCCGCCATCCAGCACCAGCACCTCATCCGCCGCGCGCACGGTAGAGAGGCGGTGCGCGATCACGAGCGACGTTCGGCCCGTGCGTAGGCGCTGCAGCCCGGCCTGCACAATGGCCTCGGTCTGGGAGTCGATGTTCGAGGTTGCCTCGTCCAGGATCAGCACGCGCGGGTCTGCCAGCACGGCACGGGCGATGGCGATGAGCTGGCGCTGCCCGAGCGAGAGGTTGGCGGCGCGCTCCATAACCATGGTGTCGTAGCCCAGCGGCAGCCGCTGGATGAACCCGTCCGCGTTGGCGATGCGCGCGGCGGCCTCGACCTCCTCCCGCGCGGCCGTCATGCGGCTGTAGCGAATGTTGTCGGCGATGGTTCCGGAGAACATGAAATTGTCCTGCAGCACCAGCCCAATGCCGCTGCGCAACGTCTTAAAGGAGAGCTCCCGCAGGTCGTGCCCATCCAGCAGCACCGTACCTCCCACGGGGTCGTAGAAGCGCGCCAGCAGGCTGGCGACGGTGGTTTTGCCGGCGCCAGTATGACCGACCATGGCGATCATCTGCCCGGGCGCGGCGTGGAAGCTCACGTGCTGCAACACTGGCTCGCGTCCGTATGAGAACGACACGTCCTGAAACTCGACGTCGCCCTCCACGTGGTCCAGGCTCACCGGGTGCTCCGCTTCGTGCAGGGTGATGGGCTCATCCAGCAGCTCAAACACCTTCTCGGCGCCGGCGCTGGCGGACTGCACCTGGTTGTAGAACTGGGTGAGCGTGCGAATCGGCTGGAAGAAGCGCGTGATGTAGGCCAAAAAGGCCACGAGGATGCCCAGCGTGGAGCTGTTGTGCACGATCAGCCAGCCGCCGAAGGCAATGACCGCCACGGTGGCCATGGCATTGTTCAGCTCGATCACCGGCTGCAGCGCCGATGCCAGGGTGTTGGCGCGAATGTTGGTGATGCGGTTCTGATTGTTGATGGTGTTGAACTGCTCCTGGCTTTCCCGCTCCCGCGCGAAGGCCTGAATCACGCGTACGCCGGCGATCGACTCCGCCAGGTCCCCCGTGAGCGCGGCCACGGTGATGCGCGTTTCGCGGTACGCCAGCTTGGCCTTCTGCATGAAGATGCGCAGTGCCACGGCCATGATGGGGATCACGCAGAACGTCACCAGGGCGAGCCGAAAGTCCAGCGCCAGCATCAGCACGACGGTGAACACCAGCGTGAGGAAATCGCTGAGGGCGGAGACGGTGCCATTGCTGAGCAGGTCGTTGATGGTCTGCACGTCGTTGATGACGCGTGACACCACCACGCCGCTGGGCACGCGGTCAAAGTACGCCAGTGGCAGCTTCTGCAGGTGGCGAAAGATCTCGCCCCGCATGTTCTGCAGCATGTCCTGCCCGACCTTGGTGATGATGAACAGCTGCGCCCAGCTTGCGCCAAAGCTGGCCACATAGATCACCAGAGCCAGCGCCATGATCTGGGTCATGCCGGGGATGTCGCCCTTGAGGATGTAGGAATCGATGGCGACCTTGGTGAGGATGGGCGCCACGGCCGTGAGCGCCGCCGCGGCCACGGTCATCAGCAGTGCCAGGACTACCTGCCGTTTGAACGGCGTCAGGTAGGCGAAGGCGCGCTTGGCGGTTTGCGGGTCATACACCAGGCCGTCCACATCGGCCATATCCCGAAGGAAGCCGGGGCCCACGCCACCGCCCATTCCACCGCCGCCGCCCATGCCGCCGCCACCCATGCCCATGCCGGCGCCGGCGATCATCGAGCCACCTCAGCGGCCAGCTCGGCCTCAGCCCCCACGCCGCCGGGTTCAGCGTCATCCGTCGTGCTGCTGAGCTGGCTGGCGTGAATATCACGGTAGACGGGGCTCGTCTCCAGCAGCTGGTCGTGTGTGCCGGACGCCACCAAGCGCCCGCGGGAGAGCACCAGGATGCTGTCCGCCGCGCGCACGGTGGAGAGGCGGTGCGCGATCACGAAGGTGGTTCGGCCGCGCATCAGCTCCAGCAGCGCCGCGCGAATGAGGCGCTCGGTTTCCACATCCACGGCCGAGGTGAACTCATCCAGGATCAACAGCCGTGGGTCCATGATCAGGGCGCGGGCAATGGCCACGCGCTGCTTCTGCCCGCCGGAAAGCGAGGCGCCCCGCTCGCCAACAACGGTGTCGTACCCATCGGGCAGGCGGTCGATGAACTCGTCGGCCCGTGCCGCCCTGGCCGCGCGGTGAATCGCGTCTTCATCCACGCCAGGCCGGCCGAAGGTGATGTTGTCGCGAATGGTGCCAGTGAAGAGGGTGGTCTCCTGCATCACCACGCCCACCTGCTTGCGCAGCGAGGTGAGCTCCACGTCCCGCACGTCGCGCCCATCGATCAGCAGGCGGCCCTCGCTCACGTCGTAGAAGCGGGGCAGCAGGTTGGCAACGGTGGTTTTGCCGGAGCCCGTTGCGCCGACCAGGGCCACCATGTGGTCCGGCTCAACGGCAAAGCTCACGTGCTCCAGAACCGGCCGGCCAGGGTGGTAGGCGCAGCTCACATCCTGAAACTCGACCCGCCCGTCGATGGGCGGCAGCTCTTCGGCGTCTTGGCGATTGGCCACGGCGATGGGTGCATCCAGAATCTCCATGATGCGCTCGGACGATGCGGCCGCGCGCGCGGCCATGGCCATGAGGAAGCCGCCGCGCGCCACGGGCCCCACCAGCTGCAGCAGGTAGGCGTAAAACGCCACCAGCTCGCCCGGTGTGATGGCGTGCACGATCACCAGATAGCCGGCGACCCACAGCATGGTGAGTGTGCTCACGTTGGACATGAGCTGCAGGAGGGGCGTGTTGAAGGCTGTCTGCCGCGTGGAATCGAGGTAGCCGTCGTACAGCGCCGCGTTCTCTTTGTCAAAATGGGCGATCTCTTCCAGCTCGTGGCCGAAGGCCTTCACCACGCGCATGCCGGCGGCGTTGTCCTGGATCACGGTTGCCAGCCGGGCAATCTGGTCCTGCACGATTCGGTACATGGGCCGGATGGTGAGGCTGAAGCGCGCGGCTCGCCAGTAGATGGCCGGCAGCACGAGCACCGAGAGCGCGGCCAGCCGCCAGTCCATCTTCAGCAGGGCCACGGTCACGCCCAGCATGAGCAGGGTGAGGTTGAAGATCATCAGCAGGCCGCGCCCGGTGAAGTTGCGCAGCTGCTCCACGTCGGACGTGCCGTGCGCCAGCAGCTCACCCGTTTGCGCGTGATCGTGGAAGCCGAAAGAGAGCGATTGTATGTGCGCGTACACCGTCTTGCGAAGCTGGTAGCTCACACCCTGGGCGGCATTCTCACCCAGGTAGAACTGCAGAAACGTAGCCAGGCCGCGCAGGAAGCTGAACAGCAGGATCAACCCGCTGAGGAAGATCAGCTCATTCACGTTGTGCGTCACCACGCCTTGGTCCACCGCCAACCCGGTGAGCGATGGCACCACCAACGTGAAGAGGGACTGTGCGATCACCGCCACGAAGGCGACGACCATAAGCAGCCGGTACGAGTTGAAGAAGGGCCAGATGCGGAGCAGTGTCTTCACAGGGGCCTGTCCTGACTTAACCGATTTGCAGAAGCCGCCACGCGCCATGTGCCTCGCCACGGTGTACGCTCACGACCTGAGGCGCTGGAGTCGCTAAGGACATTCTGCACCTAGGGTCATGGTACCCAAACATTCACGTTGGTGTCAAGGTGGAACCTGGAACCGGAAACGTGCTGAAAGTGAACCGCGGACGGCCCGCTGGCCTTCGGATTACACTGCTGGGGCGAGGTGTGATCAGGTTGGCAGAAGCAGTCGTAGTGGCGCAGGTGCCGAACGCGGAGGGCGCGGCGGCGGCGGTGCAGGCGCTACGGCGAGCAGGCTTCCCCCATCCCAGGGTGCAGCCGCCGGCGTACAGCCGGCACGTGCAGCGGATGATGATCCGGTTGCACGCGCTCATCGGCGCGTTTGCCGGCACCATCATGGGTGGCATTGTGGTGCTTCTGGTCACCCTGGGCGCCATGACACCCATCTATCACGCCGCGCACCTGCCCCTGGGCATTCCCGGCCGCCTGGCGGTGCTGGCCGGCGAACTGGTGGGCAGCGGGCTGGTGGGGATGCTGGTAGGCGGCATGGTCGCCTACATGTTCTGGCCGAGGGATCAGCCCCAGCCGGCCGAGGGTGGCTACGTGGTGCGTGCCCGCGCGCTGGACGAAGCGGGTGTGCTTCGGGCGCGGGCCATCCTCTCCGAGTGGGGCAGCGGCAGTGTGGAAGTGCTCAGCCCGGCCTCTGACGCTCGTAAAAGCCCTGGGACTCCACCAGAAACGAACGGTTGAAGCGCGCTCGATAGTTCTCCATGGCGGCCGTGCCCGCCAGCTCCACCAGCTGGGCGGTGGAGAAGTGCTTCGCGGCCTCCTGAAACACCTCGTCCGTCACATTGACCGGCGTCACGGTCATGCCTTCGGCAAATGCGAGCGCGGCCTTTTCGTCAGCGCTGAAGAGGCTGCTCTCGCGGAATGTGGCGACCGCGGCGATCTTCTCGGCCGAGGCGCCCCCTTTGCTGCTCCCGACAGCATTGGTGTCCATTCAAAAGGGGCAGCCGGCCATTTGCGCCGCGCGCAGGCACACCAGCGAGCGAATGAGCGCCGGCAGCAGACCGCTGCGGCCCGGCGCCTGGCCCAGCTCGCCACTGGCGATGAGGATGGGTGGGCAGTAGGCCTGGATGCCGGTGGGCACCAGCGGCTCGCCGAAGGCGCGGGTGCCGCCCTCCAGGCGGCCGCGAATGTCCGGGCTGGCTTCTTCGGGGGTCAACGGTTTGATGCGTGGCATGCTCTCTTCCCTTCAAGTTTGGTGGAATTTGACGGATCTCAGTGCGCGGCGGCCAGCAGATCTGAGATGAGGAACGTGGCCATCACGAACACTGCACCGCAGGCCAGCGGCAGATACTGCCAGCGCCGGGGCGACCGCAGCCGCCACAGCCGCCGCAGGCTGAACACGATGCCGGAGAGCGCGATCAGGTCGCAGGCCATCAGCACCAGCACGGGTACCTTGCCCACAATGCCCAGCCAGGGCAGCAGGAAGGGCAGCACCACGTACATCAGGGTGCAGCGCGTGGCCGAGAACAGCAGCGAGGCGTTGAAGGCACGCGTGGCGACGAGATCGTAGTCCGGCCCTTCGCGTTGGGCAGGCCGCGGGCTGACGAACAGCATCCGGGCGATCAGCGCGTCAGCGGTGTCCGAATGCTCCACTTGCCAGGTACCCTGCCGCCCAGTCTAGCAGCTTGAGGCTATCGTCCCCGTCAGTTGCCCTATTCGAACACCTGGTTGCGGGGTGCGTGCCCGGTGAGAACGCGCACCACCTCTTGCGCCTGCTTGATGCGATTGTCGGCTTCGCCCTCAGCCGAATTGCCGGCGATGTGGGGCGAGGCGATGAAGTTGGCGCAGGTCAGCAGCGGGTGCTGCAGGTCCGCCGGCTCGAGCTCCCACACGTCGCACGCGGCGCCCTCCAGCTTGCCCTGCCGCAGCGCCTCGGCCAGCGCCAGCTGGTCCAGCACCAGGCCGCGCGAGGTGTTCGCCAGGACGGCGCTGGGTTTCATGAGCGCCAGCTCGCGTGCGCCAATGAGGTGGTGCGTCTCCCTGGTGAGGGGCACGTGCAACGTCACCGCGTCGGAGCGGGCCAGCAGCTCATCCAGCGCCACGCGTTCCACGCCCGCCGCGCTGAACGTCTGCGCGTCCACGTAGGGATCGCAGGCCAGCACCGTGCCGAACAGCGCTTTGGCGCGGCTGGCGAAGGCCTGCCCAATGCGCCCCAGGCCGATGATGCCGGCGGTCTGCCGCGACAGCCTGTGGATCGGCAACGCGCCCGGCCAGCCGCGCCACTTGCCCTGGCGCAGCATCTGATCGAAGAACACCACGCGGCGGCGAAGCGCCAGCAACGACGAAAGCGCGTGCAACGCCACCTCTTCGCTGCCGTAATCGGGCACGTTGCAGGCGGGGATGCCACGCTCGGCAAAGGCCTTCAGATCGAAGTTCTCGTAGCCCACGCCGGCGCGCACGGCCACCTTCAGCCGCGGCGCGGCATCCAGCGCCTGGCGGTCCACCGGCACGCGAAAGCAGATCAGCGCATCCGCCGCCCCCAGCAGCCGGGCGTACTCGGCGCGGTCGATGGCATTGTGATTCAGCCGAGCGTCCACAATGGCCGCGTCGATCTCAGCGTAAATCGGCTCCTCCAGGTCAAAGGCGCGCCCGTAGTCACCCCGGTCGGTGTACAGCACGGTGTACTTGGCCATCAGCGCGGCCCCCGCGGCAGGTTGACACTTGGCGTGGCTGTCGCGTTCACGTTCATGGTCGAGAAGCATAGAGCACCTGGGTGTAGGATGAGCGCGCTGGGCGGCCCAGCACGGCCGCCGGCGAAAAGGAGATCGCGCCCATGCCGTTCCAAGCCGCCGCTGCTATCGACATCGAATACGGTCGGCCCATGATTGTCGACACCGTGGAGCTGCCCGATCCTGGCCCCACGCAGGTGATTGTGAAGCAAGTGGCAAGCGGGGTGTGCCACTCCCAGCTGCACCGCCTGCACAACGCCAAGCAGACTCGGCCGGGGCTGCTTGGCCACGAGTCCACCGGCTACGTGGCCGCCGCGGGGCGCGACGTGACCTATGTCAAAGAGGGCGACCCAGTGATGCTGAGTCTGCTGCCGCGCAATGCCTACCCTGGCATGCCGCGGC
>JBOGTU010000014.1:0-11533 GCA_050695655.1 Chloroflexota bacterium | reverse complement strand
GGCGGAGGATCAACGGTGCCACCACCACCGCCAACCGTGAGGCTGACGTCAAATCCGTGTGCGATTCTCAGGCCATTGTTGGATGCGCGTACCGGCTTCGACAACTCCGGCGGAGCGTCGCTGATTGACAGCACGCTCCAGTTTCACAGCTGCCTGGAGGTCCTCGCTTACGCGCCACGGGCGTTGGAGCTGACCTTCCTGAATCCCACACCCAACCTGTGGCTGCATCCTGGCGGGTCCACGGGCGCCGCGCGCTACCTCTCGGCGCTGGATGCGCTGCTGCTGTGGCTGCTCCTGCCGGGCCTAACGGTCGGCGTGGTGCACGCGGTGGTCCGGCCAACGGCGATGCGGATCGCGCTGGCGGTATTCGTGGTGCTGCTGGGCTTCGCGCTGGGCTTTGCCGTCAGCAATTTCGGCACGCTGTTCCGCCTGCGGCTGGAGGTGATTTTGCCGGCGACCATCCTGGCCGTGGAGGGCTGGGCGCTCATCCTCGCCTGGCTGGCTGCGCGGCTGCGACCTCTCGGCGTGTCGCTGCCGCTATGGCTGTCCCCTGCTCGCGAGCGCGGCGCCCTGGGCATGGATGCGGACTGAACGCGCGACGAATCCACACGTCCCTCGAAAGCGTCGACTGAGCAACTCCGGGCTTATCGGCCCTCGGCAGAGCTGAGGGCGTTGGAAATTTGGTGAACTATATGCCTAACTGATAGGATATGGTTAGTCCATTTGCCGAGGAGACAGCAATGAACAGCCAGGATGTCGAAACCCTGACAAAGGCAACCAGGGAAGCGTCCGCGGACATCCAGGAGCCCCTCCTGAGGCTGCTATCCATCCAGGACGCGACGATGCGTCCTGTCGTCGCCCGAGCCCTTCGGGCGATCGATGCCATCATGCGAGGAGTTCCTCACGGGGCTGCGCTCGAAGCCGTTGGAAAAGCCTCGGACATCGGCTCATTGGTCACGCTGTTGCAGGCAACCAACGCACCGTTACTTGACGATCAGCCATTCGCGAGAGCCCTGCTCCGTGGCGTAGTTGCTCGCGATGAGCTGTTGACCGCCGAGGGCGGTGTCATCACGGCAGATGCGGTCAAAGACGTTCTGCACTTGACGAGTCGACAGGCTGTAGACAATCGTCGGAAGGCCGGCCGGCTGCTCGCAGTCGAGGCTGGCCGCCGCGGCTTTCTCTTCCCGGTCTGGCAGTTCAGCGCCAACGACGGCATGCTGCGTGGATTTGAGGCGACGCTTGGTGAACTGCGGGAGGCTGGCCTCGACCCCTGGATGAGCCTCATCTTCTTCCTGGGCGCATTACCTGGGCTCGGCGGGCGGACCCCGCTCCAGGCGCTGCGAGATGGTGACACCGACCGCGTACGCAAGGTGGCCGCAAGTGCAGGGGAACAGGGCGGACGGTAACGGCCAGTCCCGCCCAACACCCCGATGCGCCGCCAGATCTCGACGCCCGAGACATCGTCGTGGCCACGATCTCGCCCGCCACGCACTTCTTTCGGGTAGAGAATCTGACTGTCGACCAGCCCGTCTTTCGCGACAGCTTCTATCGCTTCAACGCACCTAACCATGAATTCTTGGTGCTCTACCTCGGCGCTTCGCTTGACTGTGCGTTCATTGAGAAGTTCGGATCAAGCACCGGCAAGAACCTCGTATCGGTCAAGGCCCTCACTGGCGTCCATGTGTTGGACATCGAGACGGTCCGTCGTTTGGTCCTGGCAGACCTCACAGGTCCGGGCCTGGCCCGAATTGGCGCCGATGACCGCATCTGCAAGGGCGACGACTATGACCTGTCGCAGCGTTGGGCGCTCGGTGTCCACGGCCACCCCCGTCAGGTCGACGGCATCCTCTACGGTGCGCGGCATGATCCCAGCCTTCGCTCTGTCGCGCTGTTCGACAGAGCTTCGGATGCGGTCGTCAGCGCCGGCGAGTGCGACAGCTTTTTCGATCGAGTTCGGCTCGAAGCGCTCCTGGAAAAGTATGGGTTCGCCTTGCTGGGCGACCTGGCGGTCAGTGGGCGGGCTTGGTGAGGCTGGGCAGCACGCCGGCGCGGGCATCTTCGGCGCGGGCGAGCAGGTAGAGCAGCGTGGAGAGGCGGTTCAGGTAGCGCAGGGCGCTATCGCTGGCTGTGGCGCCGCCTTCGCGGAAGAGGCGCACGCAGGCGCGTTCGGCGCGGCGCACGGTGGCGCGGGCCAGGTCCAGCTGGGCCGAGGCTGCGCAGCCGCCGGGCAGCAGGAACTGGTTGGGCAGGCTCAAGTGCTGCTCGATCTCGGCGCAAAAAGCGTCCAGCCGGGCACACTGTTCAGCGTCGATAACGGCCGGCAGCTTGGCGCGGTACTCGCTTGTGCTGGCCAGCTCGCCCATCAGCACGTACAGGTCGCGCTGCACCTGCTCCACCATCTCGCGCGCGCGGTCGGCCACGCCGGCGCACTTGGCTACCCCCAGGCATGAAGTGGCTTCGTCGATGGCGCCGTACGTCTCCGTGCGCAGCGAATCCTTAGGTACGCGGCCATGACCAAACAGGCCGGTGCTGCCATCGTCCCCGCTGCCCCAGCGTTTCATGGGGCTGAAAGCCACGTAGCTCGCAGCCTGGCGAGCACGCGGCGTTTACTATGCTGCACAGTCGTACAGGTAGAGAGTACCAGCGAGATGAGCATCATGTGCACCTCATCATCCACGGCCTCATCTTGTGCCCAGACGCGAGCAGGTGTTGGCCAGTCACGCCAGCCGGGAATGCGACGCCCTAAAGCCCGGGCTTTCTCGGGTGTCCTCTGGGTCGCTCGAGCATGTTCGAGCGACCCGGATTCTGCCGCGGGACATTCGGAAGGACCGGCCGGGCGGGTCAGACAGCTGGATCGTCGAGCCAGTGTACCCAATCTGCTTGGGTGGGGTCCTGCCGGAGGAGCACGTCTTCGAGCGCGGCTGCCAAAGCCGCCTGGTAAGTACCGCGGGCGCGGGGGAAGCGGTGCGGCGAAGTGAAGATGATACCGGCGTGGTGCTCACCCGCCGCGGCCCAGGTGCGCGCGATTCTGTCGAAATCCTTCGCGTTCTCAGTCACGACGGCGCGGCCTTCAACGGTGGCTTCACGGAGCAACTGATCGTCGGTGAGTGACGCCAGCCGCGGATCGCTGGCGGCTGCCAGCACGTCGTGCCCGGCAGCGCGTAAGCGCGCAGCGACAAGTGGAGAGTGGTGCACGTCAAGGAGCAGCTTCACCCCGCCATCAGCTGCTGCCGACGGCGCCAAAGCGCTTCACCTTGCGCCGCTGCCGCTTGGTTTGCCGCAATCTCCGCGTCTATTTCATTGGGAAAACTGGCGTAATAGTCGAGGGCGGCGTCGATCTGGTCGCGACGAAGGCCCAAAACCTCCACGGCGCGGACCTCTCGTTGGTCCGGCGGCACATCGCCGCCCACCAGGGCCACAACCACTTCCCACACATCGGGCCCCGCCACCAAACCTGCGCGCCGGCCTGTTGCTCCATCGCGGAAGACAATCGACGGATGCCGGCGCATCCGTAATCCCTCCTCAATGAGTTCCTCTGCCAACGCGGAGGACGACATTCGGCGGAGGCCCGCCTCAGATTTGAGGCGGGCGCCGATGTCCGGTTGATGGAAACGAACCGACAGCGGATGCGGCATGACTACATTGTAGCCACCGTTCTTCCAGCGGCCTTGAAGGCTGGTAAATTCGCCGGCCTGCAGCCAGGCCCGCTGCCACGACGTACGATAACGAAAAGGCTGGCGCCGAGTTGGAGGCGGCCGCGGGGGCATGGCCGAAGCGGCTGGTGGCCTCCGAAACCGACGTAACCAGGCAAGCGCTGGGACGCTATTCGGCTGAAGCGCGGCAGGCGTTGGATCGAGCCCGCGGGAGCTGGTTCCCACTGGGCGCACGAGCACTGACCCGGTTCTCTACGGGGCCGCGGGCTGGGATGTGTTGCATCTCGCTGTTCAACGCGACCACGAGCACCTCTTCGTCTGCGCACGTCCGGCCGACTCAGACGACGCACGCCGGCTTCAGCCCCCGCGGAGTGTCACTGTATTGGGACGGCCGGCGTGGTCGCGGGGAACTCGCCGAGGAGGAACTCCCGCAGGGCGCGCGCGGCCTCTGGCTCCCGCCGGGCCGATTTCCAGGCCAGCGAGAGCTCGCGCGCCACGTGCGGCTGGCTCAGCCGCACCGCCTGCCAGGTGCGGGAGCCGCGCTGCAGGCCCGACAGCGGCATGAGGGCCACGCCGAAACCCTCCTCCACCATGCCGTAAATGGTTTCCCGCTGGCTGCTGTCCAGCGCGATGGTGGGCTGAAAGCCAGCCTCCCGGCAGGCATCCAGCACAATGCGCCGCAAGCCATAGCCGGACTTGAACAGCACGAAGCGCTCGTCCGCCAGCTCCCTCAGTGCCACGGATTCGCGCCGTGCCAGCGAGTGGTCGCCTGGCACCAGCAGCACCAGCTCGTCCACCACCAGGCAGCGCTGCTCCAGCGCGCCCGAGGGGTGCGCCTCGGGCGCGGTCACCACGGCCAGGTCGATGGCCTCCTCCAGCAACAGCTCCAGCAGCACGTCCGTCCCATCCTCCTGCAAGCTCAGCTCAATGCCGGGGAAGCGGCGGTGAAACCGGGCCAGCAGCGGCGGCAGGCTGAAGGCGCCCACGGTGGGGATGGTGCCGAGCACCACTTTGCCCCGCTTGAGGCCGGAGAACTCCTGCATTTCGATCGCTGCCGCCTCCACCTGGTGCAGGATGTTCTGGGCAGCGTGCACAAAATCTTCGCCTGCCGGCGTAAGCTGCACCCGGCGGGTTGTGCGGGTGAACAGCTCCACACCCAGCTCGCGCTCCAGCTTATGAATGTGCGTGGTGAGCGAGGGCTGCGACACCGGCAGCGACTCCGCCGCCCGCGTGAAGCTGAGGTGCTGGGCCACCGCGAGGAAGTAGCGCAGCTGCACCAGTTCCATCAGCGTGCGGCAGAGTCTGACTCACCAACCAGAGCAGGCTGGGGCCGTGGCCGTCTTTTATTCATGCGGACTTATTAATCCTATACGCATATCCTTGTTGCCGGCCGTCATCAGCACTGCCAAACTTAACCGGCGGTTGTGGCACAACCACCAGTGCTCGCTGGGCGAGATGAACGAAGGTGTAGCGCATGCTTGCAGTACAGGAAAGGCCGGCCAGCCAGCTGAAGCCGGTGGTCAACAATTTCACGTTTCAGGCGGCCACGGTCAACGGCACCGGCAGCCAGTCGTCCAACCTGGTGATCACCCGGGCGCTGTTCGCCATGGGCATTCCGGTGGCGCCCAAAAACGTGTTCCCCTCCAATATCGAGGGGCTGCCGACCTGGTTCAACATCCGCATCTCACCCCAGGGCTACCAGTGCCCGGCCGGCGCGGCGGATGTGCTGCTGGCGTTGAACCCCACCACCTGGCAGCGCGATGTGCAGGGCCTGCGCTCCGGCGGGGCGGTGATCCACGAGGCGAATTATCCCGTGGCTGGCCCCACCAAGCGCGACGACCTTTCGTACTACGCCGTGCCGTTTCACAAGCTGGGCCGCGACAACATCGAGAACGCCGACCTGCGCAAGTACCTCAGCAACATGATCTACGTCGGCTCCGTGGCCTGGGTGCTCGAAATCCCGCTGGACGAGATCGAGAGCGCGCTGCGCCAGCAGTTCAAGCGCAAGCCCTCGGCCGTGGAATTGAACATGACCTCCGTCCGGCTGGGCTGGGACTACTGCGTGGAGCACTACACCAAAACCGATCCCTTCCGTGTGCGGCCGATGTCCGGCCGGGTAGAGGGCAAGATGCTGCTCGAAGGCAACCAGGCGCTGGCGCTGGGTGTGCTCATGGGCGGCTGCACTGTGGCGGCCTGGTATCCCATCACCCCCTCCTCCAGCGTGTGCGATTACCTGGAGACCTTTGCCAACCGTTACCGGGTGGACCCCAAAACCGGTGAGAGGAAGATGGCCATCATCCAGGCCGAGGATGAGCTGGCCGCCGTGGGCATGGCCGTGGGCGCCGGTTGGGCGGGCGCGCGCGCCATGACCTCCACTTCCGGCCCCGGCATTTCGCTCATGGCCGAGTTCACCGGCCTGGCCTACTTCGCCGAAATCCCCATCGTCATCTGCGATGTGCAGCGCATGGGCCCCTCCACGGGCCTGCCCACCCGTACCGCGCAGGGCGACATCAGCTTCGCCCACACCCTCTCACATGGCGACACCAAGCACCCGCTGCTGCTGCCCGCCACCGTGGAGGAGGCGTACGAGTTTGGCCAGGCCGCGTTCGACCTGGCGGAGCGGCTGCAAGGCCCGGTCTTCGTGCTGAGCGACCTGGATCTGGGCATGAACCTGTGGATGTCCGACCCGTTCACGTATCCCGACAAGCCCTACGACCGCGGCAAGGTGCTGACCGCGGAGGACCTGGAGCGGCTGAAGGGCGACTGGGGCCGCTACCGCGATGTGGATGGCGACGGCATCCCCTTCCGCACGCTGCCGGGCACGAACCATCCCGCCGCGGCCTACTTCACCCGCGGCACCGGCCACGATGAGGACGCCAAGTACAGCGAGCTGCCCGAGGTGTGGGAGCGCGTGCTGGAGCGCATCGGCAAGAAGTACGAAACCGCCCGCGGCCTGGTGCCGCCGGCCATCATCGAGGACCACGGGCGTGACGTGGCCATCCTGGCCTACGGCACCAGCCATCACGCCGTGGTGGAGGCTCGCGAGGCTATGGCCGCGCGCGGGCTGGAGACGGATTACATCCGGGTGCGGGCGCTGCCGTTCACCGAAGAGGCGCGGCGCTTCGTTCGCAATCACAAGCGCGTGTACGTTGTGGACCAGAACCGCGACCGCCAGCTGTTCAACATCCTGCGCCTGGAGCTCAAGCCGGAGGAGGATCACCTCGTCTCCGTGCGGCACTTCGACGGCACGCCCATTCCCGCCGTGGCCGTCATGGGGCCCATTCTGGTGGCCGAAGGCCAAGCCAGGGCGGATGAATTCACCAAGGCCCCACCGGTCCCCGTGGTGACCGCGGGAATCGAGTAGGAGGAGAGAGCACCATGATCGACACCCCTCAGCGGCCAGCTCCGGCGGCCAACCTGAACCGCGTGCAGCTCACGCGCGATGCGTACAAGGGCGCCGCCACCACGCTGTGCGCCGGTTGCGGGCACAACGCCATCACCAATCACATCGTCCGCGCCTTCTGGGAGTACGGGGTAGAGCCGCACAAGCTGGCCAAGATGAGCGGCATCGGCTGCTCGTCCAAGGCGCCCACCTACTTCGTGAGCCAGTCGCACGGCTTCAACGGCGTGCACGGCCGCATGCCGTCGCTTTCCACCGGCGCCAAGCTGGCCAACCGGGAGCTCATGGTGGTGGGCGTGAGCGGTGATGGCGACACCGCCTCCATCGGCCTGGGGCAGTATGCGCACCTCATTCGCCGCAACCTGAACATGGTGTACATCTGCGAGAACAACGGCGTGTACGGGCTCACCAAGGGCCAGTTCTCCGCCACCGCCGACCTCGGCTCCGTGCAGAAGGGCGGTAAACCCAACGAGTTCGAGACCATCGACGTGTGCGGCATGGCCATCGAGCTGGGCGCCTCGTTCGTGGCGCGCTCCTTCTCGGGCGACAGCAAGCAGGTGGTTCCACTGTTGAAGGCGGCACTTTCGCACGGCGGCACCGCCATCCTGGACATCATCAGCCCCTGCGTCACCTTCAACGATCACGCCGGGTCCACCAAGAGTTACGCCTACGTGAAAGAGCACGACATCGAGCTGCAGGACCTCGACTTCATTCCCTACTTCGAGAACATTGAGGTGGATTACCCGGAAGGTACCAGCACCGAGGTCACCCTGCACGATGGTTCGCACCTGCGGCTGCGCAAGATTGCGCCCGATGCGCACGACCCGACGGATCGCATCGCCGCTATGACGCTCATCCATGAAGCGCGCCAGAAAGGCGAGTTCGTCACCGGCCTGCTGTACGTGAATCCGGAGATGAAGGACCTGTGCGAGCGCGAGCACTTGCCCCAGCGGCCCTTGAAGGACCTGGCCGAGGTGGATCTGCGCCCCACCCGCGAGCAGTTCGACGCCCTCATGCGCGACTACGTTGGCTGAACACGTGGCGGCGCTTTACAGGAAATAGGGCAGCAAGCAAACCACCAACCATCGCGGAGCGTTCTTGTCAGAAGTCGTAGCAAATTACGGCTGTCAGGTTGCCCGAGCCGCGAGAACCTTCAACATAGCGGCGCTCAGGCTCGTCGCAGCGTTGTTGCTCGGTGAGAAGTGTTGGGCAGCGCCTTAGAGGCGGGCGAACTTCTGCAGGGCGTGGGTGCCGGCGGGGTAGTATCCGTGGCGGACGCCGCCGGTGTAGGTGACCTCGGCCACATAGATCGCGCCCTGGTTGTCCACCCAGATGTCGTGCGGGGCCACGAAGCTGCCGGGCGCGCCGCCATCCTCCGTGCCCCAGCGCAGCAGCAGGTTGTGCTCGGCGTCGAAGATGCTCACCTGCGCCGGCAGGCGCCGGTGCCACCGGTCCCAGCCCTCCAACTTCTCGGCAATGGCCAGCTCGGCCACGTAGATGCGGCCTTCGGCGTCCACGCAGATGTCGGCCGGCCGGTGGAAGCCGGTCCACTCCGAGTGATACGCGCCGTCCGCCCCAAAGGCCTGGATGCGATCGTTCTCGCGATCGCACACCAGCACCTCGCCCGTTGGCAGCACCCACAGCCCGTGCGGCAGCCGGAACTGGCCCGGCTGGCTGCCAGGCGTGCCCCAGGAGCCCAGCAGCTGGCCGGCGCTGTTGAACTGGTGCACGCAGGCGTTGCCGTAGCCATCGGCGGCGTAGAGGTTGCCCTGGGGCCCCAGCACCACGTTCGTCGGGCGGTTGAACGGGCCGGCGCTGTGCTGCACCGAATCCGTGCTGCCGCTGTAACCGGTATTCGATGGCACGCCAGGTGTGCCCAGCGTGAGCAAGCGCCGTCCCTCGCGCGTGTAGGCGCGCGCAGTGTGGTCGCCATCGTCCACCAGGAACACGCGGTCCTGGGGATCGATGTAGATGCCGTGCGGGTGCGGGAACTCGCCTTCGCCCCACGAGCCGAGAAAGGCACCGTCACGGCTGTACACCGTGAGCGGGTGCTCGCTGCGCGCGAACACGTACACTCGCCCCTCGGAGTCGGTAGCCGCCGCGGGCACGTCGCCATGCTCCCAACCCTTGGGCAATTGCTCCCAGTTCTCCACCAACTCGTAGCGCAGCGAGCCGCTGCCCGCCCGAAATGCAGTCATGGTTCCACCTCAGCCAGATGTGAACCATCGTACGGCGCGCCGGGATGTTGCCCCGCGTGCGCCGCCGTCGCGCCCTAGCCGGGCAGTGAGAGCAGCCCTCCCTTCCCATCCGGCGGTTGGCGCACCAGGTCCGCGCGTCGAAAAGTGCGCACTATTTCGCCCTACGGCTTCTGGCGGCCGTCGCTCACCAGGCGCACGCCGAAGGGGCGGCGGGCGGGCTCGGTGACGGCGAAGAGGCAGCGACCCTGGCCGTGGGGAAGTGCCTCTTCCAGCGTCACCTCGGCGCGGCACAGCTTGGAGATCACCAGCAGGTGGTAGCGGCACACGCCAGCGAACTGGCGCGCTATCGCGGCATAGGGGCAGATGCTGGTGCTGATGCCGTACCCGCCGGGGCGCGCTTCCAGCTGTACCTCGCCACTCTCGCCCCGCAGCACGCGCGCGGCATGCGCCACGCGATCCTCAAGCGTGGCGCAGCCAGGCACTGGGGCGTGCTCCGAGGCGTATTTAGCCGCCGCGGCATCCAGCACCTGATCCAGGCCATGCAGGCCGGCCAGCGCCACCACGCTGCCGATAACATCGCTGGCCAGGCCGGCATAGCGCTGTGGCAGCAGCCCTTCGGCCTGGGCGGTGAGCGTGAAGCGCAGGTGTGGCCGGCCCAGCGCGCCGCGCTCAGCTTCGCTCCGCAGCAGGCCCTGGTCCTCCAGCCCCTTGAGGTGCTCCCGCGCGGTCACCTGTACAATGCCGAGCGCCCCGGCGAGCTCGGCGACGCTGGCCGAGCCCTGTTGGCGAACACATGCCAGTACGCGCTCGCGGGCCTCCGAATTTTTGTACATTCCACCTTACATAGTAGCTGCGCCGACGCGAGCCTGCTGGGTGCGGGCTGGCGGCGTCATGCCGCTTCTGAGCAGGACCGCCCTCACCTCCACGTCTCCCAGTCGGAGAGGAACAGGACCGGTAGGTTGAGGTAGGTGTTGGGTGATCGTTGCCAATCCCGAAAATATGCCTCTCTCCCGGCTGGGAGAGCATCTGTGGAAGATGACGAATGTTGGCCTAGGCACTGGATCGGACGGGTCCTGCGAAGTTCGATCTGAAAGTTGAGGCGCTCGTTGAGTGGTCGCTCTTATGCGAACGGCCGCCGTCGTCGTCAGTTCGAATCTGACCCCCGCAACAACACAGGCAAAGAGACTACTGTTCGATAGCGCTCACGAGATGGCGCAGGCTTTCCTGATCGATGGCAATGACATTGATGCGCCAGTCGCCTTCGTAGTGCTTGTACGCCATATACGCCTCGCCCAGGCGCGCGAGGTTGCTTGGTCGCGGTGACGGATGCCTCGGGGGAGACATCACGGCCGGATGTTCGGGTGCGCACCTCCACCACCACCAAGGTCTCGCCCTGGCTCGCGACGATGTCCAGCTCGCCAAATGAGGTGCGCCAGTTCCTTTCTATGATGTGGTAACCCTGCCTGGCCAGGTAGGCTGCGGCCTGGTCCTCGCCTCTGCGACCCAGCCCCGCTCGCGCGTCCACTGCCTATCTGGCCTGGCCACCGCTCAAACCGGCCCAACCTGAAGCGGCGGCGCAATCAGCGCCTGCGCCTTGCACCTGCACCGCGCCCCACAGGCTCGACCCTGGCACTCTTACTCCCGCTGCCTTGAGGAGAGGTGTTCGGGAAGCCTCCGCGGCACCCCGCGATCGCATCGCCCCTGGTTCACTTGCGCGCAACATGCCAGCGTGTTGGTGGGCCTGCCGGTCCAACACCGGCCGCGTCGATCCAGCCGTAGTTTCCGGTTGCCGGATTGAAGACGTACAGCCGCTGCGCCACCTGAGGGCTGACCACGGTGAAGGTGGTGAATTGCGGCGCCGCGACGCCAAAGTCCGTGGCCTGCGCGGTAGGGCCGGAGTAGATGTGGACCAGTGGATCAAAGTTCTGCACATAGGCGACGTGCAGGATCACCGGGAGGAAGAGGGTCCCTTGCAGCCCATCCAGCGAGAGGTGCAGGGTGAGCAGGCCGGTTGAGGGGTCGAACGTAGCGCCGGGACGGATGTAGCCAATGAACTGCCCGGCCTGTGAATACACCGCTTCAAGCCAGGCAAACGTTGTCATCATGGAATATAGTTAGGAACCAAAAACAAAGATTGGAACTCGTCTACAGACGCTATATTGCTACTGTGATTTCAGCCCGGTTGCAATTAGTGGCATCCAAAGGAACTTATCCGCCACCTGACCCATCCCATGACGATTACACGCCAGCTACCCGGGCGAAAGAGCTATGACGTCTTTTGC
>JBOGTU010000013.1:0-12813 GCA_050695655.1 Chloroflexota bacterium | reverse complement strand
ATCCTCGACTGCATCAACGCGTCGATCGCGAAGGACACGTCGCGCTGGACGCGCCTCGCTTCGTCCATCCGCGGCGTCAGCGAAGAGACGACGACCGGCGTCCATCGCCTCTATCAGATGATGGAAGCGGGCACGCTCCTCTTCCCCGCCATCAACGTCAACGACTCGGTCACCAAGAGCAAGTTCGACAACATCTACGGCTGCCGCCACTCGCTGGTCGACGGTCTGAACCGGGCCAGCGACGTGATGCTCGGCGGCAAGGTCGCGGTGGTGTTCGGCTACGGCGAAGTCGGCTAGGGGTGCGCGCAGGCGCTGCGCGGCCAGGGCGCACGAGTAATCGTCACAGAGATCGATCCGATCTGCGCGCTGCAGGCCGCCATGGAAGGCTACGAAGTGAACCGCCTCGAGGACGTCGTGAGCACGGCTGACGTCTTCGTCACGGCCACGGGGAACCACAACATCATCACCGTCGATCAGATGAGCCGGATGAAGGACAAGGCAATCGTCGGAAACATCGGGCATTTCGACAACGAGATCGACATGGCCGGCCTCAAGAAGTTCCCCGGCATCGAGCGCATCAACATCAAGCCGCAGTACGACGAGTGGAAGTTCCCGGACGGCCACAGCGTGATGATTCTTGCTGAAGGCCGCCTGCTGAACCTCGGCTGCGCAACGGGTCATCCCAGCTTTGTGATGTCCGCCTCGTTCACCAACCAGGTCATCGCCCAGCTCGAGTTGCACGGCAACAAGGGCACGTACGAAAAGCAGGTCTACCGCCTGCCCAAGCACCTGGATGAGCAGGTCGCGCGGCTGCACCTGGACCATCTGGGCGTGCATCTCACCAAGCTCACCACGGAGCAGGCGACATATCTGGGCATTCCCCTGGAGGGCCCCTACAAGCCCGACCACTACCGCTACTAAGCCGAGGTCCCTGCCTCAGCACACCCAGCCTGGGCGCCACGACCCAGCCTGACTGAAGATGTGCGACGAGCAGAGGCGAACGACCAGCTCTCGCGGGGGTTCCGGCGAGGGCTGGTCTGGTCGCCAGCGGCTCAGCCTATGCTGCTGATCTGCCGGTAATCCTTCTTGCCCCAGCGTAGGAGGGCCGGCCGGGAGATCAACTGGCCCAGCTGCACGGGCTGGCCATCCGCATAGGCGCCGCCGGCACGGACGACTTCGCGTGCTTCCCGGCGAGACTTGCCAAAGGCATCGGCGAAAAGCTCGTGCGCGGGCACGCCGGCGGCCAGGGTCGCCGCGGCTACGCTGAATGTTGGTGTGTGCTCCGCGCCAGGCGCGCCCGAGAAGAGCGCGGCCGACGTTTCCTCTGCCTGCCGCGCGGCCGGCTCGCCGTGCACTTGCGCCGTCACCTCCCAGGCCAGCGCTCGCTTGGCCTCCCGCAGCTCGGCCTCGCGCAGGCGGCCCAGCTCGCGCACTCGCCCCATGGGTAAAAAGGTGAACAGCGCCAGGAAGCGTTCAACGTCCGCATCCTCGGTGTTTATCCAATACTGGTAAAAGTCGTAGGGAGAGGTGCGGCCCGCGTCCAGCCACACCGTGCCGCGCTCTGTCTTACCCATCTTGGCGCCGGAGCTGGTGGAGAGCAACGGCCACACCAGGGTGTGGGTGTCGGCGTGCTCCGTGCGGCGGATGAGGTCGTTGCCGGCCAGGCAGTTGCTCCACTGGTCGCTGCCGCCTACCTGCAGCTCACAGTGCAGCTCGCGGAACAGGTGCAGGAAGTCGTAGGCCTGGAGCAGCATGTAATTCAACTCAATGAAGTTGAGACCCGCCTCAAGCCGGGTCTTGTACACCTCTGCCGAAAGCATGGCGTTCACGCTGAAGTGGCGGCCAATGTCCCGCAGAAACTCGATGTAGTTGAGCTCGGTCAGCCAGTCCGCGTTGTTCAACAGCAGGGCACGGCCGGAGGAGAAGTCGAGGTGCACTTCCAGCTGGCGGCGCAGCCCATCCAGGTTGGTGGCGATCTCCTCCAGCGTCAGCACCGGCCGCACACTTGTTTTGCCACTCGGGTCGCCGATCAACGCGGTCCCGCCGCCGACCAGGCCAATGACGCGATGCCCGGCGCGCTGGAAGTGCGCCACCGCCATGATGCCCAGCAGGTTGCCCACATGCAGGCTGGGCGCCGTCGGATCGATGCCCCAGTACAGTGTGCGCGGCTGCTCCAGCGCGACCCTCAATCTGGCCGCATCCGACGCCTGGTATACGAAGCCGCGCTCTTCGAGCACGGAAAAAACGTTCGCTCCGGCTGCGCTGTCTCTCATCTGTTCACCCTCCCTGCTGAATCGTTCCCCACGCGTGGAGCGCAAACAAAAAAGCAGAGGACCCACCTCTGCTCATACGGTGCGGACGCCTGCCTGCGCTGTTAGAGGGCTCGCCCCCCCACGCCCGCACCGCGCACGTCATACCACCGCTCACACATCATCGCCAGTGCAGCATACGCCGCCCGCCCGCGGCCGTCAACCAAGCGACTAAGCAAGCAGCATATCGAGTCCGGAGATTCTGCTCTCTCCAGCGTCGTTTGGCGACGTGGTACGGAACTGCTGGACGGAGTGTGAGACGGGCGTGCCGTTAGAGGTCACCCGCAAGGGCCGGCGTCTGCGAGTCATGCCACCGGACCAGCTCTCCAAGCTGGACCGCGTCATCGCGCATCACGATTACCTCGCGAGCAATCCTGATGACGTGATCCACATCGACTGGTCGGGGGAGTGGCGGCCATAGTCCTGCTGGATACACACGTGCTGGTGTGGCTGTATGGCGGCGAGCAAAAACGCATTGCACGAGACGTTCAGGCCAGGCTGGATCGCGAGCAGTTGGGTTAGGACTTTCGCCATTCGTGGCGTTGGAGCTCGCCTATCTGTACCAAGGTGGGCGAGTCAACAAGCCTGCTGCCGCTGTGCTCCGGGAGTTGTGCCACGCCGCGGAGAGAGCGGCTTGCGCTGAGTTCGGGCCGTCGGACCCGCCACGAGCTCAGTGCCACGCCACTCACTTCACCCGTCCCAGGCGCCGCGCTGGCTGTAGACGATGATGCTTTGCAGCAGGCCAAGCGCCAGCATGGTGGTGAGCAGGCTGCTGAGGCCGTAGCTGATGAAGGGCAGCGGGATGCCGGTGACCGGCATAAGGCCCACCGTCATGCCCACATTTACGAATATCTGGAACAGCAGCATGCTGGCGATACCCGCCGCCACCGTGCGGCCGAAGCCGTCGCTGGCCACGCTGATGCCCCGAATCACCCGGAAGAGCAGGATGATGAACAGCAGAAACAGCGCCATGGCCCCAACGAAACCGAGCTCCTCGCCCAGCACGGCGAAGATGAAGTCCGTTTGCTGCACCTTCAGAAAATCCAGCTGGCTCTGCGTGCCCAGTCCAAAGCCCTGGCCCAGCCAGCCCCCAGAGCCGATACTGATGCGCGACTGAATCATGTTGTAACCCTGCCCCGATGGGTCCGACTCTGGGTTCAGGAAGATGAGCAGGCGGCTGCGCTGGTACGGCTTCATCACCTGCCAGAACAGCGGCGCCAGCACGCCACCGCAACCCAGCAGCACCCCCAGGTGCAGCCAGCGCGCGCCGGCCATGATCACCATCCCACCCCAAATCGCCAGCAGCACCATGGCCGTGCCGAAATCCGGCTGCAGGTACACCAGCACGATCGGCACGCCTACGAGCGCCAGGGAGGCCAGCAGCCAGCGGAACTGCCGCAGCTTCTCCTGATGATCAGCCAGGAACTTGCCTAACGTGATGATGACCAGCAGCTTAGCCAGCTCCGACGGCTGGAACTCAAAGAAGGCGACGTTGATCCAGCGCTGCGCGCCGTGCGACCGCAGCCCAATGGCCGCCACAGCCATGAGCAGCAGCAGGTTCAGTGCGTACAGAGGATAGGCCAGCTGGTTCACCCGTTTGAAGTCCGTAGCCGCCGCGATCACCAGCAGCACCAGGCCGGCGCCGCCGAACAGCGCCTGGCGTCCTGCGAGGCTGGAAAGAACGGGCTGAGCCAGGCCGGTTGGAGTCGCGGTGGCGCTGTACACCATGACGATGCCGTATGCCAGCAGCAGCACCGCCGTGAGCAGCAGCAGGTAATCGAAGTGCCGCCACATCGTCCAGCGGCGAGTCAGCATCGCGCGCGCACCACAGCCGAAGCGTTACGCCGGGAAGCGCGGATCGTGCTTATCCGACGGCTCCTCGTGCTGGTCGGGATAGTAACCCGAGGTCTTCTGCCAGAGAACGGACGACGCGCACGCCGCGGGAGTGCTGGCTGGTGTGTCGCAGCCATACTGCAGCCGCGCATCTGAGACGTGGAAGTAGCGAGCAAGTATTTGGCGAGCTACCGGCACGGCAAAGTCCGCGCCCTCGCCCGCGTCGTGAATCCACACGCCGACGGCGATCTGGGGGTTGTTGTAGGGAGCGTAGCCGGCCCACCACGCCTCCAGCCCGAGGCGCCCGCCCCCAGCCTGGAATTCTGCCGTGCCCGTTTTGCCGGCCACCTGCAAGTCCCGCAGGTTGGTTTTGTAGGAGGACCCGGTGTACACGCCCTTGCGCATCCCGCTGGCCACAGTGTGGATGACGCTCGGGTCCACAGGCACGCGCCGCAGCACCACGGGCGGCGATACTTGCAGCGGAGTGCCGTTCGACTTCAGTAACGCCTTCCCCACGCGCGGCTGCATGAGGTTGCCGCCGTTGGCAATCGCCGCGGCCACATCAGCCATTTGCAGGGTGGTCGCGGTCACAAAGCCCTGCCCAATGGCCATGTTCAGCGAGTCTCCCGTGTACCAGCGGGCATTATCGCCGCTGAAGTTGGCGGCCTTCCACGTGGTGGTGGGGATGAGCCCCTTCTGCTCGAACGGCAGGTCCAAGCCCAGGGGCTGGCCCAGCCCGAACTGATGCGCATACCAGGCCAGCCGGTCCGGCCCCAGCCCGCGGATGCCGCCGATGCCCCCGGCCACCATGTCGCCCATCCAGATGTCGTTGGACTGCGCGATGGCGTCCACCACGGTCATGTTGGCGTACGCCTTGCCATCCCAGTTGGAGAAGGAGATGCCGGGCCACACCGCGGGAACCGAGATCTCGGTGCTGGGGGTCACAAGATGGTCCTGCAGGGCTGCCGAAGCGGTGATCATCTTGAAGGTGGAGCCCGGTGCCACAGCCGAAAGCGCCCGATCGATCAGCGGATCCGCATGGCTGGTGAGCACGGCTGCTGCCTTGGCCTGATCCGCCGCGCGCCCGCTGAACACGTTGTTGTCGTACTGGGGGAAGGCGGCCATCGCCAGGATGGCGCCCGTGTGCACGTCGATCACCACGGCCGCGCCCTCATCGCCATACCCGCCATCCACTTTGGGCCGCGCCGCCTGCGCCTTGGCCTGGGCCGAGCAGTGGGTAGTGAACACGGCCTCCTTGAAGCCGGCAGCCTGGTAGCAGTGTGCACGGTCCAGCCCTTCGCGCAGGTACGACGTCACATCCTGCTGAAATGATGCGTCAATGCTGAGCTGCAGGCTTTTGCCCGGTTGCGGCGGCACCTCCGAGAGCAGTTGCACCTGGCGGCCGCCGGCGTCCACTTCTACCTGCTGCGATCCGCTGCTGCCACGCAGGGCTTTCTCGTAGCTGCTCTCCACGCCGGCGGCGCCGATTTTGTCGGTCGGCGCATAGCCGGCCTGCTTAAGCTGCAAGTATTCGCGCTGGCTGATGGATGTGACGTAGCCGAGGATGTTGGACAGGGTGGGCCCATCCTTGTAGGTGCGAATGGTGGTTGGCACGGGCACTACGCCCGGCAGCACCGCGCGATCGGCCTTAATGCTGAGCAGTGTTTCCCACGGGATGCTGGTGGCCACAGTCACGCCCTGGTTAGGGTCGTCCAGGCGCTGCTTGTCCACGGCCGCCTTCATTTTGGCGGGATCGACCTTCACCAGGGCCGCCAGCCGGTCCAGCACTTGATCTTCCCGCGGCGCTGGCAGGTCCCGTGGATTCACCTGCACGTCGAAGCTGGCCTGGTTCGACACGAGTTGCACGTGGTTGCGGTCATAGATCACGCCGCGCAGCGCGGGCACACCGCGCGTGCGCACGCTGTTCTGCACGGCTTGCGTTACGTACTTCTCGGTTTGGACGATCTGCATTTGCCACAGCTTCACACCCAGCGTGATGAAGGCCACCACCGTGACGATGCGAAAGCCCAGCACCCGGCGGTGAATCCGCCGCTGCTCGCGCTCCGTCGCGTCGTGCTCGTCTCGCGAGAGCGATACCAGAGGGTCGAAGGCGCCCGCCACGTCAGCCGGCCACCCTCACGCGGCCACCCACCCAACTGGGCATGCTCTTGCAGCCATCAGAAGCTGATACGCAGCTGGCCATGGGTATGGTTGTTCACGAAAACGGCCAGGGGGTACACGGCCAGGCCCAGCACGGCGTTGGCGATGGCCGTGGGCAGCAGCACCTGGCGCAGTACAGCCGGCCAGTTGGTGGGGTCGTGCAGGGTGGCCAGCACAAAGCCGCACAGCAGCACGTACACGCCGGTTGCCGCGAAGACCATGCCGAGGGGGAAGAGCACGTTGCTGCCGAAGAGCGTGCGCCCGCTCAGCCCGCAGATGGCAGCTACCAGCACCATGGCAAAAGCCGAAACTCCCAGCGGGCTGCCGCTCACGAGGTCAATCAGCAGGCCGCCGACAAAGCCCCAGAACATGCCTTCGGCCGGGCCGCGGATGAGGCTCCAGGAGATGACGCTCAACAGCACCAACTGGGCCGTTACCCCCAGCAAGGTGATGCGCGACACCACGCTCACCTGCAGCAGAGCTTCGGCCAGCAGCACCACCAGGGCCACCGCGTAGCGCACGTCAATCAATCGGGACGTTGTTGGTGATCACTTCCACGGCGGACAGTTTGCCGAAGTCGCAGTAAGGGGCGACCTGCGCCTGTTGGAAGAGCTGCACGTCGCTCTTCTGCACGGTGGCGATCTGCCCGATCTTCAGCCCTTTGGGGAAGTTGCCGCCCAGCCCGCTGGTCACGACATTGTCGCCTTTCGCGATAGCCACGTTTTGCTGGACGTTGGACATGGACAGTCGCCCATCGAGCTGACCATCCACCACATCGTCCGTGGTGCCCGCGGCGGCCACAATAGTGGCGGCCACGGCACTGTCTGGATTAGTGATGATGAGCACGCGTGCGCGATGCCCGTCCAGCTGCGATAGGCGCCCCACTAAAAAGCCTTCGGGGCTGATGACGGTCATGGCCGGTTTGAGGCCGTCCAGCGCCCCGCGATCGATCTCGACGTAATCGTTCAGGCCGTGCAGGTCCTTGCCGATGATGGTCGCTGGCGCCAGCTTGAATTGGGGGTTTGCCTGCGTGTAGTGCAACTGGGCGCGCATCGCCGCGTTCTGGGCTTCGGCCAGCTGGCCCTGCTGGGCTTGCTGCTCCAGCTGCTGCACCTGCGCCTGGAGCCGCGTGTTCTCCTGCCGCAGCTGGCCAATTTGCTCCAGTGTGGCCCAGAAGTCGAACACCGGATTCACTTTCTGGGTGAGGTCGGTCTGCACCGGCACCAGCAGCCGGGAGGCGGCGCTCTCGGCGCCGTTCAGCCGTTGCAGCTGGTCCAGCACAATGAGGCTGACGCTGAGCACCAGGAACATGCCCAGCCAGATGAACATCCGGCCGGGTTGAAGCTGAGAGAGCCCCTTACCTTCGTGGTGCAGTCTTGCCATTCTGCGTGGCGATGAAGACCTTGTGCAGGATGTCGATCTCCTCCAGGGCTTTTCCGGTGCCGCGGACCACACAGGTGAGGGGGTCGTCGGCCACGCGTACCGGCATCTTGGTTTCCTCCATCAAGCGGGTGGCCAGCCCTTCCAACAAGGCGCCGCCGCCCGCCAGTGTGATGCCGCTCTCCATGATGTCGGCCACCAGCTCAGGTGGCGTTTCCTCCACACAAATTTTCACTTCTTCGACGATCTGGTTCACCGGGTTGGCGATGGCCTCGCGAATGTCACTGCTGGACACCGCCACGGTTTTGGGCAGCCCGGTGATGAGGTCGCGCCCGCGCAGCTCAACGGAGCGCTCGTTCCCCGTGTTGTAGGCGGAGCCGATCTGGATCTTGGTTTCCTCGGCCGTGCGCTCCCCAATGGCCAGGCTGTGCTCGCGCCGCGCGTACTGGAGGATGGCCTCGTCTATCTCGTCGCCCGCTGTGCGGATGGAGCGGCTGACCACGATACCCTCCAGCGAGATGACGGCTACCTCCGTGGTGCCGCCGCCGATATCCACAATCATGCTGCCGGTGGGCTCAGTGATGGGCAGGCCGGAGCCAATCGCCGCGGCCATGGGCTCCTCCATCAGGAATGCCGCGCGCGCTCCGGCCTTGATGGCCGCGTCGTGCACGGCCCGCTTCTCCACCTCGGTGACGCCCGACGGAATGCCCACCACCACACGTGGCCGCGGGCGCAGCAGGAAAGAGCGGTGCACTTTACCGATGAAATAGCGCAGCATGACTTCCACGATCTCGAAGTCAGCGATCACGCCATCCTTCAGCGGACGAATGGCCACGATGTTGGCGGGCGTGCGGCCCACCATGCGCTTGGCTTCGGAACCCACCGCCAGCACCTGCTTGGACTTCTTGTCCACGGCTACCACGGAGGGCTCGGAGAGCACCACGCCCCGCCCATGCACGTGCACCAGGGTGTTGGCAGTGCCCAGGTCAATCCCCAGGTCTTGAGAGAATGCTCCATAGAAGGCGTCCAACACGCCCATCAAGCGCTCCTGTGCGGCGTCAGGCTGATCTTGCCTTCGTCACTGACCTGGCGAAAAATCAGCGCTAGGACCCGCGACATTATAGCCGTACCGCCGCGCTCGGCCGCTGCCGCCTGTACCCAAGCTGCTACCATGGCTGCACATGGCCCGCATCACTTTAGGATTGTGCACGTCTCACACCCCGCAGCTGAGTTCGCCGGCCGAATCGTGGCCCAGGCATGGCGCGAACGATAAGGGCAATCCCTGGCTCGTTAACACGGCAGGCGAGCTGCGCAGCTACGATCAGGCGCTCGCCGAAGCCAGCCCGCGCCTCGCCGGCGAGCTCACCGCTGAGAAGCACGCGCAACGCCACGCCGCCGTGCAGGCAGCCGTCGCCCACCTGCAGGCGGAGCTGGCTCAGGCCCAGCCGGATGTCGTGGTGGTGTTCGGCGACGACCAGGCCGAAGTGTTCCCGGACGACTTCCGGCCCGCGTTCATGGTGTATTCGGGCGCGGAAGTACCCAACATGCCTTACCTCTTCACGCGGGCGCCTTACGAGGCAGGCCGGCTGGCTGGGTGGGCCTACGGCCCGGAGCTGGCGACCATTTCCATCAGTTCAAGCCTGGCCCAGCACATGGTCGCGCATCTCATGGCGCGGGGCTTCGACCTCGCGCACGCCAAAAAGCTCGACGACGGCGTTGGGCTGGGTCACGCCTTTGGCTTCATCTTTGGGCGCATCATGAACGGCCACACAGCTCCGCTGGTGCCGGTGATCATCAATACGCTCTACCCGCCGAACCAACCTACAGCGCTGCGCTGCTGGGAGCTGGGCAGCGCTGTGCGCGAAGCCATCCTCAGCTGGCCGGGCGAGGCCCGCGTGGCAGTAGTAGGGTCCGGCGGGCTGAGCCACTTCCTGGTGGACGAGGAGATCGATCGGCGTTTCCTCCAGGCCCTGCGTGACCGCGATGTGGAGGCCGTCTGCTCTCTGCCCAACCAGCGCTTGCAATCCGGCACCGGTGAGATTCGCTCCTGGATCGCGGCCGTCGCCGCGGCGCAGGACCTGCGGCTGGATTTCACCGAGTACCAGGCCTGCTACCGGTCGCCCGCTGGTTCGGGCATGGGTATGGGCTTCGCCGTCTGGAAATAGCCGGGCGCGATGAAGTATCAGCAGGCGCCAGCGACCACCAAGCTGTAAGCAGGCGTTGACCGCCGCCGGGGCCTGCACCCGACGAACGCTCCGGCACGGACGACCCCCTGGCTGCCAACTCCATCATTTCAGGCAATCCTCGTCACTGCCGGTCGCGCGGAGACCAGCAGGAACGTACACTACGACTCATGCCGGCGTTGATCGGTACCCTCGCCACCGTGGGCAGCTTCAGCGTCGCGCTGGCCATTTTCATCTGGGCTCTGTTCAGCCGGCTGGAGCAGCGCATCGACGGTGTTCGTACCGAACTTAAAGGCGACAGCTCTAACCTCCGTACCGAGCTGAAGAGCGACATCGCTGACCTCCGTACCGAACTGAAGACCGACATCGCCGCGGTCGATGCGAAGCTCGACGCCGTGCGCAAGGACCTGGCCGCGGTCCAGCAAGGCGTGTCCAAGCTCGATGGACGTGTGGACGAGCTGTCCGGCGTCGTTCGGGCGACGATTACCTCGGCGCGCGGCTGAAGGCCAGCAGAACCCGCCGGCTGAGGCCGTCGAACTGTAAAGCGGATTTTCGCACGCTGGCCAGCGGTCCCGCGGCTCACATATGTTAAGTACACTTGACATCTGGGCCATCTCGATGTAAAGTGTGCTTAACACCGATGAAGAACCACGTACGAGAGCTCCGGGCGGCCCAAAACCTCTCGCAGGCGCAGCTCGCCCAGGTGGTGCACGTGTCGCGACAAACCATCATCGCCATCGAAACCGAGCGCTACACGCCGTCGCTGCCGCTGGCCCTGGCGCTGGCCGTGTTCTTCGAAACACCGGTGGAGGAGATGTTTCATGCCAACGACACCTCGTAACTGGCTGCTCTGGGCAACGTCCGCGTTCTGCTTGGCCATGGGTGGTGTCTTCTGGGCGGCCGCGGCGATCGGCCGCCAGGGCAGCGTGGGAGCGGGCATGTTCGGCATTCTCACTGCCGCCGCTGTTCTGCTGGTGGTGGCTGGGCGCACCGAGTTTGTTTCTGGCCTCATGGGCGCCAATCGGGACGAGCGCTGGCAACTCATCGATCTGCGCGCCACGGCCATAACGGCTATTGTGCTCATTCTGGCGCTCTTCGGCGGCTTCGTGAACGAGCTCGTCCAAGGCCATACCGGTGCGCCCTACACCTGGCTTGCCGCCACCGGCGGCCTCACCTACGCCCTTGCTGTCACCGTATTCGCCAAGCGCTCATAAATCTTCGGCTCTGTGAGCCGGGGGCAACGAATCCAGGAGGCGCCCCACTGTCTCGCAAGGGGCGCGGAGCCGGGCGAGGGTGCTCGCATTCACGACGGCTTGCGCTTGGGCGGTGACCAGGGCGGCCTGGACCTGTGCCGGCGCGGTGCCGCCGGGCACGTCGCGGGCGCTGGCGGAGGCTTCGGCGCGTATGACTTGCAGGGCATCGCCTTCGAACAGGGGGGACGCGCTGCGCAGTTCGCTGAGTGGGAGATCGCCCAGCTGGCGGCCGGCGGCAATGGCGCGCCGCACCAGCTCGCCAATGGCGTGATGCGCGTCGCGGAAAGGGAGGCCGTGCTGCACCAGATAGTCGGCCAGATCCGTCGCCGTGGTGTAGTCCTGGCCGGCAGCCTCGGCCATCCGCGCCGTGTTGAAGGTGGAGCTGGCCAGCATGCCGGCGGCCACCTCCAGCGAACCAGCCACGGTCTCAACCGCGTCGAACAGCGGCTCTTTGTCCTCTTGAAGGTCCTTGTTGTACGCCAGCGGCAGCCCTTTGAGCACCGTGAGCAGACTCACCAAATCTCCAAGCAGCCGCCCGCTTTTGCCCCGCAGCAGCTCGGCGAAATCCGGGTTCTTCTTCTGTGGCATGATGCTGCTCCCGGTAGCGTAGGCATCATCGAGCTCCAGGTACCGAAACTCGGCCGAGGACCACAGCACCATCTCCTCGCCCAGGCGGGACAGATGTACGCCGCACAGTGCCAGGTTCGCCAGCAACTCCACAGCGAAGTCGCGGTCGGCCACGGCATCGAGGCTGTTGGCGGAGATGCGCGCGAAGCCGAGCAGGCCAGCCACATACTGGCGATCGATGGGGTAGGGCACGCCAGCCAGCGCGCCCGAGCCGAGGGGCAGCACGTTCACCCGGGCAAAGGCATCGGCCAGGCGGTCGAGGTCGCGCTGGAGCATCTCGTGATAAGCCAGCAGGTGGTGCGCGAGGGAAACCGGCTGCGCGCGCTGCAGGTGCGTGTAGCCGGGCAGCAGATCGTCCACGTGTTGGGCGGCTCGGCTCACCAGTACCTGCTGCAGCCGCGCCAGCAGCTCACCCAGCCGCACGACGGATTCGCGCGTGTACAGGCGCAGGTCCAACGCCACCTGGTCGTTACGGCTGCGGGCAGTGTGCAGCGCGCGGCCCGCGTCGCCCAGCGCGGCCTCCACATTCATGTGCACGTCCTCGCGTTCCAGCTGCCACACAAACGTTCCCGCGTCGATCTCGTGGCGAACGTTGGCCAGGCCCCGCTCGATGGCGCTCAACGTGACCGGGCTGATGATCTGCTGGCGAGCCAGCATGCGTGCGTGGGCAATGGAGCCGGCCACGTCGTAGCCCCACAGCTGCCAGTCGAAGGGGATGGACGCGCCAAAGCGCTGCGCCAACGGCGCCGTGGATTTGCTGAAGCGACCGCTCCACGCGGCGCTGGTTACCTCGCCGGCCACGGCCGCCAGAGCAGGGGTGGGGGACTGAGCGCAAGTCGCGACACCAGCAGTTTGGCCGCAAAACCATAAGCGGCCCGCGATCGGCCCCTGCAGCAGACACTTCGAATTGAACCGACCGCTCCCTGGGCAACCACACCCCGGCCGCCGCGGCATGTTGCCGGCCAAACCGCTGGCTCGCTCACCTCTGGTCAGTCGCTCGCCGCGGCCAGCCGAGCGGCGGCGATGGCACGGTCGATGTCGGCCTGGGTGTGGGCGGCGGACACAAAC
>JBOGTU010000012.1:0-7044 GCA_050695655.1 Chloroflexota bacterium | reverse complement strand
CGTCACGGCCACGAACCTGGCTCGCCTTGCCGTACTCGGGCTGACCCGCGCCGGCGGAGTATGGGTGCTGCAACGTGCCTGAGCACGTCTGCCGAGGAGCCCACCCGCGATTACCCCCAGCCTGGCTTCGCCTCTTCCGTGTCCCGGCTTGGCGCGTGCCACCGACTCACCCCTGCCGGCTGATCCCGCCTCTTCACTACGCTCCTTTCACGCGAGTCGGTCGTAACAACTCCACGTTTGGCACCAGCCACCTAGGAGCAGTCCCCATGGCAGGCAAGAGATCGAATGGACAGGGCGCGTTGTACAAGCAGGCCGATGGCCGATGGGTGGGCGCCGTGGTCTTAGCAGACGGCAAGCGCCGTCGCTTCTACGGGAAGCGAAAAGCGGACGTGGAGGATCGCCTCAACCGAGCTTTAGAGCGGCAGCGAGGCGGACTGCCCGTCGTCAGTGCCAGCGGCACAGTTGCAACATTCCTGAACGAATGGCTGGCGGCGGTTAAGCCGTCCATCCGCGCGAACACCTTCGAGCGCTACGAGCAATACGTGCGGCTCCACGCGATTCCGGTCCTTGGGAAACTGGCCCTTGCCAACCTGCAGCCGCAGCACGTTCAGCAGCTCTACTCGAGCCGTCTGGAGGCCGGTGCGTCGCCCACGACGGTGGCCCACCTCCATGCGGTTCTCCATCGGGCCTTCGGCCAGGCGGCCAAGTGGAGCCTGATTCCCCGAAATGTCGCCGAGGTCGTGGATCGACCGCGGATTGCCCGGCGCGAGATGGCAACGCTAAACGCCCCGCAAGTCCGCAAACTATTGGCCACAGCGAAGGGGGACGACCTCGAAGCGCTCTACACACTGGCCGTGACGACGGGCATGCGCCAGGGCGAGGTGCTGGCACTCCGCTGGCGCGACGTTGATCTGGATGGCGCCCGCTTGCAGGTCGTCGCCAGCCTGCAGCGCACCCGCGAGGGCAGCCGGTTTACCGAGCCAAAGACCAGCCATTCGCGCCGGCGCATCGCCCTTGCGCCGAAGGTCGTCACCGCTCTACGGACACACCGCACGCGCCAGACGACGAATCGCCTGGCAGCCAAACGCTGGGAGGACAACGATCTCGTTTTCCCCAACGACGTCGGTCGCCCCATTCTGCCGGGCAACCTCCTCCGCCGCTCGTTTTGGCCGCTGCTGGAAAAGGCTGGCCTGCCGCGCATCCGCTTCCATGACCTACGCCACACCGCGGCGACGCTTCTCCTGGCCGCAGGCACCCATCCAAAGGTCGCTCAGGAGATGCTCGGCCATTCGACGGTCGGCATGACCCTCGACCTGTACAGCCACGCCGCTCCAGACATGCAGGAGACGGCCGTCCGCGCAATGGAAGCCGTCCTGGCAGGCTAGGCGGCAGCTATCATCGGGCTGTGGCCGAAGCACCAGCGCAAGACCCGGCGAGCCGCCAGGAGCGCCTGCAGCGAGCGAACGCGGCTTTCAAGAAATTCGTCAAGCCGAACCTGGCGGCAGGTGACACCGGAAAGCTTGTCGCGCTGGACTTGGACAGCGGCGATTACGAGATTGGCACTGACGAGCTGGAGACCATCCACCGTCTCCGAGCACGGCGTCCCGCGGCTACCGCGTGGATGTTGCGGGTGGGTAGCCCATCCGTCCATCGCATCGGCTGGGGTGGAGCACTGACCGCCAGTTGATCGCAGGCACCGTCACGCCCGACGCGAGCGAGGCGAGGATTCAAGTGACGGTGCGCGGACCCGATGGTCGGGAACTCAACGCCACCGCCGTTATTGACACCGGGTTTACGGGCGCCCTAACCCTGTCGCGCACATCAATCCAGCGTCTGGCCCTCCCATACCTCCATGAGCTGGTCGCAACCTTGGCGGACGGCGCCACCTTCGTCACCGCGACATACGAGGCGCAGGTGGTGTGGGATGGGCATCTACGGGCGATCACGGTCATGGCCGCGAATGGCGACCCGTTGGTAGGTATGGCCCTCCTGCACGGCTACCACCTCGGCCTCGACGTAGTGAGCGGTGGGGTGATCACGATTACAGCGCTCACTGCCGCCTGACCTCAGTACCAGGCAGCGAGGTCAAGGACCGCACAGCGGGCGCGAAGCGCTTCATCCTTGACGGAGTGGGCCATCAGCACCCACGCTTTCCCCACCCTGGGCAGCCTTGCTGCCCGGCTGCCTTCGCGGCGAGCGACGGTACTCCCAGACTCTCACACAAAAACACCGCCTGCTAGGAGAGCAACGGGGAGAGCAACGCCGAGAAAAATCGGGTTACATCGGGGCACTTCGAGGTACTCGAAACCGGCCCGGAGTACCGGTCAAAATCGCCGGTCTTGAGCACGAAAACGGGCGTCCAGGCACTTCCTCGCACGTCAGGGTACAAACCGGCGATCCGGCCTCTGAACGCACTTCGGAACCGGGTGTCGGGGGTCCGAATCCCTCCTGGGGTACAACGATTCGAGCTCAGGCTGGTCATAAGCGCCGCCGCGGCCGCCTTCTGCGCTCGCGATGGTGTCCATACACGCCAGCCGGCCTGTGCTTGACAGTGGCGGTAACGTTACCGCGTGCGGCTCCGAAGAGAGCCGCACGCAAGATGTGTTTGGGAGAGCGGGATGGATAGCACTGACCGACTGGCACCCATGGCGGAGGGTGCCGCGTTGAGCCGGGCACTGGGGCGCCGGCAGTTCCTGCGGCTGACCGCGGGCGCCGGCGCGGTGGCCGGCATCTCGGCGCTGCTGGCCGCGTGCGGATCGAGTGCGGCCAGCCCCTCTGCATCCACCGCCGGCGCACCGGCATCCAGCGCTTCGGCCGCCAGCCCGGCGGCTTCGGCCGCCAGCACCAAGGCCTCCGCGGTCGCCAGCGCGCCAGCCGGCGCCAAGGCCGCCCCTGTGAAGCTGCCGACCTTCCAGCCGCCTGCTCAGGCGCCCAAGCCGGACTTTCCCGGCTCATCGGACGGTGTCATCGAGTCGGGCTACATCAACATGCCTACGACCACCTTCCAATCGGTGAAGCAAACGGCTGGTGACGGCAGCAGTGTCAGCATCTTCTTGAACCTGGCCGGCGCTCCGCCGCCCGCGGTTGGGCAGAACGTGGCCTGGCAGGCCTGGAACAAGGCCATGAACGTGAAGTTGGACTTTCAGTTCTACGCCTTCGCCGACCTGGCGGCAAAGTTCGGCACGCTCATTGCAGGCAACGATCTGCCGGACATCATCAGCACGCTGGTGCGGCAGGACATCCCGCTCACACCGGCGTTGTTCGACGCTAAAGCGGCGGACCTCACGCCCTACCTGTCCGGCGACGCCATCAAGGACTACCCCAACCTGGCTGCACTGCCGACCCGTTCCTGGAATGGCGTCATCTACAACAACAAGATCTATGGCGTGCCGATCCCAACCCCGGAAGGCCAGTTCTTCTGGTGGCCGCTGATCCACCAGGAGCTGCTGGACGCGTCCGGCACTCCACAGCCCAAGACCACCGACGACTACAAGAAGATGATGGCGGCGCTCACGAAGCCGGGGCAAAACCAGTGGGGGTCGCTCACGCAGGGCGGCTACCAGTACTCCTACGACATGAACACCGGCAACGGCTGGTACCCGTCGATGTTCGGCGGGCCAAACAACTGGGGGGTCGATTCCAGCGGCAAGTTCACCAACGTCTTCGAGACCGATGCGTACAAGCAGGCACTGGCCTTCGACGCCGATCTCTTCAAGGCCGGCATCTTCTATCCATCGTCGGCCACGCTGAACGTGATCACCGCGGGCCAGGCATTCGTTGCCCGCAAGGGCGCATTCGTGGTTACCGGCTTCAACCCGGGCTTCTGGGTGCTGCCCGGCACGGCCGCCGCGACCCTCAAGCCAACCCCAACCGTCAGTTTGCTCACGCCGCCGGCCGCGCCTGGCCACAAACCGCAATACTTCAACGGACGAGCAGCCTTCGGCATCGCCTTTCTGAAGAAGGCACCGGAGGCGCGCATCAAGATGCTGCTGCGCGTGCTGGATTACGTCGCCGCGCCGTTCGGGAGCCAGGAGTTCCTGCTCGTCAATTACGGCGCGAAAGGGCAGGACTGGAACCCGGACCCCAAGGGCAACCCGCTGCTGACAAAGCAGGGCCAAAGGGATATGGCGGGCATCTCGCCCTCGGCGGTGAGCTTCCTCTCCACCCTGATGGGCCGCTACCAGGTCCTGTACAGTGCGGAGGACGCGGGCTACGCCAAGCGCACGCAAGGATTCGAGAAGACCCTGGCGCCAATCAGCGTGGAGGACGCCTCGCTGGGCCTGTATTCAGCCACGCAGGCAACCAAAGGCGTGCAGGTCATTCAGAAATTCGGCGATGGGGTGACGGACATGGTGGCGGGGCGCCGGCCGCTGACGGATCTGGCGGGCCTGGTGCAGGATTGGAAGACGGGTGGTGGTGACACCATCCGCACCGAGTACGAAAAGGCGTACGCCGCCGCACACTGATCGGCCCTGAGATGTAGGCGCCAGCCCTCGCCCACCGCGGGCGCGGGCTGGCGCCGCCTGATCAGGCTGTCCGCATGCCTGGATGGCTCGCGCCGCTGTGGGCGCGTTTGGCGACGTACATCGCCTGGTCGGCCGCGTGCAGCAGAGAGGCAGGCTCGGTGCCGTCCATGGGGAAGAGGGCTGCGCCGGAGCTGATGGAGATGGTGAGCGGGTGGCTGCCTGCGAGAACCGGCCGGTCCAGCTCTTCGTGCAGCTTCTTGAGCAGCCGCTGCACGCCGCGCTCGACGCTGCCACCCTCCATGACGATGCCGAATTCGTCGCCTCCCAGGCGAGCCACGGTATCCGAGGCGCGAACCGTGTGCGCCAGGCGGTCGGCCAGCTCGGCCAGCGCCTGGTCGCCCACCAAATGGCCGAAGCTGTCGTTGATGCGCTTGAAACCGTCCAGGTCCAGGACGAGCACGGCCATGGGGTGGCCTGTGCGCTGCGCCCGGCGTGTGGCCTGATCGAGCCGGTCCTGAAAGAGGCGCCGGTTGGGGAGACCGGTGAGTGCATCGTGCAGGGCATCGTAGGCCAGCTGAGCTTCATGCTCCTGCCGCGCGGTGATGTCGTGCACTACCCACAGCAGCGCCTCGGGACGATCCGGGCCCATCACCGCGCTGACCAGCGCCTCCAGGCCGCGACGCGTACCGCCAGGCTCGATCAGGCTGGCCGCCAACGTGACGGTGGAGGGGGCCACGCCGAGCGGAGATCGAAAGGTGCGAGCCAGCATGCCACGGCTGGCCTCGGGGAACAGATCGGCGCAGGGCAGCCCCACGAGCTCACCCATGCGAAGGTTGAATGTTCGGCAGAAGGCCCCGTTCGCGACACAGAAGCGCCCATCGGCGCGGCTGAGCGCGAGCGGCACGTCGGCCATCTGGAAAACTGCCTGCCACAGCTCGTCCCGCTGCCAGGCTGGCCGCGCGCCAACCGGCCACTCCACCGGCGCCTTCACTTGCACTGCTCGGTTACCTCGTTCCTGGGAAAGATGCCTTCGTAGAAGTGATAACGCCGCATCTGCCTCGTCCGTTTTGCGTGGCCCGGTCGCCAGAGCGCCCCAACATCCGCTTCAGGCGTCGGCCACGCCTCCTTGGCGGCGCCATTGGCCCAACAGGCACACACTCAAGCTTCGGACGCTCGAAACCGTAGCCTAAATTGCCGGGCGGTCGTTCGCCCTTCGGGCTATGGCCGACAGTGCCGAATGGGCTAGAGCAAGAAGTTGCGCGGTTGAGGTGAGAGCTCCTACGAGCGCACGTTGGCCAGGAATTCGGCGCGTGTTTGCGAGGAGTCGCGGAAAGTGCCGCGCAGGGCGGAGGTCACCATGGTTGAGCCGGACTTCTTGATGCCGCGCATGGTCATGCACAGGTGCTCGGCCTCCATCACCACCCCACAGCCCGTGGGATGCAGCACGTCGCAGAACGTATCGGCGATGAGGCCGGTAAGCCGCTCCTGCACCTGCGGGCGCCGGCTCAGCCGATCGACCAGACGGGCGATTTTGCTGAGGCCGACAATCTTGCCCGCCGGCAGGTAGCCGAAGTGCGCCACGCCGTGGAAGGGCAGCAGATGATGCTCGCACATCGAGTAGAAGGGGATGTCGCGCACGATGACCATTTCCCGATGGCCCTCGGTGAACACCGCCGAGAGGGTTTCCGCGGGGTCGGTGTGCAGGCCCTCGAACAGCTCCTGATACATGCGCGCCACGCGCGAGGGCGTCAGCAGCAGCCCCTCGCGATCCGGATCTTCGCCGACGGCCAGCAGGATCTCCCGCATCGCGCGTTCGATGCGCTCCAGGTCCGGGCCGGACATGGGCGCGGCGGGCTGGGGCTCATCGTCGTCATCACCGCCACGCGATGCTGTGCGGGCCAGCCGGTTACTTTCCGTGTGGTTTCCCAGCCGATTTTCCAAAACCTTCAGCTCCCCAGGTCGCGTGAGATGCCGGCGCGCTGGCCGGGAGTTTCCTCTACTTCTACCGTGAGCCGGCTCCAGCCGTTGGGCGCGCCAATGCGCGTGCTCAGCTCTTGCCAGACGTACTCGGCCAGCAACTCGGCCGTGGTGTTACGGATGGGCAGGCGCACCACGTCGGCCAGCGGGAAAGCCCAGTGATCGTCCCGCCAGCGCAGTTCCAGCTGGCCGTTGTGCTCGGCGGTTTGGAGCTCGGGGCTGGCCGCCGCGATCAGCATTCGATGGTCCAGCTCGTTTGCCAGTTCGCGCACGATGCGCTTCAACCAGCCGAACTCGGCCACGTAGCCCAGGCTGTCCACAGCGCCCCGGAGCTCGGCGTACACCCGATAGTTGTGGCCGTGCAACGGCTCGCGGCCATCGGGGAAGACGCAGAAGTGGGCCGCGCAGAATTTGAAGTCCGCCTTGGAGAGCCGGACGTAGCTCACGGCCTCAGCCACCAGCGCGCCCCCTGACGGTGCTTGGCCATGGCCCGCGCGGCGGCGATGGCGCGCCCCGCTGGCGTGGCAGAGGATACAGTGAGGGCCATTCGCGGCCGAGGCAGCATGTGAGGTGCACAGTGAGAACCCACAAGATCCTACAC
>JBOGTU010000011.1:0-2531 GCA_050695655.1 Chloroflexota bacterium | reverse complement strand
CAGTACCAGCTGTTCTCCGCCATACCACCTCTGGCGGCTGCCACTCGTCGATTCCCTCGCCTTCATCTCTTTGACCCTTTCCCACTGGCACGCCTACGTCGCTACTATCGGCCTGTGGCCATTCCTGATGCCAATGCCACCTCCGAAGAGATCCTCGACTGGCTGAAGGCTGAGTACAACCAGTCATTCGTCGGCTGGGGCTTCTCCGTGTTCCGAGGGCGAATCGAGAATGCGCCCAATGAAGGACGGTGCTCGTGGGCTTCGATGAGTTAGTCGCCGAATGGTGCGTTTCCGCTCTGGGCTCAGCACCGGTTGGTGAGCTCTTTCGCCGTTCGCACCTGTCCGACGTACTCGGCCTCGAGCTCCGCGACGGCCGCCAGATCGTCCTCAAGATTCGGCCAGGGTCGCCTCGCCTGGACGCGGCAACGGCCGTGCAACGACATATCCATCGCCAAGGCTTCCCGTGCCCCGACGTGCTTGCCGGCCCACGCCCGCTGGGCGACCGCGTCGCAACCGCCGAGGAGTACATCGCGCCGCACGGTCCGCCGCCTGACCCACCGTCTCCGGAGCCTCTCGCCCGGCTGCTCGCTGAGCTCGTGCAGGCATCACCGCCTCCCAGGACGGCGGAAGCACTGTCGCCGGCACCGCCATGGGTCGGTTGGGATCACCCGAGCCAGCAGCTCTGGCCATTGCCAGACGACCTCGACACCGACATGAACGAGCACGCCGGGCCGGACTGGGTCGACGACACCGCCAATCGCGTACGCCGTCGAATGCGAAGCGACACAAGCCCACTGGTCATTGGCCATATCGATTGGGAAGCGAACAACATTGGTTGGAATGGAGAAGATCCCGTGATCGTGCACGACTGGGACAGTCTGGCGATTCGCACCGAAGCCGCCATCGCCGGTGCCGCGGCCGCCGTCTACCCGTGCAACGGTGGGACAACCCTCGCGGCGACCATCGACCAGACCGACGCCTTCCTTGACGCGTACCGCCAGCTGCGCTCCGCGCACTGGTCCAGCGACAGCGACGAGATCGCCTGGTGCGCCGGCCTGTGGGTGCTCACCTATAACGCCAAGAAGGAGTCGCTCGGTGGCGCCCTCGGCTACCTCGACCACCTGACCGGTGAACTCTCGCGAAGGCGCTCGTTCGCCGGTCTCTGAAGCAGCGCGTGTCCGGCGGCACCGACCTGTCCCCGAGGGCCGGTTAGCCCGCCCGGCACCAACGGCCCTCACCTGGTACGCTGCCGGGCCCTTGCCCTTCGATCCACGATCAGGATCGACTCGACCTTGCTTTCGGCCGAAGAGGTCGCCGGGCGGATCGCCGAGCGTTATTCGTTGCCACTTCTCGTCGAAGGGGGTGATTGGCCCGGTGGTACTGAGTCGCCCCTGGAGGGCTGACCGGCGTGCGACGCCGAGCGGCTGCCTCCACCCGTGGGAGCTGGGTTGGAACCTGGCTCACAGTGGCCGGCACAACGTTAAGGCGGGCGGAGGTTAGCATCTATCCCTACACTGGTGGCGTATGTGCGGCCGCTTTGGCCTTGAGCAGCCGGAGTTCAGCGAAACGCGCTTTCAGGCAGAGCTGCTGCCGGACGTGAAGCCGGAAGAATTGCTCATCCCGAGGTTCAACATCGCGCCGACCCAGCCGGTGTTGGCTGTGGCCGCGTCTGAACGCCTGGGCGGCAGGCGCGGCATCAAGACCATGCGCTGGGCGCTCACGCCTAGTTGGGCGGTCGCGGATCGTTCCAAGCCGCGCTCGTTCAACATCCGCACCGAGGGCATCCTGGACCGGCCGACCTATCGCCGCTTGCTGCTGTACAACCGCTGCGCGATTGTCGGGCAGTGGTTCTACGAGTGGCGACACCTAAATGGGAAGCCCGCGCAGCCATACAGCATTGGACTGCGCTCTGCGGAACCCTTTGCCTTCGCCGGCATCTGGGCGGCCGCCAAGAACGGTGAAGACTGGCTGGTCTCGTACGCCATCCTCACTGGCCCCCCTAACCCACTGGTGGCCGAACTGCACGACCGCCAGCCGATCATCCTGCGGCCTGAGGATGAGGCCGCCTGGCTGGACTCGAGCGTCACGAGTCCGGCCGCGGTGATGCCGCTGCTCAGTCCGCTCCCGGCGGAGCTCATGAAGATGTATCCGGTCCCGAATCTGGTCAATAACGTGGCCAACGAAGGGCCGGAACTGCACCGCCGCGTGCCGGAGTTGGTCACCGCAGCGCGAATGTTCTAGCCGCTGAGGACGAGGAACTCCGACCAGCGGCCGCCCGCTTGGAGACGCAGGCAGGCCCTACAAGAACAGGGTTTTCAGCCTGCGGCGATCTGGAATGTGGCCTCGATCAGTTGGTCGTCGATTGCGCGGCGAAGCCCGTCTCGGGCCTCGTCCACCATGAGCACGTGTTCGCGTTCGCACCGGCTTGCCGACCGACCGTCATTTTTCGCCACGTGGCGACCCGCCTGTGATCGAATTATTCAAAAAACGGTTGCGGCTGCCATTCTGAGCGTGAGACCAGTATTGTAGCT
>JBOGTU010000010.1:0-37320 GCA_050695655.1 Chloroflexota bacterium | reverse complement strand
GCCCGAACGGCATTTCACTCCAGGCCGGCCAGAATGGCCAGGGCCCCGGCAGCCTGGGGCTCACACTGCCCGGCAATGCGCCCGCCGGCAACTACCATGTCCAGGTGTTCAACTATCTCTCGGGGACCACTATCTCTTACACGCTCAGCCGGCCTTAAAAGCGGACCCTCAAGCGCGGCAGCCAGCCTGAAGCGCGAAAGCGCTGGGACCGCTTCCCAGGCGCACGGCGACGTCCGAACGGGACCCGTGCGCCTGGGCGCTCTATCGCTGGCAGAGGGGCGGAGGGCCACTGGGACCTACATCCGTGGCGGGCACGAACGCTGCGCCGCCGGTAGCGGCCTGAACGGCCAGGCGCGGGCCAGCTTGGGGGGCAGTCACCAGGAAGCGCTGTCCCGGCGCTACGGGCCCAAAGCGGATGGCACCTGGGCCGTTGCCCGACCAGCTGGATGCGGGCGCAAAGGCCTCTACCCAGTCGGGCACGAAGCCGGGCAGGTGCAAAGTTTGGGAGAGCCCGCACACCGCCGCGACGATGGGACTCTCAGGCGGTAAATTGTCAGAGGTGACGCGCTGGCCGGTGCCGGGCACGCCATTGCCAGGTACGTCGGCGAAGGCGGCGGGGATGGAAGGCGCATACCAATCCGTGGCATCGGTGCGCATGACCATGAAATGGGTGTGGGGGGCGCTCGTCCAGCCGGTGTTGCCACTGTAAGCCAAAAACTGGCCCGCGTGCACCTTCTGGCCGGCCGTCACCTGCACGCCATCGTGCTTGAGGTGCATGTAGAGGGCTGAGGTGCCGTCGCCATGATCGACGATCACGTAGTTGTTGCGATCGGCGAAAGCGGGCCCCCAGCCCGCGCCGTCGAAGCCCTGGACGACGGCGCGGACGGTGCCGGCCCGAGCGGCCAGCACGTGCGTGCCGATGGGCATGCAGAAATCCCAGGCATACTCACCGTTGCCGGTGTGGGTGCCTATGCCGTGCCCCTGGCACACCGTGAGCGTGGTTCCCGCGGGAAAGGGCAGCTTGTACACGCGCTGGCTGGGAGCTGCCTTACCGAATGCGCCCGGCCCCAGGGCGGCGAGCCCCTTCGCTGGCGCAGGCTGTGCGCAGCCCAGGAAGAGGAGCACGGAAGTTGCGAAGGCCATGAGGGTCCTGCCGGATGTCATCCGTGCGATCCAACCGCCTGGCCCTGTGGAAAACCGGCAATTTAGCCGGTTTGGGGGAGGGAGGTGGGGGCGAGGTCCACCTGGGCGCGGCCGGCCAATTCCTCCAGGGAGTGCAGGCCGAAGTGCTGCAGGAAGGCCATCGTGGTCACGTACTGGGCAGGGTGACCAGCTGTTTCCAGCCGCCCGATCTCTTCGATGAGGCCGCGGCCCTCCAGCGTGTCCAGCACGCCGTCACTGTTCACCCCGCGGACCGCCTCTACTTGCGCGCGAGTCACCGGCTGGCGAAAGGCCACCACCGCCAGCGCCTCCAGCGCGGCGGGCGAAAACCGCACAGTCTGCTCCAGCCCCAGGAAGCTCTGCACGTAGGAGGCGGATTCCGGCGCGGTAACCATGCGCACGCTGTCCTTGAGCCGGGCGATGCGCATGCCCCGCTCCGCGTACTCGCCGGCGAGCATGGTGAGCAGGTCCTCCAACGCCTCGCGTGGCACATCCAGCACGCGTCGCAGCTCAGTCAGCTCCACGGGGCGGCCCGCGACAAAGAGGAGGCTTTCCAGCGCCATCCGCAGCTCTGCCTGGTCAGCCATGGGCGCTGGCAAGAGGCCGGCTGATGATGATACGGCCAAAGGCCGCGCCCTGCCACAGGCGTATGCGCCGCTGCTTGAGCAGCTCCAGCAGGGTGAGAAAGGTGACGATCACGTCGAATACCGTTCGGCAATCGTCCAGCAGCTGGTCCAGCGTCATGGTGCGGGCGCTGCTCAGCCCCCGCGTGATCGCGGCTTCCCGGTCCGCCTGCGTGACGCGGGCAACCGAGAGCTCGGCGGGCGCGTCCTCGGCCAGCTTGCGGTTCAGCACTGCCTGGAAGCTGGCGATCAGCCGGTCCACATCGAGCCCGGAGTAGGCTACCGTGGCTGGGGCCTCCCACGGCTCCGGCCCGCGTGTGAACATCTGGCCGTGATCGGCCCGCAGCAGGCGCAAATCGTTCGCGATGGCTTTGAAACGCCGGTACTCCTCCAGCTGACGCGCCAGTTCTTCCGCCGGGTCGTCCTCCTCCGGGGGCGGCGGTGGATCCGGCTGTGGCAGCAGTGAACGGCTCTTGATCAGCAGCAGCTTGGCCGCCACCACCAGAAATTCCGCGGCGGCATCCAGCTTCATCTCGCCGCGCATGAGGCTCAGGTACTGCAGGTACTGATCCACTACCAGCACCAGGGAGACGGCGGAGATGTCCAGCTCCTGGCGTTCGATGAGGTGCAGCAGGAGGTCCAACGGCCCTTCGAACACCGGCAGCTTCACCGAAAGCAGCCGACCCGGCCCATGCTGCTCCACCGAAACCTCAGTGTAGGGCATCGGCTCGGCACAGCGCCGCTAAACGAGCGGCAGCCGGCTGCGCCTGGTCCAGCGGCGTTTGGTGCAGCGGCGTTTGGTGCAGCGGCGTATGGTGCAGGGCGATCAGCCGCTGCACGTCCAGGGGCAGCTCTGCCCGGCGGGCCATAGCGGCGCCAAGGGCGGCGTGGTTTGCCAGCACGCGCAGCACTGGGCTGTGGCGGCCGATGCTCCGCAGCAGGCGAGGTGAGCCCTCCAGCAGCGTGGCTGCCATCCGGTAGCGTACTCGGGCGGGGGCCTGCGCCTTGCCCATGTCGTGCAGCAGCCCGGCCAGCAACAGGTCGCGGTCGCCCTCAAAGCCCCAGCGGCGCAACTCGGCCAGCACCTGCAGCCCTTCCAACTGGTCGGCTGGCGGCATGCGTGCGAATAACGCTGCCTCCACGGCCGAGAGCCACGGCGGCGGTGCAAAAGGCCGGGCGACTGTGAGGTGAAGTGCCAGCTGGCGTGCCCGAGAGAGTGCGCCGCGCGCAGGGCTCGCCGGCATGGACGTCAGGCGCCGCCGAGGACAGCCCGCTCCAGAAAGCGGAAGGGTGGATCGATCACCACGCCCAGCAGGTCCAGGTTCTGCAAGCCGGGGATGAAGCGCGGCAGGAAGATGATCAGCATCAGCAGGCCCGGTCCCCAGCGGGTGGACAGCGCAAAACGTGCACCAGCGCCGGCCGGCAGCAGGTTCATGAGCACGCCAAATCCGTCGAGCGGTGCGATGGGCAGCAGGTTGAACAGGGCCAGACCGATGTTCACCGCGATCATCGTTTCCACGAAAGCCAGCAGCAGCTGCGCCGTGCCCAGACCGAGCTCGCGCCCCTGTACCAACTGCTCGAGCCAGTGATCGCGAATCACCAGCCCAAAGGCGAAGGCGAGCGCCAGGTTCGCCGCGATGCCCGCCACGGAAACCACCGCCATGCCCGCGCGGCCCCCACGGAGCGCCGCCGGGTTGACCGGAGTGGGCTTGCCCCAGCCGAGCCCGAAGCCGCCCGCGGCCATGATGAGCAGCATGAGCGTGCCGAGCGGGTCCAGGTGACGCAGGGGGTTGAGGGTGAGGCGGCCCTGGCGCTGCGCGGTGGCATCGCCCTGCGCGTAGGCCGCCAGAGCATGGCTGAACTCGTGCGCGGAGATGGACAGCACAAAGGCCACCAGGGTGATGGCGATCCCGGCCAACGACAGTGACGAGCCGAGCATGCTTAAGCCGGATTATAGCCGGGCGCCGTTCGCCGCGTGCCTGCTGTAAGCGGCAGCGACGATGTGCCTCTATGTCTCCCGGCTGGACCGCCCGGGCACCGCGAGGCGGCATCTACACGCATCTACACGCATCTACAATGGGCGTGCCACGGGCAAGTCCACGACAGGAGGTGATGCGGATGGCGCCAGGCACGCCCGAGTACGGGTCCGACGTGATCGTCGAGATGCTGCGAGCGCTGGGCATTGAGTACGCGGCCTTCAACCCGGGCTCCTCCTTCCGCGGCATCCACGATTCGCTGGTGAACTACGCGGGCAACAATCCGCAAGTGATCGAGTGCACACACGAAGAGATCTCCGTCGCCATTGCGCACGGCTACGCCAAGGCAGCGGGCAAGCCGATGGCAGCCATCGTGCATGACGTGGTGGGGCTGCAGCACGCCAGCATGGCCATCTACAACGCCTGGTGCGACCGCGTGCCGGTGGTGGTGCTGGGCGGCACCGGCCCCATGGACGCGACGCGTCGCCGGCCCTGGATCGACTGGATACACACCGCCAATGTGCAGGGCTCCCTCGTGCGCGACTACACCAAGTTCGACGATCAGCCGGCTACGCTGGCGGCCGTTCCAGAGGCGCTCATCCGCGCCGTGCAGCTCGCCGTGGCGCCGCCCGGCGGCCCGGTGTATGTGTGCTTCGATGTGGACCTTCAGGAGGCGTCAATCGCTCAACCGCTGGTGCTGCCGGACGTGTCTGCTTTTTCCCCGCCCCTGCTGCCGGGGCCGGACCCAGCCGTAGTACCTCGGGTGCTGGAATGGCTGGTTCATGCAGAGCGGCCGGTGCTGATCGCGGACCGCGTGGGCTTCGACCAGCGCGCGGTCGATGCGCTGGTGGAGCTGAGCGAGCTGCTGGCTCTGCCGGTGATCGGCAGCCCCGTGTCCCTGAACTTCCCCACCCTGCACCCTCTCAACTTTTCTGAGGATGCCGGGTTGGCCGCCGAGGCCGACGTGGTGCTGGGCCTGGAGTGTCGCGACCTCTTCGGTGCCCTGCACCGGGTGGACGCGGCCGGCGCGTTCGTATCCTCGCTCGCTTCCAACGCTAAGGTGGCGCACGTCACGCTGGACATGTATGCCACGCGCTCCTGGACGAGCGACTATCAGCGGCTGCAGCCAGCCGAGCTGACCGTGCCCGCCGCCGTGCTGCACGTGCTGCGGGCCCTGTTGCCACCGGCGCGTGAGGCCATGAGCAACGCCGCCGTGTCGGCGCGCGTGGCCGCGCGGCGCGCGCGGCTGGCAGTGCGCCAGGAGCGGCAGCGCGAGTGCTGGCACGAGCAGGCCCAGGCAGCGCGCGGCCAGCGCCCGCTGGCGCTGTCCGAAGCATCGGAGGTGCTGCTCGCGGCGCTTCAACCGTACGACCCTGTGCTCTCCTCGGGCACCTTCGGCGGCTGGATGCATCGTTTGTGGGACGTGCGCCACACCTCACGCTACCTGGGCACCTCAGGTGGCGCGGGCCTGGGCTACGGGCTGGGTGCGGCCATTGGCGTTGCGCTGGCCAACCGCGGCACTGGTCGCGTCATCGTGGACATCCAGTCCGACGGCGATGCGCTGTTCACCCCGGGCGCGCTGTGGACCATGGCTCAGCAGCAGCTGCCGGTGCTGGTGGTGATGGATAACAACAGGGCCTACCAGAACTCTGTAGATCACGCGGATCGCGTGGCACGGGCCCGGCACCGCCCGCCGGAGAACCGCGGGGTGGGCACAGACATCGCCGCGCCCGAGGTGGACTTCGCCGCGCTGGCGCGCTCGTTCGGTGTGCACGGCGAAGGCCCCGTGGACGATGCTGCCAGCCTGCATGCCGCGCTCGACCGTGCCCTGCGCGTGGTGGCCGGCGAGGGCCGCCCGGCCCTGGTAGACGTGCTCACCCAGCGCCGCTAAGGGACGCTGGTGGTTCGGAGGGCCCCACCGCCCTGCTGTAGGATCGCTTGCATGCGCATGTCAGGCTTGTTCGGCAGCACGCTGCGGGAGGCGCCGGCAGGCACGGAAGCGGTCAGCCATCAACTGCTGCTGCGCGCAGGCTTCATTCGGCCGCTGGGGCAGGGCCTGTTCAGCTATCTGCCGCTGGGCCGGCGCTCACTCACCAAGCTGGAGAACATCCTGCGCGAGGAGATGAATGCCATCGGCGGCCAGGAGATGACCATGCCGGTGGCTCAGCCGGCGGACATCTGGAAAACCACTGGACGCTGGTCCTCCATTGGCCCCGAGCTGGCCCGCTTCCGGGACCGGCGTGACCGGGACATGGTGCTGGCGCTCAGCCACGAAGAGGTAGTGGCCGACCTGTGCCGCACCGAGATCCGTTCCTACCGCCAGCTGCCGCGGCTGGTGTACCACATTCAAACCAAGTTCCGGGACGATCCGCGCCCTCGCGCCGGGCTCATCCGCGTACGCGAGTTCACCATGAAGGACTCCTACAGCCTGGATGCCGATGACCAGGGCCTGGAGAAGCAGTACCAGGCACACTTCGAAGCCTATTTCCGGATATTCCGCCGCTTTGGCCTGGTGGTGATTGCCGTTGGCGCGGATGTGGGCATGATGGGCGGCAGCGGCGCACACGAGTACATGTACCTCACCCCGGTGGGGGAGGACACGCTGGTGCTGTGCGCGGCCTGCGGCTACTCCGCCAACCGCCAGATCGCCCGCTTCCGTAAGCCCCTCGCGGCAGCGGAGGAGCCACTGCCGCTGCAGCGCGTGGCCACGCCCGGCGCCAGCACCATTCAGGAGCTGGCCGAGCAGCTGAACGTGCCGCCAGCCAAAACGGCCAAGGTGGTGTTCATGATGGCCAACCAGGGTGACGCAGAGCAGCTGGTGCTGGCGGTTATTCGCGGCGACCTGGAGGTGAATGAAACCAAGCTGGCTCACGTCGCCGGCGCACGCGACCTGCGCCCAGCCACCGAGGCTGAGATCCGCGCGTTGGGCGCCGTTCCCGGCTACGCCTCGCCCATTGGCCTGCCCGATGCCAACAACGCCCTGGTGGTGCTTGATGACTCGGTGACTTCCAGCCCCAACCTTGCTGCCGGGGCGAACGAGGAGGGCTGGCACTACCGCGACAGCAACGTGCCGCGCGACTACACCTCCGAGCACGTGGCGGACATCGCCAATGCGCGTGCTGGCGATGCCTGCCCAACCTGTGGCGCGCCGCTGCGCCTGGAACGGGGAGTGGAAGTGGGCAACATCTTCAAACTGGGCACCCGCTACTCCAAGCCCGCGGGCGCCAACTTCCTGGATGCCAGCGGCAGCGAGCAGCCAGTGGTGATGGGCTCTTATGGCATCGGCGTAGGCCGCGCCCTGGCCTGCATCGCCGAGCAGCATCACGATGATCACGGCCTGTGCTGGCCAGTGGCTGTGGCTCCGTACCAGGTGCACCTGGTGCGCCTACGCGGATCAGATGCTGTGGTCGCCGAGGCCGCGGAACGCATCTACCAGCAGTTCCAAGCCGCGGGCGTGGAGGTGTTGTATGACGACCGGGATGAGCCGCCGGGCGTGCAGTTTGCCGATGCCGACCTCATTGGCGTGCCGCTGCGACTCACAGTCAGCGGGCGCTCGCTTTCAAAGGGAGGCATAGAAGTGAAGCTTCGCACCTCCGCCGAGTTGCGTATCGTGCCCGAAGCAGAGCTCCTGGCCGAGGTTCACGCTGAGCTCGCGCGGCTGTCGGCACTGGCGAACTGAACTTCAGCCGAGCGCGCAAGAGCGGTCCCGCGCCGATCAGGGGCTGATCGGCCCACACGTCGCCTCGCCCTAGCAGCTGGATTTGGCCCTCCAACCGCGCCTTGACAGGCAACATAGTTGCTCTCCCGGTCGGGAGGGAATCGGACTCGGGAAAACGATGCCGGGCGCCCCAAGACGTGGCGGGTAGCCAGGATAGGCTAATGGTGCGCGGCGAGCGGGCGCTGTTGTGATACACCGGGCGAGTGCCAAGATGTGTGGCCTCGGTGCTGGTCAAGTTGCGATCGGGCCGGCGCGTGGCCGGGGTCGGGCTGGCCGCGCTGCTGACGGCCGCGGTAGTGGCGCCGCCCGCGTCGGCCAAGGGCCCCCTGGCGGCACTGGCACTGCCGCCCGCCGCGAGCGTGCCGGCGCCGCTGGCCGCGCCAGTGCCCGCGGTACCGGCCGTCCACTGGGCCTACATGGTGGGGCACGCGCTGGCGCCCAGCCTGGCCGACCACGCCGGGCAGATCGACTACCTGTCGCCAGCCTGGTTTCAGGTGACCGCCAGCGGCACCGTCGCCGGGCAGGACTCGCTGGCCGTGAGCGCCTTCGCGCGCAGCCACGGCATCAAGCTGGTGCCGGTGGTGGCCAACGGCGCCTTCTCGCCCGCCGTGGCCCATGCCCTGGTGACGAACGGGCAGCTGCAGACGCGCATGCTGAACAGCATCCAGGCGCTGGTGCAGAGCTACGGGTATGACGGCATCAATCTGGATTTCGAGAACGTGTCGCCGGGCGACGCTCAGGGACTGAGCGCGCTCATCTACAACCTCAGCCAGCGGTTGCACTCCGTGGGCAAGCTGATGACGGTGGCGCTGCCTTCGCAAACCCACCCCACCAGCAGCGGCTGGGCGGGCGCCTTCAGCTATGCCGCCATTGCGCCCAATGTGGACTTCGCCGTGCTGATGGCCTATGACCAGCATTACGCTGGCGGGCCGCCCGGGCCGATCGCCGATGTGGCCTGGGTGAGCGACGTTATCCACTACGCGGAGACGGCCTTCGCACCCGGCCAACTGCTGCTGGGTGTGCCGCTGTATGGCTACAACTGGAACCTCAGCCGGGGCGGCGCGAACCCCGTGACCTACTCGGATGTCGTGCACCAGGTGTTCGCCCATGGTGCGCAGATCCACATGGTCAGCGCGGCGGAGTCGCCCATGTTTCAGTATGCGGCCGGTGATGGGCTGCACCAGGTGTGGTTCGAGGACAGCAGCAGCTTACAGGCCAAGCTCAACCTGGCCGCGAACAAGGGCCTGGCTGGCTGGGCCGCCTGGCGCCTGGGGCAGGAAGATCCCAACTTCTGGAGCTTGCCGCTCACTCAACTCGGCCCGACGCCCTGAGCGGTCCGCGGTGGCGCGAGGCGCTTCAAGCAACCGCGCGGCCGGTGCTCGACCCAGAGGGGTCAGCTCTCACTCGGTCCCCAAGCGCTGAATCTCCGCCCAGTCTGCCGGCGTATTCATGTTGCGGAAGGAAAGATGCTTAGGATCGATAGCGTTCAGCTCCGCCTCATCGACGATGCGGCCGCGGAGGTGGTCCAGCAGGCGGACGATCTTCAGGTCGCCCGCGGCGATCTGATCGCGCATCGGTTGCAGGCAGCTTTTGGCGTACACCGCGTGCAGGGGCTGCTTGCGCCCGTCGACGTTGGGCATCACCAAGTCCACCTCGGCCGGCAGCTCGAGAAGGTAGTCCAGCACGTCGCCACGGACCAGGGGCAGGTCGCACGACAGTGCCAGGATGCGCGGTTGGGTGGCGTGGGTCAGGCCCGTGCAGATGCCGCCCAGAGAGCTCGCGCCGGGGTAGAGGTCGCCTTGCATGGGGAGCTGAAGAAAGGCGTAATCCCGCGGCGTGTTGGTTACCAGCAGCAGGTCCGCGCACAGCGGCCGCAGCGCGGCCACAATTCGTTCGATCACGGTGTGGCCATCCTCGAAGCGCAGCAGCGCCTTGTTCGTGCCCATGCGGGAGCTGCGGCCGCCAGCCAGAACCACCCCCGTAACGTTATGTCTAGTCACTGAGAACCCTCATGATAGAATTCGCCCGCTTTTAGGCTCAGGAGGGGACATGGGGTTCTACGGAGGCTCCGGCCGTGGCGGGCGCGACAGCATCGACATCGATTTCGACCGCCTCTTCGGGCGTGGCGGTCAGCCGCCGATCAACATCCAAACGCCATCCTGGTTGGGCAAGGTGTTCGGCTTTGGCCTGGGCATCGTCATCCTCATCATTCTGCTGAGCATCGCGGACGGTATCTACACGGATCTGCTGTGGTTCGGCAGCCTGGGCTTCTCCTCCGTGTACGTCACGCGCATCACGGCGCAGATCTACACCTTTGTCGGCTTTGGCGCGTTGTTCGTGGTGCTGCTCACGGGTAATGTGTGGCTGGCGCGGAGCATGCGCCACCGCTCGCCGGTGAGCGTGGCCGACGGCGCTCCGGAAATCCCACGCGTGCTGGTGCGCATCGGCTGGGGCTTGGCCATTGGCGTTCAGGCCTTGATTATGGCCAGCGTCGCCGGCGGCTTCTGGGACAGCCTGCTGAGCTTCAAGAACGCCACCAGCTTCGGCATCAAGGATGCGCTGCTGCAGCGTGACGTCGGCTTCTACATCTTCAAGCTGCCGGTGTATCGCGAAGTGCAGGTGTGGCTGCTGTGGGCGCTTATCCTGACGCTGGCGAACGTTGGCATCGCCTACGGCATCGGCTCGGACTTCGCGCGGCTGCGGGCGAACCGCGCCGCCGCCATTCACCTGTCCATTATTGGCGCGGGCCTGTTCGCGCTCATCGCCTGGAACTATCAGCTGGATATCTACGGGCTGCTCTTCTCGCAGCGCGGCGTCACCCAGGGCGCCAGTTACACGGACGTGCACGCGCAATTTGGCGCCTACCAGGTGCTGCTCGTGGTGACGGGCCTGGCGGCCATTGCCTTCATCGCCAATGCCTTCATCCGGCGGCTGTGGCTGCTGGTCACCCCCATCGTCACCTGGTTGGTGGTGCTGATCATCGCGGGCGGCATCATCCCCGCCTTCGTGCAGCAGTTTCAGGTTAAGCCGAACGAGCTCAACCTGGAGCGGCCCTACATCGCCAACAACATCCAGGCCACGCGCCACGCCTTCAATCTGGATAAGGTCGCGGTGCAGAACTTCGCGGCGGCGAACCAGGTGACGCCGCAGCAGATCGCCATGGACCAGGTAACCACCAAGAACATCCGCCTGTTGGACTATCGGCCGCTGCAAACGACGTACAACCAGATCCAGTCCTTCCGGCAGTATTACGACTTCCCCAGCATCGAGGTGGACCGTTACCACATCAACGGTGTGTACCAGCAGGTGATGCTGGGCGGCCGCGAGCTTGATACCAGCCGCCTATCCGCGCCAGCGCAGACGTGGGTGAACCTGCACCTGCAGTACACCCATGGCTATGGCGTGGCCATGAGCCCCGTTTCGGATGTGACCCCCGAGGGACTGCCCAACTTTATCGAGCAGAACATTCCGCCCGATGGGCCGCTGAACATCACGCAGCCCCAGATCTACTACGGCGCCCAAACCAGCAACTGGGTCATCGTGGATACCAAGCAGCAGGAATTCGACTACCCCAAGGGCGACCAGAACGTGTTCTCCAGCTACGGCGGGAGTACCGGCGTGAAGCTGGATTCCGTGCTGAAGAAGCTCGCCTTTGCCTGGCGCTTCGGCGACCTGAACATCATGATCAGCGATGCGCTCTCCTCGAAGAGCCAGATCCTGTTCAACCGCGTCATCTCGCAGCGCGTGCAGCAGATCGCGCCGTTCCTCATCTTTGACCGCGACCCGTACCTCGTGGTGGACAACGGGCACATGTACTGGATACAGGACGCCTACACCACGAGCAACAACTATCCCTACAGCCAGAGCTTCGACACGGCGAGCGGCACCCCCATCAACTACATCCGCAACTCAGTGAAAATCGTGGTCGATGCCTATAACGGCACCACGAATTTCTACATCACCGACCCCACCGACCCCATGATTCAGACGTACCAGAAGATCTTTCCCGCGCTCTTCCGCCCGCTTTCAGCCATGCCGGCCGGTCTGCGAGCGCACATCCGCTATCCAGAGGACATGTTCCTGGCGCAAATGGACATGTATCTCACCTATCACATGACCGACCCGCAGGTGTTCTACAACCGCGAGGACCTCTGGGCCTTTCCAGAGGAGCGCTTCAGCCAAACCACCGGCACCACCGCTGGCGCGCAGCAGATTCAGCCCTACTACGTGCTGATGCGCTTGCCCGGCCAGTCTCAGGATGAGTTCCTGCTGCTCATGCCCTTCACTCCGTCCGGCAAGTCGAACATGATCTCGTGGGTAGTGGCGCGTTCCGATGGCGCCAATTACGGCAAGCTGCTGGACTACAAGCTCACCAAGGACCGCACCGTGTACGGACCGCTGCAGGTGGAGTCGCAGATAGATCAGGATCCGGCGATCTCCAGTCAGCTCAGCCTGTGGAATCAACAAGGCTCGCACGTGATCCGTGGCAACCTGCTGGTGATTCCCATAGGGCAATCATTCCTCTACGTAGAGCCGCTCTACCTGCAGGCGCAGAGCAACCCACTGCCGGAGCTCAAGCGTGTAGTCGTGGCCAATGGCAATGTGATCGCGATGGCCAATACGCTGAAGGAGGCGCTCACGCAGGTGTTCACCACCACGCCCACGCAACCGGGGGCGATTGTGAGCACGCTGCCGCCGGCCACGGTCCAGCCCAGCACAGCTGCGTCTCCATCCGCGTCGGCCGCGGGCACTCCTGCCCCGGTGGCTACGCCTGCTGCCGCACCCTCGGCGTCGGCTCCCGCCGCGGGGCTGCAGCCGCTGCCCGGCGTGCCGCCGAAGATCGCCAGCCTGGCGCAGGATGCCAATACGCACTACGACCTCGCCCAGGCGGCGCTGCGCAGTGGCGACTTCGGCACTTACGGTAAGGAGATGCAGGCAGTGCAGGCGGACCTGCAGCAGCTGAGCCAGCTCACCGCGCCCTCACACTGATGCTGCCACTCCTGGTGGTAGTGGCAGGCATGGCCGCGATGGCGGTGGAGATGGCCGCGTCGCGCTTGATCGCGCCCTACTTCGGCACGTCCCTGTACATCTGGGGCGTGCTCATCGGGCTGGTGCTGGTGTATTTGAGCGCGGGCTACTGGCTGGGCGGCCTGCTGGCAGACCGGCACCCACGGAAGCGGATCTTCCTGGGCATCATGGTTCTGGCTGGGCTGGCCATTGGAGCCGTTGCCTGGATTGCTCCGGGTGTGCTGGCTGCGAGCGAGGCCAGCACACTGGGGCTGCGCAATGGCGTGGTGTGGGGCGCGATCCTGGGCTGCCTGCTGCTGTTCTCTGTGCCCACCGTGCTGCTGGGCTCGCTCAACCCCTTCGCGGTGCGGCTTTCGCTGAGCGGTGTGGCCGGTGCCGGCCGGGCGTCCGGCACGGTGTTCGGCCTCACCACGCTGGGCAGCCTGGCCGGGACGTTTGGGAGCGTGTTCTACCTCATGCCCAGCTACGGCACGCGCGCCACGCTGCTCCTCACCGCGGCGTGCACCCTGGCCGCGAGTTTGCTGGGAAGCTGGCTGTGGCGCGCGCCGGCGTAGCGTGCACCAACGAATGTCATCCAGGCGAGGGGCCGCCCAGCGCGTAGATCAGGCGGGCATTCGCGGAGGCTACAATACCGACATGTCGCTGCTCGATTCCATTCACCACCCCAGCGATATCCGCTCCTTCAGTGACGAACAGCTCACGGAGCTGGCCGGCGAGATCCGCCACGAAATTCTGGATACCATCCTCACCATCGGCGGCCACTTCGCGCCCAGCTTGGGCGCGGTGGAGCTGACCATTGCCCTGCACGTGGTGTTCGATACCCCGCGCGATCAACTGGTGTGGGATGTAGGCCACCAGTGCTACCCGCACAAGATGCTCACCGGCCGACGGGGCCAGTTGGGGACGATCAAGAAGTTCGGCGGCATCAGCGGCTTTCCGCTGCGGGAAGAAAGCGAGTACGACACCTTTGGCACCGGGCACGCCAGCACGGCGGTGTCCGCCGCGCTGGGTATGGCCAAGGCGCGCGACCTGTTAGGCAAGCACTTTTCCGTGGTCGCCGTGGTAGGCGACGGCGCACTCACCGGCGGCCTGGCATTTGAGGGGCTGAACAACGCCGGCCAGCTCAATGCGCCGCTCATTGTGGTGCTGAACGACAACGGCATGAGCATCTCACCCAACGTGGGCGCCATGTCGCACTACCTGCACCGCATCACGTCGGACCCCAAGTACCTGCACACGAAGCGTGATGTTGAGCGCGTACTGCTGGGGCTGCCGCTTGGTGAGCGCATGTACCACGTGGCGCGGCGCATGAAGGCATCGCTCAAAGAGTTCGTCCTCCCGGGCAATTTGTGGGAGGAGTTCGGCTTCAACTACATCGGGCCGATCGACGGGCACGACATCCGCGGCATGATCGACACCCTGGGGCGCGCCAAGCGGGCCCAGTGCCCGGTGTTCGTGCACGTTCGCACAGTGAAAGGCAAGGGCTACGAGCCAGCCGAGCGCGACGCTACGTCCTACCACAGTGTCTCGGCACCCAAGAAGAAGGCCGTCCCCACGCCGGCAGAAGCCGCGGCCCCAAAGCCGGCGGTACCAAGCTGGGATGGCGTGTTTGGCCGAACAGCCATCGAGATGGCGCACAGGGATCCGCGCATCGTGGCTATCACCGCCGCTATGAGCACGGGGACAGGCCTGGCGGACTTTGCCAAGGAGTTCCCTGAGCGCTTTTTCGACGTGGGCATCGCCGAGCAGCATGCCGTTTGCTTCGCCGCGGGGCTGGCCACGCAGGGCTTGCGGCCGCTGGTGGCGCTCTACTCCACCTTCCTGCAGCGCGCGTTCGACCAGGTGGTGCACGATGTGGCCACGCAGAACCTGCCCATGGTGTTCTGCATCGACCGCGCCGGCCTGGTGGGCGAGGACGGCCTGGGCTTCCAGGGAGTGTTCGACGTGGGCTTCCTCCGCATGCTGCCCAACCTCACCGTCATGATGCCGCGCGACCAGGCCGAACTGCCACCCATGCTGGAGTACGCCGTGCAGCAGCCCAACCCGGTGGCCGTACGCTACCCGCGTGGCGGTGGCGTGGAGGACTGCCTGCCATTTCAGCAGCTGGTGGAGACGGGCAAGGCGGAGGTCTTGCGCCGCGGCAATGACGTGACGCTGCTGGCCTTTGGACCGTGCACCTACTGGGCGTTGGAGGCGGCCTACCGGCTGGATGCGCAGGGCATCCAGGCCACAGTGGTCAACGCTCGCTTTGCCAAGCCCCTGGACGAGCAGCTCATTCTCGACCAGGCGGCCCGCACCGGGCGCATCGTCACCGTGGAAGAGCACGCGCTTTCGGGTGGGTTCGGCAGCGCCGTTCTGGAACTGATCGAGGCGCGTGGCCTCATGCACCAGGTGAAGGTGGCGCGCGTTGGCCTACCGGACCACTTTGTGGAGCATGGCGACCCCCCCCAGCTGCTGGCAAAGTACGGGGTGACGGTGGAGGCCATCGAAGCGGCGGCGCTGCACTTGGTCGGCGAGAGTGCCGGCCGGATATCGGGGGTGCCGGCCAGCTAAAGGGCGGTCACAAGGGCAGGCGCCGCAGGCGGGAGGAAGGCTGGCGGCCCGGCAGGCGGCCACGCTTGGCGACGGGGCGCCCATCCACCTCACGCACGTCACCCGTGAAGTCGACCGGCCGCGCGCCGGCAATGGCGCTGCCTACCCCGAAGCCATCCACCGGCGCGCCGGCCTGGCGGAATTGCGCGATGCGATCGGGGGTGATTCCGCCGCTCACGAAAAGGCGCACGTCGGGCCGGCCGGCCAGGTCCAGCCTGGTGCGCAGCTCGATGATGAGATCCGGCGTCACTCCGCCGCGCTCTGAGGGCGTGTCGATGCGGATGGCCTGCAGCCTTGGCCCCAGCGCCTGCGCGACGCGCAGACCCTCCTCCACCTCATCGCGCAGGGTATCCACCAGCACGGTGCGGGGCACGCTGGGATCCACGTGCCGGTCGAATGCTTCCGCCGCGCGCACAGTATCGCCCATAATCAGCACCAGCGAGTGGGGCATGGTGCCGGAGGGGGCCAGGCCGCGCAGCGCTGCGCCGGCCGGTGTGGACGCGCCCGCGCAGCCGCCTACCAGGGCCGCGTAGTCCATGACGGCGGCAACGTTTGGGTGCACATGGCGCGCACCGAAGCTGATAATCGGGATGGTGCCGGCCGCCTCCACGCACGCCCGGGCCGCCGTGGCCCAGGCGCTGGCGCTGGCCAGCATGCCCAATATCGCCGTTTCATAGGCGCCGTACTCACGGTAGGGGCCGATGATGCGCAGGGCTGTTTCTTTGGGGCCGAATTCCTCGCCCTCCTCCAGTGCCCACAGCTCGCCGCTGAAGCCGCGCTCGCGCAGCAGCTGCCACGCCTCGCGGATGCCGCACAGCACGCCGCGCTCACGAGCGAAGATCTCCATCACCGTGAGGGGATTCAGCAGCTCGGCGCGCAGCACCTGCATGGTGTGCTGGAAGTAGACATCCGCCGTGGCGCCCTCCAGCACCTCGAGCGGAATGCGAAAGCTGCCGGCAGGCACCGTATGTTCGGCGGGCTGGCTGGGATCGCCCTCGCTCACGGCGTGTTCAGGCCGCGGCGACTCCTGCCTCCCGGCGTCTCGCGTTGCCAGCGGCGCCGCGTCAGGCCGTCGCCCCTCCCAGCTGCGGCCGCGGCGGACGCTCCTTTTTCGCCTTGGGCGCAGGCGGCTCCGGCTCGGCGATGCTGGCTGCGATGCCCGTGTCCACCACCGGGGCAGCCTCCTCAGGCGTAGGGGCGGCCGGCGGCTCTTCTATGTGTGGCGCGGTGCCGTCGCCACTGAAGAGATCTTCGAACAGCGGGCCCTCGATCGTCTCGTCCTTGATGAGCCGTTCGGCAATCAGTACGACCTTGCTCTTGTTGCGGGTGAGTATCTCGCGGGCTACGGAGTGGCCATGCTCCACGATGGCGCGTATCTCGCCGTCGATTTCCTGGGCAGTGGCCTCGCTGAAGTTGCGTTGCTCGCCAATCTCCCGCCCCAGGAAGACCATCTCCTCCTTCTTGCCGAGGGCGATGGGGCCGATGTTGGAGCTCATGCCGTACTCGCACACCATGCGCCGGGCAATGGCCGTGGCGCGCTCAATATCGTTGGATGGGCCGGTGGTGCTTTCACCGAAGATGATCTGCTCCGACGTGTGGCCGCCCAGCAGCGCTGCGATATTGTCCTCGAACTGGCTCTTGGTCCACAGATAGCGATCTTCTACGGGCAGCGTGCGGGTGTAGCCGCCCATCATGCCGCGAGCCACGATAGAGAGCTTGTGCACAGGGTCACAGTTGGGCAGTGCCCGCGTGACCACCGCGTGGCCCACCTCGTGGTAGGCCGTGATGGCCTTCTCCCGCTCGGAGATGATGCGGCTCTTCCGCTCTGGACCGGCCACCACGCGGTCGATGGCCTCCTCCATCTCGGACATGAACACGGCCTTCTTGTTGCGCCGCGCGGCGAGGATGGCGGCCTCGTTCAGCAGGTTGCTGAGGTCAGCGCCGGAGAAGCCGGGCGTTTGTTTGGCCAGCGTATCCAGGCTCACGGCCTTGTCCAGCGGCTTGCCCTTGGAGTGCACCTCCAGGATGGCGCGGCGGCCCTTGATGTCCGGCCGGTCCAGCACCACCTGGCGGTCGAAACGGCCGGGGCGCAGCAGCGCCGGGTCCAGCACGTCGGGCCGGTTGGTGGCGGCGATGACGATGACGTTGGTGTTCGTGTCGAACCCGTCCATCTCCACCAGGATCTGGTTCAGTGTCTGCTCGCGCTCGTCATGGCTGCCACCCAGCCCGGCGCCGCGCTGGCGGCCCACGGCATCGATCTCATCCACGAACACGATGCAGGGCGAGTTGCGCTTGGCCTGGTCGAACAGGTCGCGCACGCGGCTGGCGCCCACGCCCACGAACATCTCCACGAACTCGGAGCCGGAGATACTGAAGAAGGGCACGCCGGCCTCACCGGCCACCGCGCGCGAGAGCAGCGTCTTGCCGGTGCCGGGAGGGCCAACCAGCAGCACGCCCCGAGGGATTCGCGCCCCGAGAGCAGCGAATTTGTCGGGGTATTTCAGGAACTCCACCACTTCGGCCAGCTCTTGTTTGGCCTCGTCCACGCCGGCGACATCCACAAACGTGACTGTCGGCTTGTTGCCCAGGAACATTCGCGCCCGGCTCTTGCCGAAGGAGAGCGCCTGGTTGTTGGTGCCCTGTGCCTGGCGCATCATGAAGAGCAGGATGCCTCCGAAGATGATGAGCGGCAGGAACGAGCCCAGCAGGCCCAGCCAGCTGCCCCACTGGCTCGGCGCCTGATATTCCACGGAGACCTGGCCGTCCGTGACGCCCCGGTCGTGCAGTTGCTGCAGAACGTCGGTTCTGCTGCCAACCCAGGCCGTTTCCGCCCCGCTCGGCGATTTTAACAGCACCTGGTTGCTGTTAATGGTCAGCGTATCGTGGCTGCCGGCCTTCGCGTCGTTGACCACCGTCTGGTACAAGTCGGTGATCGGGACCGTTTTGTCCTTCCCCGGCTGCTGGAAGATGGTGAAGAACACGGCCAGGATCGCCACCATGATGATCAGGTAGACGAAGCTATTCCGGAGCCACTTTGTATCCATTACTCACTCTTTCCGGAGCTGGGGGACGCATCGCGCACAAGCCGACTCGTTCCTTGCTCGCGATTATATCAAAGCAACCGTAGCCGTATGCTCGCTGTTATCCAGCGCGGCGATGTGCGGCAGATTTCGGTACCGCTCTTGAAAATCGAGCCCATAGCCCACCACGAAGCGCTCGGGGATGGTGAAGCCGCGGTAGTGCGCATTGAGGCCGGCGGCGGCCGCGCGCTCCTTCACCAGCAGGGCGGCAATGCGCAGCGACGCCGGATTGCGGCGCCGCAGCATATCCAGCACGTAGGCCATGGTCATCCCGCTGTCGATGATGTCCTCCACCAGGATCACGTGCCGATCGACGATCGGCGCATCCAAATCCTTGAGTATGCGTACCACGCCGCTGGACTCGGTGGCGGCCCCATAGCTTGAAACGGCCATGAAGTCGATTTCGAGCGGGATGGGCGTTGCGCGGATCAGGTCCATCAGGAACATGGCCGCGCCCTTGAGCACGCCCACCAGCACCGGCACGCGGCCAGCGTAGTCGCGGGCGATAGTCTCACCCAGTTCAGCCACCTTGGCGGCCAGCTCTTCACGGCCGATCAGCAGCTCGCCCGGCTGCTCGCTCATACTTTTCCCTCGCCATCTTGATCTTGTCGAACTTCAGGGCCTCGGGCGCTTTGTGGCGAGCGCTCCTCGTCGAAGGTCAGGCGCACGCAGGCCTGCTGGGGCAGCGGCGCCCAGCGCCTATCCACGCGCCAGCCGGCCACCCACACGATTGCCTCGCCACACACCACCAACGGCACAGCGGCTCGTCGCGCGCGCGGCAGTTTGGCGTCGACGAAGAAGTCCTGCAGCTTCTTGGTGCCAGCCATGCCCGCGGGGGCGAACCTGTCGCCTGGCCGCCAGCTTCGGACGCGCAGCGCGTGCGCCATGCTCGGGCAGGGTTCGAGTTGCGCGGCCGGCACGCCCGCGCGTTCCAGCGGCAGCGCCACCAGGGCCTGATGGCGCGGCCTGCCTGGCTCGCTGAACGGCGGGCTCGGTGTGCCGCCCTGGGTGGCGGGGGATGCCGCGGCCGGCAGCTCGGCCGATACGGTGCCCACGCCGGCGATCCGCACGCTGCCGGGCACCGGCAATGGCACGTCGAAGGCGGCCGGTGCGGGTGGCTCGGTCGTGGTCATCCAAATGCGCCGGCCGCCGCTGGCGATCACCGTCTTTCCGGCCAGCGCCTGCTCGATCTGCGTGGCGCGCAGGCCCAGCCGGCGCAACACCTCGGCCTCCACACGGCCCTGCCGCGCGGCAAAGAGCCGGGCCTCGCGGAGCAGCACGGTCTTGATGGCCGGGTTGAACGTGGCCATCAGGGGCAGCAACTCGTGCCGTACGCGGTTGCGCGAGAAGCGCGGATCGGCATTGTCGGCATCGTCTCGCCAGGGCAGGCCTCGCTCTCGAAGCCAGGCCTCGACACTGGTGCGCCATACGCCCAGCAGTGGCCGGCGGAGGTCCCCCTGTCGCGCCTTCATGCCGGCCAGGCCGGCCGGTCCTGCGCCACGGATGAGGTGCAGCAGCAGCGTTTCCACCTGGTCATCCGCGGTGTGCGCCAGCACAATGCTCGTGGCGCCAATGTGGGCTGCCGTCCGCCGCAGAAAGGCGTACCGCAGCCGCCGGGCAGCGTCCTCGAGCGATAGGCGCTCGCGGCGCTGATAGGCAGCCACGTCCACCGTCTCCATTGTGCAGGGCACACGCAGGCTGTCGCACATGCCTTCTACGAAGGCTGCGTCCGCCTCGGCCGCTTGGCCGCGCAGCCCGTGATTGAGGTGTGCCACTGCCAGCCGAAAGCCAAGCCCGTGCAGCGCCTGCAGCAGGCAGGTGGAATCCGCCCCGCCCGATACCGCGACGAGCGCCAGCCGCCGCCGGTTGAGCAGCCGCCCCGCTAGGATGCCGGCCTCAACATCTTGCCGCGCCCGCCCGCCCGCTGAAGGCGCGCGCTGAGTGCTCACGGCGCCACATCCTGGGCCGCTGATGGATGGGTGAGGGCGGAACGTCCCCATACCTGGGAAGCCAGGTCTGATTTGCCGTCCGCTGGAGAGGGCCGCGCGTGCCTATGCGAGCCAGGCAACCCCGCGCCGCGGGAAGGCCCCCTACAATCACCCCTACAATGAACTGTGTGGCCGAAACCCACATCATCTTTGTCCGCCACGCGGATGTGCACAACCCCGGCAACCTGATGTACGGCCGGCTGCCACGCTTTCGCCTCAGCAAGCAGGGTCTGAAGGACGCGGAGGTCACGGCGCACGCCCTGGCCGAGGAGCCTCTGGCGGCCATCTACACCAGCCCGCTCATCCGCGCCAAGCAAACCGCGCGCACCATCGGCAAGTACCACCCGGAGGCGCCGATCCGGGAGAGCGCGTCGCTGCTGGAGATACGCAGCCACTTCCAGGGGCAGGCGTGGTCCAGCTTCCCCCGGCACCCAAACTTCTACGATGCTTCCGCGGGCGACGAGACCGTGGCAGATGTGTTCCATCGCATGCGGCGGCTCATGTCCCGGTTGCGCCGCCAGCACAGCGGCGGCCGCGTGGTGTGTGTGAGCCATGGCGATCCCATCAAGATTATTCGGGCTGGCTACCTGGGGCGACCGCTCACGGTGGAATCCGCTCGCGAGCCGGACCCCGCCAAAGGCTGCCTGCTGCGCTTCACCTGGCTGGACGGAGAAGCCCAGCCCGAGATCAGCTACTACGAGCCGCACACCCAGCGGCGGCTGGTGGGCTACTGGGAGCGCGTGGGCAGCCGCGCAGCCATTCCGCCTGGGACTATGCAAGCCGCCAAGCTGGAGGGCGCCCAGGTGCTCATTGCCAATGTCGATGGCGAGTTGCACGTGATGGCGGATCGCTGCGGCCACATGAACACGCTGCTGCACGAAGGAACGCTGCAGGGCAAATGCGTCACCTGCCCGCTGCACGGCGCGCAATACGATGTCACCACCGGCAAAGTGCTCCAGGAGGCGCGGCTGCGCCGGCTGCGCGCCCGCGGCACGGGCCAACTGCTCACTAAGCTGCCCACCCTTCCCCGGCCTACCTACGATGTGCGCTTGGAGGGCGACGACATCTTCGCCCGCATCCGCTGACGGCATCTCCTCCCATGATCACATTGATGTGAGGGCGCCGTCCCGGCGGGGAGGCCGGGCGATGACGGGCACGCGAGCATCACCCGCCGATGGGGCACCGCTCCGCCAGCGCCTCAAGTCGGGAGGGCAGTTGGCGCCCGCTCCCCGTTGCCCCCGCGTACCAGCCTGGCGGAGAACCGATGTTACACTCCAGCACGATGCTCCGGCGGCTGGCCGTGCTTGGCGTGGCGCTCGTCCTCGGTCTCGGCGGCTGCGGCTCGGCCCCCCTGCTCACTGTAGCTGCTCACGCGGTCACGGTAGAGCCGAACGCCAGCTCCACCGCGCAGCAAGCGAACATCAGCTACACCGTCGGGGCGCCGGCACACGTCGATATCTCCCTCATCGGCCCCAACAGCCAGCGCGTGCTGCTGCGAAACAACGATCGCTCGGCGGATAGTTACTCGTTTCCCTTCAACGGCGTGCTCGCCAAACCCAACAGCCCAGATCTGCAAGTGCTGGCTGATGGCACCTATCGGCTGTTGTTCCAGGCGCGGGCGAAGGATGGGCGCACGGCCCAGGCCATCGTGATGGCCACCGTGGCGCAGGCCGACCCCGTGCCACTCCAGCTCAGCAATCTCAGCCTCAGCCTGCCTACCTTCTCACCCAATGGTCAGGGCGTGCAGCAGCTCGCCAGCGGCGCCACCGTGAACCAGAACCAAACCGTACTCGACTACGCCGTCAACAAGGCGGCTGATATCAGCATCTGGGTAACCGACTCCAAGGGCAACCGCACACCGGTGCACAACCAGCTGGCCACGGATACCAAACCCGGACCCCAGCCGCCCGTGATCTGGGATGGCAAAGGCCCCAATGGCGTGCCCGTGGCCGATGGCAAGTATGTGCTGCACGTGCAGGCGGCCGATGCTTCGGGCAACGTCACCGAGCAGGATCTGCCGGTTACTGTTGTGAACAGCGGCATCCAGCAGGTGCAGATTGTGGATGCGCGCTTCTTCCCCACGGCACTCGGCTACGGCGGCGTGGTGAATGTGGCCATCACCATCAAGAACACGGGCACCGCGGCCATCCATACCATGGGCCCGCCGCCGGGCACCCGCTACACCACGCGGATGAAGGGCTATCTCGATCCCAGCTTCGCGCTGGCGGGCAACCCCACGCCGTTTGTGGATACGCCCGGGCGCTGGCGAGTGGGTGTGCGCTGGACCAGTGGCGATGTGAACTATCCGGCGCGCTGGGGCTTCTTCGCCGACCCCAACCAGGAATTGCTGCCCAACCAGCAGGTCACCGTCACCGGCTCTATCACTATCCTGCCGCCACAGCCGCACAACATCAACTTCTGGGCCACCATCGACATGGGCGGCATCGGTAACACCGGTGACTTTGGGCAAACGCAGGTCGTTGTCGGGTTCCCCAGCTAGAAGTTTGGCCGCAAACATGCCGCGGCTGGGATGGATCCCCGAGCAGCGTCGGTCGAACTCGACAACCGCGGTGCGGGGGATTGGCTGATGGCCGCTTATGGCTCTCCGGCCAAACTTCTAGTAGTGCACTGCCTCCTGGCCAGCGCCGGTAACCCGACGGCAGCGGGAGCCCTCACATTGCCTTCTCCCAGCCGGGGGAGGCAATGTGTGGAAGTCAAGTGTGGGTGGCGGAGGGCCAATCGAGTTCCTCTCCCGACTGGGAGAGGACAGGGTGAGGGCGTTCCGCCACCAGACCACGGTCTTGACATCCAACGCGGTTGCTCTCCCAGCGCGGGCGAGGGCCCATTGCGCGCGATGTGGTGAGGACCGTAATTCGGGCACTGGCGAACCATCCGGCTGGCCTGCTGGCGACCCTGGTGCTGGGCGCGGCTGCCGTGCTGGCTGGCTGCGGCGCGGCGCCGCTGCTCCACGTGGGCTCGCAACGCATCGTGGTGGAGCCGAACGGCGGCGCCACGGCGTACGGGGCGAGCGTAACCTACACCATTGGGCAGCCAGCGCACCTCACCGTGTTGCTGCGGCAGCCCAGCGGGCCAGACCTGCAGTTACGCAGCATCGATCGCGCGCCGGATACCTATGCGCTCGCATTCAGCGGTGTCGTCGGCAGCCCGGACGGCCCCGATCAGCGCGTGCTGCCCGATGGCACCTACCAGCTCATCTTTCAGGCGCACACTCCCGGCGGCCAAAGCGCCACGCGGTCCGTGCAGGCTGTGGTGCGCCAGGCGGATCCCGTGCCCCTGGTGCTGAATCATCTGGCTCTCACGCTGCCTGTGTTCTCGCCCAATGGCCAGGGCGTGCGGCCCGTGCCGCCGCGGGATGGTCCGCCGGGCGACCAGGAGAACCTGGACCAAACCACGCTGGACTACAGGGTCAGCAAGGCCGCGGACATCTTCATCTGGGCCACGGATGCGCAGGGCGGCAGCATCCCGCTGCACAGCCAGCTCGCCGGCGACACCAAGGCCGGCGACCAGTCCTTCATCTGGGATGGGCGCGATCCCAACGGCATGGTGCTGCCCGATGGCACGTACCAGCTGCACGTGCGCGCCACTGATGCGTCCGGCAACGTGGCCGAGCAAGCCGTTCCCGTGACCATCGTGCACAGCGGCACGCCCAACGTGCAGATCGTCGGTGCGCGCTTCTCGCCGACCGCGTTGGGCAACAATGGCATTCTGCAGGTGGATGTCACGGTTCGCAACAGCGGCCGCGTGGCCATAAAAACGCTGGGCCCGCCGGCCGGCACCGCCTACACCACGCACATGAGCTACCTGGATCCCAGCTTCAATAAGCCGGGCGACATCTCACCGCCATTTGTCGACACGCGGGGCCGCTGGCGGGTAGCGGTGCGTTGGACCAGCGGGCCACAAGATTACCCCGCGCGCTGGGCCTTCTTCAGGGATGACAGCCAGGAGCTGCTGCCGGGCCAGCAGGTGACCGTGCACGGCACCATCAAAATTCTGGCGCCGCAGCCCAGCCGCGTCACCTTCTCCGCCGCGGTGGAGATGGGCGGCATCGGCTTCACCAGCGACTATGGGCAGACGACGGTGACTATTGGCATCCCAACCCAGGGCTGACGTGTGCTCTACCGCCGAGCTCGCGACGGAACAAGGCACAGCGCCCGACCTGTCCGTGATCGTGGTCAACTGGAACGTGCGCGACCTGCTGGGTGCCTGCCTGGCCAGCGTGCTGCGCCAGCGCCTACCGAAGGGGCTGGAGGTGTGGGTGGTGGACAACGCCTCCACGGACGGTTCCGCGGATTTTGTGGCGCAGGCGTTCCCCAGTGTGCACGTAATCCGCAACGGCGAAAATCGGGGCTATGGTGCCGCTAACAACCAGGGCATTTGTGCTTCCACTGGCCGGCACGTGCTCGTCCTGAACCCGGATACCGAGATCCTAGGCGGCGAGCTGGCGGTGCTGGTGCGCTTCCTCGACCAGCGTCCGGATGTGGCAGTGGTAGGTTGCCCGCTGGTGTTTGCCGATGGCAGCTTCCAGCACTCCTGCTTCCGTTTTCCGGGCTTGTGGCAAGCGCTGCTGGATGTGGCGCCGCTGCCCGCCCGCCTGGCTGAGACGCGCCTCAACGGGCGCTACGCGCGCGCGGCCTACACTCGGCCTATGGCTATCGACCACCCGCTGGGCGCCTGCTTCGCTCTGCGGCGTACTGGGCTGCTGTTCGATGAGTCGTACTTCATGTACGCGGAGGAGATCGACCTGTGCTGGCGGCTGCGGCAGGCAGGGTGGACCATCGCCTACTTGCCGGAGCTCACCGTGCTGCATCACGCTGGGCAGAGCACGCGGCAGGTGCCGCTCGCCATGCGCCGGCAGCTCTACCGCAGCCGGGCGCTGTTTAATCGGAAGCACCGCGGCGCCGCCTTCAACCTGGCTTGGCGGCTGCTGGTGCGCGCCGGTGGCGCACCACTGCAGTAGAAGTTTGCCCGCATGACCGGCAGCCAAACGCTGCTCCCCATCCTGGTGGCCCTGGCCGCGTGGCTGGTTCTCGCGGCGCTGGCGTGGTGGCGCTGGCGCGCGGGGGCGCTCAAGCACGCGCTGCACCTGGACCTGCTGGCTGTGGCGCTGCTGGGCGTGCTGAACGTTGGCTTCTTCTGGCAGGTGCTGTTCGACCGCGCCATGATGCCGCGCGGTGGGGGCGATCTGGTGTCCTTTGTGTACCCCATGTACGCCTTTGCCTCGCACGCGCTGCACAGCGGGCAGTGGCCGTTGTGGGACCCCTACCTCTTTGCCGGCGCGCCCTTCGCGGCGGATATTCAGAGTGGTCTGTACTACCCGCTGAACTTCCTGTTCGAGCGCTTCGCGCCTGCCTTTGGGTACCCCACTGTCGAGGCACTGGCAATGCTGCATTACCTGCTGGCCGGCGTCTTCTGCTACGCCTTTGCGCGCACGCTGCGCGCCAGCCGGCCCGCGGCGCTGCTGGCCGGCATCGTGTACATGTGGTCCGGCTTCATGGTGGCGCAGCTGGGGCACCTGAATATGGTGGAGGTGGCCGCGTGGCTGCCGCTGGAGCTGCTGCTCCTTCACCTGGCGCTGCGGGGGGTACGGCGGCTGCTCACCCTGCCACTCACGAGCGTGGTGCTGGCCATCGCCTTCTTCGCCGGGCACACGCAGCTGTTCCTGTACGAGCTGCTGGCGCTGGTGCTGTATGCGGCCTTCTTCGGCCGCTGGCGCAGCACCGCGCCCACGCTGGCCGTGGTGCTCGGCGGCGCGGCGGTGCTCGCCGCCGTGCAGATTTTGCCCAGCCTCCAGCTCACGCAGCTCTCCCTGCGGGCGGACATCTCGTATCAACAGTCGACGCAGTTCGCGCTGGCGCCAGTGGGCCTGCTGACGCTGCTCATCCCCCACTTCTTCGGTGAGAATTCGCAGAACTACTGGGGCTCTTGGACCACCACGGAGGTGTTCGGCTACGCGGGCATTTTCCCGCTGCTGCTGGCCGTGGCGGCGCTGCGCCTGCGGCGGGGTGCACAGGTGCGCTTCTTTCTGTGCCTGGGGCTGCTGGGCATTCTGCTTTCGTTAGGCCAGGCTACGGTGCTGCAAGGCTGGTTCTACCGCTTTGTGCCCGGGTTCGACAAAGTTCGGGCACCAGGGCGCTTTCTCGTGTTCTTCGACCTTGGCGTGGCCATGCTGGCCGCGCTGGGGCTCGATGCGCTGCGAGAGGCGCGCGCCCGCACGCGCATCACGCTCAGGCAGCTGCGGCTGGGCACCGGCATGGCGGCGGCGGCAGTGGCCGGCATTGGGCTGCCAGCGGGCTACATCATTCTGCTCACGCACCAGCATGAAGACGCCGTCATCTTTCATCGCATGGAGGTTGCCGTGAGCGGCGTGACCGTGCTGGCGCTGCTGCTGCTGGCCTCTCTGGCGCTGCTGTACGTGCGCCGGCGGGGCACCACGACCTTTGCCGCGGCCGCGGTGATCCTGGTGGTGCTGGACCTTGGCAGCTCCGGCTACAGTTTCAATCCTGCCTATCAGGATGTTCTGGCGCCCTTTCGGCAGGATGCGCTGCTCCAGGCCTTGCCGCCAGACCGCGCCAGCTACCGCTTGGACAGCGCAACGAATGTGGATGACGTGTTCCCGCCGGACCTGCCCAACGTGGTAGGGCTGCAGAGCATCTGGGGCGTGTTCAACCCGGTGGCGGTGGCTGACTACTACAACTTCTGGAAGGCCGACGTACCGGGGCGCGACTCTCGCCTGTACGATCTGCTCGGTGCGCGCTACCTGCTGGCCAAAAAGGGCACGCCACTGCCAGCCAAGTTCCAGCCGCTGCCGCTGGCGAATGCGCCCTTTGCGCTGTACCAGGACCCCACCGCCCTGCCGCTGGCATTCGTGGTGGGCCAAACGCTGGGCGGCACGCACGCCCAGGCGCTGCAAACCGTGCGGGCGCCCAGCTTCCGGCCGGACCACACGGCGGTGCTGGAAGGCGGGCCCGCCTCGGGCGCCGCGGGCGGCCCCTGGCCGGCGACCATCGACCGCCAAAGGGACAACGAGCTGGACGTGACCACCAGCGCTCCGGTAGCAGGCGCCCTGGTTGTGACCACGGTGTCGTACCCCGGCTGGCAAGCGTCTGTGGATGGGCGGCCGGCCACGCTCCGCCGGACCGACTTCGTGTTCCAGGGGCTGAGAGTACCCGCTGGCCGGCACGTGGTGCGCTTGTGGTTCGATCCGTTCATCTGGCGCGTGGGGTTGGGTATCAGCAGCGTGGGCTGGTTGGCGGCACTGGCCGCTACGGCGCTGGCGCTGTGGGGCCCGCGGGGTGGTGGCCGCTGGCGCTTCTTGCTTATGCTGGATGTGGCCCCGAACCCGCCGGCAGAGCGCGTGGTGTGAGCGCACAGGTAGCGGTGACCGCGGCGGTCATCACCCTGAACGAGGCGAGCAACATTGGCCCCTGCCTGGAATCCGCTGCCTGGGCAGACGAACGGCTCGTGCTGGACAGCGGCAGCCACGACGGCACGCTGCGCATCTGCCAATCCCTACCTGGCGTGCGACTGGAGCACCGCCCGTTCGACGACTATCCGCACCAGCGCAACGCCGCGCTGCGGTTGGCCGCGAACGATTGGGTGCTGTTTGTCGACGCGGACGAGCGGGTAACGCCGGAGCTGGCGGCTGAGGTGCAGATCACCGTGGCCGCCGCCCAGCACGATGGCTATTACGTGCCGCGCTTCAACCACATCATGGGGCGCGTGATGAGGCACACCGGCTGGTATCCCGACTATCAGATGCGCTTGCTGGACCGTCGCCACGCCCGCTACGACGAAGCCATCCCCGTGCATGAGGTGGTGCGCCTGGAACATCCCGTGCCGGGTTACCTGGCGGGGCACTTCGTCCACTACAACTACCTCACCCTGGGACAGTTCATGCGCAAGCAGCGGCGCTACTCGGATATGGAGGCCCGCCGGCTGCGCAACCAGCCGCCGCGCTTGCGCCAGTTGCTCTCCCTGCCCACCCGGGAATTTCTTCGCCGCTACTGCACCCTGCGCGGCTACCGTGACGGCGGCCACGGCCTGCTCCTCAGCACCCTGCTCGCCTACTACACCCTCCGTGCCCAGACCAAGGCGCTGCGCGCCGAGCCACGTGGCCGTGCCGAACGCTTGGGCGCTGGCGGAGGGAGGGCTGGGCGTGGCTGAGCTGACCGTCATCATTGTCAGCTGGAATGTGGTGGACCTGCTGCGGGAATGTTTGCGATCGGTGTTGGACGAGCTGCGGCGGGCCGGCATGGTGCCGATCGATCCGGCTTGCGCCAGTGAAGCCGAAGGCGAAGGCGGGCGCGGCGCGGCGATCGTGGTGGTCGACAATGCCTCAGGCGATGGCTCGGCGGACATGGTGCGGCGTGAATTTCCGGCTGCCCGGTTGCTGGCGAACAGGGAGAACCGGGGCTTTGGCGCGGCCAACAACCAGGGGTTGGCGGCGTCACGCGGGGCCGCGGTGCTGTTCCTCAATCCCGACACCGTAGTGCACCCGGGGGCCTTCAGCGAGCTGCTGGCTTACGTGCGCGAGCACCCGGAGGCAGGCGCGGTGGGTCCGCGGCTGGTGAATCCCGATGGCAGCACGCAATCTTCCCGCCGTCACTTTCCGCGGCTGGGGGCGGCGTTTGTGGAGAGCACGCCACTGCAACGGCACTTGCGGCGCTTGCCCGCGCTGCGGCACTACTACGCCGCTGAGGCGCCGGATACCCGCAGCCAGGCGGTGGACTGGCTGGTGGGTGCCTGTCTGCTGGTGCGCCGGTCGGCGTTGGACCGAGTGGGCGGCTTTGACGAGCGCTTCTTCATGTACTCGGAGGAGATGGACCTCTGCTTTCGGCTGCGCCGGGCGGGCTACACCGTGCAGTACCTGGCCACCGCCGAGGTTACGCACCACGAGGCTGCCAGCAGCCGGCAGGATCTCTTCCGCCAGAACGTGAACTTTCACGAGAGCCGCGAGCGCTTTTTCCGCAAGCACGGCCAACCACTGGGCGCACTGGCGCTGCACTGGTTCGTGTTCCTCACGTATCTTGAGCAGCTGGTGGAGGAGGGCGGCAAGCTGCTGCTGCAGCCCTCCAAGCGGCCGCTGCGGCTGGCCCGCCTGAGACTGTATGTGCGAGTGGTGGCGTGGTACCTCCGCGGGTCCTGATGATCTCGGGCGAGTTCCCGCCGCTGCAAGGTGGCGTGGGCGACTACACCAATCTGCTTTGCCGGCAGCTGGCAGCGCTTGGTGTGCAGGTGGGGGTGGTGACCAGCAAAGCCGCGGGTGAGGGTGCGCACGGCCAGGGCTTTCCGGTGGCGCCGGCCGTGGAGCGCTGGAACCTCTTCTGCTGGCCGGAGCTGGGCAAGCGCATCAGGACGATGAATGCCAACATCGTGCACGTGCAATACCAAACCGCGCAGTACGGCCTGCACCCGGCCATCAATCTGCTGCCCCTGGCGCTGCGGCTGGCCAAGAATCCGGCCAAAGTCGTGTTCACCTTTCATGACCTGCAGCCGCCACGCCAGGCCTGGCTGCGCGGGCCCGCCCGGAGCATGGCCATGCACGCCGGCCAGCACTTCTGCGATGGCTTCATCGCCACCAATGGCGCCGACTTCCAGCGCCTGCTGGCGGAGCGGCCAGGGCCCTCCGCGGCCCGTTACCACCTGGTACCGATCGGCCCAAACGTGCTCAATCAGCCGCCGCCACGCTACACCCGCGAGGAGATGCGTCGCACGCTGGGGATGGGTTCGCGCACCCTGCTGCTGGCGCACTTCGGGCTGCTGAATGCCAGTAAAGGCTTGCCGGACCTGCTGCTGGCGCTGAGCCTGCTGGCGCAGCAGCGGCGAGACGTGAGGCTGCTGCTGGTGGGAGGCAGCGCCGGCAGCTCCGACCGCGCCAATGTTGGCTTTGCACGCGAGGTGCACCAGCAGATCGATGAGCTGGGCCTGAGGCCGCTGATCGTCGAAACCGGCTTCCTGGCGCCGGCTGAGGTGTCGGCACACCTGCTGGCGGCCGATGTGTGCGTGCTGCCCTATCGCGATGGGGCCTCATTCCGCCGCGGTACCCTCATGGCCGCCCTGGAGCATGGCCTGGCCATTGTGACGACCGCTCCAGCGGAGGCCGCTTTGGTGGATGGCGTGAACGTGCGCCTGGCCGTGTCGGGCAACCCCGAGGCGCTGGCCCAGGCCATTGCCAGCCTCGGGGACGATACGGTGCTGCGCAAGCGCCTGGGCCACCAGGCGGCCCGGCTGGCCAAGCAGTTTTCCTGGCAGTCCATCGCCGAGAAAAACATCAACCTCTACCTGGAGCTCCTTGAGGAACCGGTGCTGCACTCGTGAGGCCCGCGCTGCCGCGCCCCGCCGCCGCCGTTTGGGAACTGCCACCACGCCTGGCGGCTGCCCTGCGCGCCGTGGGGTTGTGCGTGGGCGCCGGGGTGGTCATCGGCGCACTCACCTCGCTCCTCAACCCCTTCGTGGGCCTGGGGCTGGTGGTGTCCGTAGGGGTGGTGTTGGCGGTGGCGCTGCGGCCCACGGGGCGCTTCTGGCTGCTGGCCGGGGTGGTGTGCCTGCTGCCCTTTGCCGCCGTGCCCAAGCTGGGCATTCAGCCGACGCTGCTCGATGGCACTATGGCGCTGCTGCTGGGGGTGGCGCTGTTGCGCCTGCTGCTGCGGCTGCAGCGCGGGGTGCGCACGCCGCTGGATCTGCCGGTGGTGATTTACGTCGTCCTGTGCGCTGTCGCCTTCATCAACGGCTCGGCCTTCGGGGTAACGGCTGAAACGGTCAAGTACTTCATCCGCGTGATGTTCGGTATTCTGCTGTACTTCACCTTCACCAATGGGCTCACGTCCCGCCGGGCGCTGCGCAGCTTCACGAACGCCATCATCCTGGGCGTGTTCGGCGCGGCGCTGCTGGCGGACTTTTTTAAGCTGGCTGGCCAGGGCACGGCCATGCGCTGGCTCTCCGCGTTGGGCCCGCTGGGCTACCCAACGGGGGCCGATACGCTGCGATTCATCGCCAGCACCACGATCTGGCGAGCCACGTCCACCTCTGTGGACCCAAACATCTTCGGCGGGCTGCTCATGGTGGGCATCGTGCTGCTGGTGGGGCGCTGGCTGGGCGCGCTGACAGAACCTGGCACAGAGGGCGCTGTGGCGCTTGGTGTGGTGCTGGCCGGGCCGAAGCAACGGCGGCGGGAGCGGCGCCGCGCCAACTGGCTTGCGTTGCCGATGCTGGCGGTTATGGTGTGGGCGCTGCTGCTCAGCTACTCGCGCGGGGCGTACGTGGGCACGGGGGTAGGGCTGCTGTTCCTGGCGGTGATTCGCTACCGCAAGCTCATTCCACTGGTGGCGTTCATTGGGCTGATCGCCGCGTTCGCCCTGGGGGGCACGAACTTCGGCCGGCACCTCGTGTCGGGCTTCCTGGTGGAGGATAAGGCCGCCGCGATGCGCCTGGGCGAGTACAAGGACGCGGTGACCTTCATTTCGGAATATCCGGTGTTCGGCGTGGGCTTTGGCACCACGCCCACGGGCACGGCCATCGCCCCTGATGTTGGGGTGTATGTGGGCGTGTCCAACATCTACCTGCTCATGACGCTCGAGATCGGCCTGGTGGGCATGGCTGGCTTCGCGGCGGTGGCCATCACCCTGCTGGTCTGGACGTTTCAGGGTTACAGCCGTGCCGGTCCCGCGGCTCAAACCTGGATCGCCACCGCTGCCGCTGCGCTGTTCGCCGCGGCGGTAGCTGGTGTGGCCGATCACTACTTCTTCCGCTATCCGCACATGGTGGCCCTCTTCTGGTCCGTCATCGGCATCCTGGCCATCAGCCTGCGTTTAGCAGCCCAGGAGCAAGCGGCTGCCGAAATCGCCGCGAGTCCCGATTCACGCGCTAAGAGAGCAGCCGCGTAGCCTCGCCATTGCACTGCCTTCTGGACCTTCCGTGCATGCGTGATGCGGGAATGGGTGGTTGCGGATCACTGATGAGTGTGAGGGCGTGCGCTGGCGCTGCTTGTCCGCTACCATGTGGCCATGTTGTTCATTGTTGGCGGTCTGGGCTTTATTGGCACACACGCCGCGCGCGAATTCGCGGACCACGGCGAGCAGGTCGCGGTGTCCACGCACCGGACGATCCGCGACACCAAAGTCTCGGATGAGCTGTTCCAGGGGCGCGTCACGGTTGTATCACTCGATATGACCGATGCCGTGGCCGTGCAGGCGACGTTTGACCGGCTGGGTGTAGACAGCGTGTGCAACCTGCTCGCGCCGCCGCCGGGCGCCTGGGAGGTGGGCGAGGAGTATCGGGCCAACGTCATTGGCCTATTGAACATCCTGGAGGCGGCGCACAGGCGGGGTGTGCGGCGCCTCACGCAGGCCAGCTCCGCGGCGGTGTATGCGCAGCTGCCGGCCGGCGCGCACGATGAGGATGCGCCGCTTCCAATGAGCGGCCGCAACTCCACTGAAGCGTTCAAGAAAGCGGAGGAGGTGCTGGCCGGCCACTTCGCCGATCGCACCGGGTTGGACCTGGCCATCGTCCGCTTCTCCGGCATCTACGGGCCGCTGTATCACAGCCTGGTGAACTTCCCCAGCCGCGTGGCGCACGCCGCGGTAAAGGGTCGGGCGCTGCCCCTGCAGCGCGATGGCCAGCCGCTGGTGTACGCGGCCGATGGCGGCGACATGTGCTGCGTGAAGGACGCGGTGCTGGGCCTGCGACTCGTGCACAACGCGCCCAGGCTGCAGCACCGCGTGTACAACGTGGCCAGCGGCGTGCCCACCACCAACGCGGATGTTGCCGCCGCGGCTCACGCCGCTCAGCCCAGCTTCAGTGTGCAGCTGCCAGCCGGCAACCGGAGCGGCAGCGGCGGCGTGGGGTACAGCAGCATTGATCGCGTGCAAGGGGAGCTGGGCTATGCGCCCCGCTGCACCATCGGCAGCGGCATGGCCGAGTACATGAGCTGGCTCGCCTCGCACGAGGAATAACCCCCCGGCCGAAGCCCATCGGCCGGGTATACGGTGTGATACCCTAATGGTGTGGTTACCGAAGTATTTGAGGCTGCTTCCCCGGCAGGCGAGCTGCTGACTGGCGCGTCGCGCGCGCTGGCGCGCCTGTCCAAGCAATTGGACATTGCCCTGGCCCAGGTAGATCTCACCGCCGCGCAGTACCGCATGCTGTGTTCATTGGAGGCCGGCTCGGCGCTGGCCTCAGCGCTGGCCAGCCGACTGGCGGTGAGCCGGCCGACGGTCACCGGCCTGGTGGACACGATGCTGGCGCGCGGCCTCATCGAGCGGCATGGGGACCCGAGCGACCGGCGCCGCGTGACGCACCTGCTTACGGAGAGCGGGCAGCGCATCCTGCGTGAGGGGGACGCGGCCGTATCGGCGCGGCTGGCCATGCTGGCAGGCGTGGGGCCGGCGGCAGGGGTGGCGCTGGCGCTGGAGGGCCTGATGGCCTGGGTGCCGGCGCTGGATGAGTATCGGGAATCTCGGCGGCGGCTCGCGGCCCCAGTGGTGGCCGCGGCCGTATGAGGCGGTCGCCCCAGGCAACGTCTGATCGAGCCGAGCGCCGCCAGCAGAGCTTTGCCGAGCAAGCCGCCCAGCGTGAGCGGGAGGCAGCGGCGCTGCTGGCCTCAATTGTCCCCGGCAGCGGGCCGGATCCCCAGGCCAGCGTTCATCCGGATAAGAGCAAGGGCTGGATTGGCCGCATGCTGCCGATTCTGGCCGCGCACAAGGCCACGGTGCTCACTGGCATAATCACCGCGACGCTGGCGCTGATCCCGCAGATTGCCCTGCCGCGCGTGATGATGGCCGGCATCGACCAGGCCATCATCTCGCATCGCACGTCGCTGGCGCCGTACGTCATCGCCATGCTGCTGCTGGGCGGCTTCCGGCTGGCCACTTCCTACATGCGCCAGATCTCGCTGCAAACCGCCGGCTACGACATTGAGTACGACCTGCGGACCATCATCTACAAGCAGCTGACGCGCCTCTCCTTCGGCTTTTACGACCGGGTGCAGAGCGGGCAGCTCATCTCCCGCGCGAACTCCGACATCCGGGCGATTCAGATGTTCCTGACGTTCGCCCCCAACATCGCCATCCAGGTGTTTGGCGCGGCCGTGGCTTTCGTGGTCATGCTCACCATCAGCGTGCCGCTGGCCTTTGTGGCCATGGCCACGATGCCGCTGGTGTACCTCACGGGCCTGCGGCTGCGCAAGCTCATGTTCCCCATCTCCTGGGTGGTGCAGGCGCGCCTGGCCGAAGTGGCCACGCTCGTGGAGGAGAACGTGAGCGGCGTACGTGTGGTGAAGTCGTTCGCGGCCGAGCGCCAGCAATTGCAAGCCATGGCCAAGCAGGCGCGGCGCGTGCAGTGGGCCACGGTGCGCCAGGTGGACATCCAGGCACGCTGGGCGCCCCTGCTGCAGAACCTGCCGGGCGTGGGCCTGGCGCTGGTGCTCCTGTATGGAGGCGAGCTGGCCATTCAACACCAGGTGACCATTGGCGCACTGGTGGCCTTCAACTCCTACGTCATCCTGCTGCAGGCCCCGTTTCGCATGCTGGGGCAGATCGTGCTCATGGCGCAGCGCGCTGCCGCCTCGGCCGAGCGCGTGTTCGAGATTCTGGACGAGCAGCCCGACATCACGGACAGTCCGAGCGCGGCGGACCTGGTGGACCCCAGAGGGCATGTCTCCTTCCGTGACGTGACATTCGCCTACGGCGATGGGCCTGAGGTGCTGAGCCACTTCAACCTGGAGTTGCAGCCCGGGCAGACCATGGCCTTAGTCGGCCGCACGGGCTCGGGCAAGTCCACCATCGCCAAGCTGTTGGAGCGCTTTTATGACGTGAACTCCGGCAGCGTGGAGGTCGATGGGCACGATGTGCGCGACATCACGCTGGCCAGCCTGCATTCGCACGTGGGCATGGTGCTGGACGAGCCCTTCCTTTTCTCGGCCTCTGTTCGAGACAACATCGCCTATGGCAAGCCTGGCGCGAGCCAGGAGGAAGTGCTGGCGGCCGCCAAAGCGGCCAGCGCGCACGAGTTCGTGATGCAACTGTCCGAGGGGTACGACACGGTGGTGGGTGAACGGGGCTATACGCTTTCCGGCGGTCAGCGCCAGCGCATTGCCCTGGCCCGCACGCTGCTGGTGAACCCGCGCGTGCTCATTCTGGACGATGCTACCAGCGCCATAGACGTGCAGGTGGAACTGGAGATTCACGCCGCGCTGCGACAGCTCATGGCCAGCCGCACCACGCTCATCATCGCGCATCGCCTCTCCACCATCAGCCTGGCGGATAGGGTGGCCCTGATAGAGGGCGGGCACGTGGTGGCCCAGGGGACCCACGCCGAGCTGCTGGCCACGGAGCCGCGCTACGTGGAGGTGCTGGCCCAGGTGGAGGCCGATGCCGAGGCTAAGCAGGAGGCGGCGGAAGCCGCGCCGGCCGAGGAACGCGCCTTCGCCATGAGCGGTGCCGGCGGCCGGCGAGGTGGCTCCGGAGGGCTTGGCGGCTTCGCGGCGGAGGGCCTGGACTAATGGGGATGTGGGGCGGCGGCGGTGGTGGCGGAGGCATGTGGGGCGGCGGCGGCCGTGGTGGCGGAGCCCACGCCGGCCTGCCCTTTGCCGGCGTGCCGGAGGAACTGCTCGCCCCTGTAAAGCAGATCGAATCCAAAGAGCCGGAGTGGGGTGAGCAGCCGCTGAACTTCAGCCAGGTGATGCCCACCGGCGAGCACTACAGCCTGCGAGTGTTGCTCTCGGGGCAGGTTCCCGCCGCGGTGCTCGCTCTGGCGCTGGTGGGCGTGGAAACGCTGCTGCTGCAGGCTGGCCCGCTGCTCACCAAAATCGGCATCGACCAGGGCGTAGTGGGGCGCAACACGCACGTGCTCGTGGTGGCCTGCATCGCCTACATCATCAGCCTGGTGGTGGGTGGGCTGGCCACGGGGCTGCGCACCGCCTGGACGGCGCGGCTGGCCCAGCGGCTGAACTACGAGCAGCGCACGCGCGTGTTCGCGCACATTCAGCGCCTCTCGCTCGATTTCTTCACCGCCGAGAAGGCCGGTCGCATCATGACCCGCATGACCAGCGACATCGAGGCCACCAACCAGATGCTGCAGAACGGCCTGGTGCAGATGGTGGTCCAGGCGTTGACCATTGTCGTGGTGACGGCCGTGCTGTTCTCCATGAATGTACCGCTGGCGGCCTTCGTGGTGCTGCTGGTGCTGCCGGGCATGGTGCTTCTGAGCAACTGGTTCCGCGTTGCGTCGGACCGTGGCTACGATCGCGTGCGCAACGGCATCGCCGCGGTGCTGGCGGACCTTCAGGAGAGCCTGTCCGGAGTGCGCGTGGTGCTGGCCAACAACCGCCAGCAGCGCAATATCGATCACCATCGGGACGTGGTGTGGGTGTACCGCGGCGCTAACGTGCTCACGGCCAAGCTCAATGCCGTCTACGGTCCCGGCTCGCAGGCGATTGGCGTGGTGGCGCAGGCGCTGGTGGTGGCCGTGGGCGGCGTGATGGTGCTGCACCACCAGCTCACCATTGGCACGCTCACCGCTTTCGTGCTGTACCTCACCTCGTTCTTTGCGCCCATCCAGCAGATTGCCCAGCTCTACAACACCTACCAGCAGGGCACGGCGGCCATCGCCAAGCTGGCTGACCTGCTGAGCACCCAACCCACCGTGCCCGAGCTGCCTGGCGCGCCCGACATGCCACCCATGGAGGGCGAAATCGTGCTCGATGGTGTGGACTTTGGGTACGACCCCTCGGTGCCCGTGCTGCGCAACGTGGACCTGCGCATCGCTGCTGGTGAAACGCTGTCACTGGTGGGCGAGACGGGCGCAGGCAAGTCGACCATCGCCAAGCTGGTGACCCGCTTCTACGACCCCACCCGCGGCCGCGTGCTGATCGATGGCTGGGACCTGCGCCAGGTGAATCTGGCGTCGCTGCGCCGGCAGCTGGGCGTGGTCCCGCAGGAGGCCTTCCTGTTCTCCGGCACCATGCGTGACAACATCGCCTTTGCCCGGCCCGAAGCGTCGGACGAAGAGGTTATGGAGGCGTGCCGTGTGGTGGGGCTGACGGACCTCATCAATCGCTTGCCCGATGGGCTGGATACACCCTGCCACGAGCGCGGATCATCGCTCTCCTCGGGCGAGCGCCAGCTCCTGGCGCTCGCC
>JBOGTU010000009.1:0-5523 GCA_050695655.1 Chloroflexota bacterium | reverse complement strand
GCTCCGGCCCTATCCGCATCGGGCAGGGCATCGAGTTCGACTATTGCAGCGTGCACAGCGCCCGGGCGCTGAGCGAAGCGGGCTGCATCAGCATCATGGTTAACAGCAACCCCGAAACGGTGAGCACCGACTTCGACAGCAGCCAGCGGCTGTACTTCGAGCCGCTGGATGAGGAATCCGTGCTGGATATCCTGGCGAACGAGGAGCCGGCCACGCGGCAGGCGGAGCTGGGTGCCCCGCACAGCGTGCAGGTGGTGTGTCAGTTCGGCGGGCAAACGGCCATCAACCTGGCCGAGGCCGTGGAACGCGCTCATTACCACATCGCCGGCAGCCAGACCACCGCCATCGATCTGGCGGAGGATCGCGAGAAGTTCGGCCAGGTGCTGCGCGAGCTCAGCATTCCCCAGCCGCCCGGCGCTACGGCCACCACCGTGCAGCGCGCGCTGGATGTGGCGGCCGGCGTGGGCTATCCGGTGCTGGTGCGCCCGTCCTACGTCCTGGGCGGGCGAGCCATGGAGATCATCTACAACGACACACAGCTGCGGCAATACCTCACGCTTGCCATTGCCGTCAGTCCCAGCCGCCCGGTGCTGGTGGACAAGTATGTGGAGGGCACCGAGGTCGAGGTTGATCTCATCTGTGATGGGACCGAGGTGCTGATTCCCGGCATCATGGAGCACATCGAGCGCACGGGCGTGCACTCGGGCGACAGCATGGCGGCCTTCCCTCCGTTGCACCTGTCGGCCGGCCACGTGGCGCGCATTGTTGACTTCAGCACGCGCCTGGCCCTGGCGCTGGGCATTCGCGGCCTGTTGAACATCCAGTACGTGGTGCGCGGCGACGAGGTGCTGGTGATCGAGGCCAACCCCCGCTCCAGCCGCACCGTGCCCTTCCTGAGCAAAGTCACCGACGTGCCGATGGTGCGGCTGGCCACGCTCGTTTCGCTGGGGCAGACCCTGGCCGGCCTGGGGTGCGGTACGGGTCTGCTGCCGCCCCCGCCATTCGCGGCCATCAAGGCACCGGTGTTCTCCATGTCCAAGCTGCTGGGCGTGGACGCTTACCTGGGCCCGGAGATGAAGTCCACCGGCGAGGTGATGGGCATCGACTGGACGGTGCAGGCCGCTATCGCCAAAGCCTTCAAGGCTGCTGGCATCGACCTGCCGGAGCGGGGTGCCGTGCTGGCCTCCATTGCCGATAGGGACAAGGACGCGGCCCTGGACACGCTGGCCCGCCTCGATCGCATGGGCTACCGGCTTTTCGCTACCAGCGGCACGGCCCGCTTTCTGGCGGCTCACGGCATCGCCGTGGAGGCAGTGCGCCGCATCGGCGAGGGCTCGCCAGATGTCGTGGATGCGATCACCGCTGGCCAGGTGCAGGCGGTCATCAACACCATGCAGGGTGGTGGGCCAATGAAGGATGGCTTTGAGATTCGCCGCGCGGCGGTAGAGGCGCGCATCCCCTGCCTCACCTCGCTGGATACCGCGCGCGAGTTCGTGACGTCGCTGGAGGGCCCGCCGCTGCGCGACCTGGCCGTGGCGCCGTTGATCGAGTACACCCGGCGCCGCTCCGGTGGCGTGGGGCCTGATTCCCGGGGAGACGCCGCAATGGGAGCCGGCGGTGGCCACTGAGCACGACCTGGCCACGCCGCTGGGAACCCTGCACTATATGCGGCAGGGCAGCGGGCCGGTGCTGGTGGCGCTGCACGGCATGGCAGCCTCGTCCTGGTCGTGGACGCGCAGCTTGCCGCTGCTGGCCACGCGCTTCGATGTCTACGCGCCGGACCTGCTGGGCCACGGACAATCCGAGGCGCGGCGCGACGCCGTGTCCGTGGAGCACCACGCCGCCGCGGTCAGCGCCGTGCTTCGTGCCGCCCGTGTTGAACGCTGCCTGCTGGCGGGAGCCGCGTTGGGGGCCATGGTCGCGTTGGAAACGGCGCTGCGGGAGCCGGAGCGCGTGGCGGCGGTGCTGCTGCTGGGAGTGCCGAACTTTCGGTCGCCCGCGGATCGCACCGCCTGGCTGGCGAGCCGGGCAGCCACCTTCGTGGATGCGCAGGGCCTGGGCACCCCTATGCGCGAGCCGGCGGTGCGCGAACGCTACAAGACGTTCACCCCAGGGCTGGTGGAGGGACTGAACGCCGAGCGGGCACGCGCGGGCCTGTGGGCGCTGCACGACGTGTGGGCCATCGCCGCGTACGATGCCCAGGCCAGCGCCGCGCGCCTCAGCCAGCCGGCGGCCTTCTGCTGGGGCAGTCACGATCCCTTCCTGGACGGAAAGGAGGGGCTGGTGGGCGCGGCGCCTTCGGCCAGGCATGTGGTGTTGGAGGGCGCTGGGCACTACCCGGCGTGGGATGCACCGGAAGCCACGCTGGAGCTGGCGTTGGAACTTGCCGCCGCCGGCAACCTGCTGTGAGACACTTAGCCTGCGCCCGAGACGGGGCGAACGAGGAAAGGGCAACATGACCGTTCAGGACGATGAGCGGGCCTACCACGGCCAGGGCTCGCTGCTGCGGGTGGTGGAGGACGTGGGCAGCCTCAAAGCCACCAAAACGCTGGAGAAGGCTCGGCAGGACGCGAACCCAGTCACCGAGCAGGACTACCTGCGCTGGCTGTCTCGGCCTCGCCTGGTGGGCGACGTGTACCGCTTCACAGCCCGGCACGGCGAGGCCTACATCCTCTCCTGGTAACCGGCTGCTTGATCTGACTCGATGCTGAACATGGGCCGTGGGGGCGGGTTTGGCCATAACCATGGCGGTCGCCCCAAGCCGCCGGACGTGCCGCGCGTCACCCGCGCGCTGCTGGGGCGCATCCTGTGGATGCTGCGGTCTTACTGGCGCGAAGGGCTGGCCATTCTGGCTTGCGTGAGCGTGTCGGCCGTGCTGGGGCTGGCGCCACCCCTGCTCGTGCGAGCCATCATTGATGATGCGCTGCCACAGCGGAATGTCTCCCAGCTGCTGTGGCTGGCCGGCGGCATTGTGGCTGCTTCGGTGGTGGGCGGCCTGCTGGGGGTGATTCAGAGCTACTTCAACAACTATGCCAGCCAGCGCGTGATGATGGATCTGCGCAACCGGCTCTACCAGCACCTCACGGGTCTCGCGCTGCGCTTTTTCACCAACACCAAGACGGGCGAAATCATGTCGCGCCTGAACAACGACGTTGGCGGCGTGCAGGACGCGGTGACCAGTGCGCTGGTGCAGATTCTGAGCAACACGCTCATCCTCCTCAGCACGCTGGCGCTCATCTTTCAGATGAACTGGAAGCTGTCGCTGCTCTCTATTGCCATCCTGCCGCTGTTCATCCTACCCACGCGGCGCATCGGCCGAGTGCGCTACCAGCTCACCATGGAAACGCAGCGCCGTTACGCGGAGCTCACCACATTCATGGAGGAGACGCTCAGCATCAGCGGCTACCTGCTGATGAAGACCTTCACGCGCGACAAGCAGCAGCTGGCGCGCTTTCGCCACACCAACGAGCAGGTATTCGAACTGTCGCTGCGGCGCGCCACTATTGGGCGCTGGTTCTTCATGCTGCAGCAGCTTTTCCTGCAGATCGGCCCGGCGTTGATCTACCTCCTGGGCGGACTGCTGGTGATTCGTGGCTCACTCACCATTGGCACGATCGTGGCTTTCGTGGCGCTGCTGGGACGCCTGTACGGCCCGGCCGGGCAGCTGGCCAGCGTGCATGTGGACTTCATGAGCGCGCTGGCGCTCTTCCACCGGCTGTTCGAGTACATGGACCTCGTGCCCGAGATTCAGGACGCCCCCGCCGCGCGCCAGCTCGCCCAGACGCGGGGCAGGATCGAGTTCGAGGATGTGAGCTTCGCCTACCGGGCCGATATCCCGGCGCTGCGCGGCGTGTCGTTCACTATCGAGCAGGGGCAGCTGGCGGCGCTGGTGGGCCCCAGCGGCGCCGGCAAGACCACGATCACCTATTTGGTGCCCCGCTTCTACGATCCCAGCGCCGGCCGCGTGCTGGTGGATGGGCACGACGTACGCTTGCTGGCACAGCAGTCGCTGCGGAGGCACATCGGCGTTGTAACGCAGGAGACCTTCCTGTTCCACGCCAGCCTGCGCGACAACTTGCTCTACGCGCGAGACGATGCCTCGCCGGCTGAGATGGAGGCTGCCTGTCGGGCCGCCAACATCCACGACTTCATCAGCTCTCTACCCGAGGGCTACGACACCATCGTGGGCGAGCGCGGTTACCGCCTCTCCGGCGGTGAGAAGCAGCGCGTGGCCATCGCCCGCGTCCTGCTGAAAGATCCGCGCGTACTGATCATGGACGAGGCCACCTCGTCGCTTGATTCGCACTCAGAGGCGCTCATTCAGGCAGCCTTGCAGCCTCTGCTCCACGGCCGCACCAGTCTGGTGATCGCGCACCGGCTGTCCACCATCCTGGCGGCCGACGTCATCCTGGTGCTGGACCACGGCCGCCTGGTGGAGCGCGGCAGCCACGCCCAACTGCTGGCGCTGGGCGGGCTGTATGCACACCTGTACGAGGAGCAATTCAAGCCGAAGGCCCGGCGCGGTCTTCAAGAATACGAGGCCGAGGAGCCGCTGCCGGCGGCCGTGGTTCCGGCCTGAGCCTGGGTATGGGCCCCCTCCTGACCGTCCTTGCTGCGACTTCGTCTCTCATCTGCCCGCGGGCGGGTGAGGCCCGCCGGTGCCGCGGCAGACTCAAGCAGAGACGTGGGGACCGGGCGCTTCGACGCGCAGGGCGGCGGCCAGCGAGCTGAGGAAGAGCTCGGCGTCGGACACGATGCCAGCTACTTGAAAGCTGCCGCGATCGGCCAGCTTGGTGACGGTGGCGGGGTTGATGTCCACCACCACCGTCTTGACTGTCGCGGGCAGCAGGTTGCCGGTGGCGATGGAATGCAGCATGGTGGAGATCATGACGGCCATCTGCACACCGCCCTGGATGGCGCGGCGCATGGCCTTCTGCGCTTCGATGACATCCGTCATCACCTCCGGCATGGGGCCGTCATCCCTGATCGATCCCGCCAGCACCAGCTCCACTCCGTGCGTGATGCACTCGTACATGACACCGCGGCGCAGCAGCCCCTGCTCCACCGCCGCGTGGATGGACCCAGCCTGGCGAACCGCGTTGAGCGCCCGCATGTGGTTCGCGTGCCCGCCCTCCACGGTAAGACCCGTGGCCAGGTCCACGCCCAGGGAGGTGCCCAGCAAGGCCGACTCGATATCGTGCGTGGCGATGGCGTTGCCGCCGAACAGCACCTGCACGAAGCCATCTCGGATAAGCGCTTCCAGGTAAGGGCCAGCCCCGGTATGAATGATCGCCGGCCCTACCACGAACAGCACCTTGCCGCCACGGTCGCGGATTTGGCGCATGGTTTCCGCGATCTCGGTGATGGCCAGCTGCTTGGGCCGCTCCGACGACACCTCGGAGCGCATGAAGGAGAACACCTCGCGCTCTCGCGCCCGCTCCAGCGGCGTCACTCGCAGCCCGCGATGTCCCACGACCACCGCGTCGCCGGCCCGCACGTCAGCCATCGGCGTGCAGCGGACGA
>JBOGTU010000008.1:0-2641 GCA_050695655.1 Chloroflexota bacterium | reverse complement strand
GATTGAAGGACAGCAACGAAGTGCGACGCCGATACGAAGTTAAATACGACCCCGACCGTCGGAGATATGTCGTCGAGATGCTGGGCGAGACGGCCGATCGCAGGGAGGTCGAGTCTTACGCCGAGTGGGGTGTTGCTGACCACATGCGAACAGAATTGAACCAGCGGCTTGACGCTCGCGGCGAACTGCTACCGGAACGGCGGCGCTAACCTTCCCAATTCCGGGGTCATTCTTCGGCTAATTTGAGCTGGTGGTGGGAGAGGGATTCGAACCCCCGAACCGCAAAGCGGGGCAGATTTACAGTCTGCTGCCATTAACCACTCGGCCACCCCTCCGGGTGGCGGCGCCGCGACCTCACGGCCCGGTGCTGCTCCGCGAGTATATCGCCTCTTCTCTCCCTGGTTGGTGCACCTGGGGGCAGGCCTCGGGGGCCCGGTTGTGGCCGGTGCCGCTCAGCCTGCCGAAGTGATGCCTATGCTCGCCAGGTCCTTGGCGAGGGTTGGCGGGTCCATGGCGCCCAGGGCGATGGTTTGCAGCGTGCCGCCGCGATCGATGAAGAAGCTGGAGGGCGTGCCGATCACGTGATACTGCTGCACCACGGCGGCATCCAGGTCCAGCAGGATAGGGAAGGTGATATCCATTCGCGTGACGTAGGGGCGCACCTGCACCCCGGATTCAGCGTTATCTACCCCCAGCACCACCAGGCTGGGGTGGGCCTTCGAGGCCGCCTCCAGCTCCGGCATCTCCTTCTTGCAGGGTACGCACCACGTGGCCCAGATGTTCACCAGCACCGGGTGGCCTCGTTGGGCGCTCAGTGAAAGTGGCTGGCCGTTGAGCAGTGGCAGCTGAAAGTTCGGTGCCTGGCGGCCAATGATGGGCGACGCTGGCGCCCGATTCGTATACCACCATGCTCCAGCAATGATGAGCGCGGCCAGCACCACCAAGCCGATGCCTGCGCGCGCCATCATTCCAGTTCAGTGTACGGTCGCGACCTCGCGTTGGAGGTGCGCGACGCGCGGCCGGCCCCTACAGCGTGGCCAACCGCGGGAAGACGCGTTTGGGGTTGGCGTTGAAGATCTTCACCTTGTCCTCGTGCGTGAGAAAGTCGATGCTGTCGATCACCGGCACCAGGTCGTCCGATGGGCGGCCAGTGTCCGGCCGGGGCGATCCGCCGGAGCCGGGCGCCTCGGTGCCGAACAGCACCTGGTCGATGCCGCGCTGCTTGATGGCCGTTTTGAGGAACCAATCCTCATACACGCACAGGTCGAAGAAGAGGTTCTTGCCGAGGTCCGTCACCGCCATGTGGTGGTCCGCCCGCACCCAGCGGTCCAGCGATCCACCGGCGTGGCAGACGATCACCTTCAGCCCGGGGAAGCGCGCGAACACGTCGGTCCGGCTGTAGAGCTGGGTGGCAATGTACTCCTCGGTCACATTGTTGATCTGGTAGTTGTGGGGCAGGGCTTCCAGCCGCCGATCGAAACAGGTGGAAGGGTGCACCATGAGCACCGCTCCCAGCTCCTGCGCTTTCTCGTACAGCGGGTACCAGTACGGGTCGTGCACGCCGGGCGCGGTCTTGCGACCGTCCGGGTCGGGGTTCAAGTACGCGCCCACGAAGCCCAGCTCCTTCATGCAGCGCTCCAGCTCGGCCACGCAGTGGCTGGTATCCAGCTCAGCCACCTGCGGCAGCTGCGCCATGCCCAGAAAGCGGTCCGGGTGCAGGCGCACGGTTTGCGCGATGACGTCGTTCGTCGTGCGGCACCAGGCATCCTGCAGATGCGGGCGCATCCAGTGGAACATGTTGATTGGCCGCGGTCCCAGGCACTGCACGTCGATGGCGCGGTCGTCCATCACCTTCAGGTGTCGCTGCAGCGCCCCCTCCAGGGCCGCGTCCTCCAGCTTGTAGGGCCACGGGCTGTTCAACGCCACCAGCGTGGCCGAATGCCGGCCGTAAGAATCGGGCGTAGTCATGTGCCCGTGAACGTCCAGAACCTTGATGTCCTTGTACATGGTGCCTCCCTGTGTGTCAGTAAACGCCCAGCAATAGTAAGAGCTTTCGACCACGCCTCCAAGCCACGGGCCAAGCTCGAAGTAGCCGATCGCACCGAAGCCGCGGTGCGTGCCGCCGGGTACTCCCTGCTGCACGGGCCACTGTAATCTGAAATATTGCTGAGCGACATAGCTATCTGCTATGTTCAAGGATGAAAGGGACAGATTCACGTGCGGCTGGGCGAGAAGATTCAGCATTTGCGCCAGTTGGAGGGGGAGCTGCGCGGCCTCGGCCGGCACATGACCAAGGCGGAGGTGCTGCGGGCCATGCGCTCCGAGATTGGCGAGAGTGTTTCTCATGCCTATCTCTGCCAGCTCGAATCCGGCGCGCGCACCCACATGTCGCCGGGCACACGCTCGCTGCTGGCGCGCTTTTTCAAGGTGTTGCCCGGCTACCTGGTGTCAGACCCCGAGGGTTACCAGAGCGGAATGCTGTCAGACGTGCCGGCCGAGCCGGACTGGCTGCGCGCCTGGCTGGCAGGGCGAGCCGACGAAGTGCGGGAAGATCCGCTGCTGTATCACCTGCTGCTGCGCCTGTCACGCGATGCGAACCCTCGGCGCTACTTCGTGCTGCTGGATGAGCTCATCGACGAGG
>JBOGTU010000007.1:0-1630 GCA_050695655.1 Chloroflexota bacterium | reverse complement strand
TGCCTCACCGGCCAGGAAAGCGTCGAGCGATCGCGATGCCCGCCCGGTCGCCAGGCGGTGGTAGCTGGGGTCGATGAAGTCCGGCCCGACCTTCGCGGCCCCCACGCGGAGGCCTCGGGAGACGAAGGCGGCCATGAGGCCGGTGGCAATTGTCGTTTTGCCAACGCCGGAGTGGGTTCCGGCGACGACGATTCGTGGTCCGAGGGTGCGCATCGGAGCTATCTTCCCACCGGCTCGGCCTGAGCACCGATGGTCGTGCCCGCCGCCCATAGCGGCGCGAAGCTCGCCCGGCGTTTTGGCTTCAGTGCCGTGCGGCGTGCGAACCGTGGTAGTTGAGGCTGGCCAGGCCGTGGTATTCGGCGCTGGCGCCCAGGTCGGCGGCGATGCGCAGGAGCTGGTTGTACTTGGCCACGCGTTCGGAGCGCGAGGGGGCCCCGGTCTTGATCTGGCCGGCGTTCGTGGCCACGGCGATGTCGGCGATGGTCGTGTCTTCGGTTTCGCCGGAGCGGTGCGAGACCACCCAGGCGTAGCCGGAGCGACGGGCGAGGTCGATGGCATCCAAGGTTTCGGTGAGGGTGCCGATCTGATTGACTTTGATGAGAATGGCGTTGCCGGCATGCTCGTCAATGCCGCGTTGCAGACGCGCCAGATTGGTGACGAAGAGGTCGTCGCCCACCAGCTGAATGGTCCCACCCAGGCGCTGGGTGAGGGCCTGCCAGCCTTGCCAGTCGTCCTCGGCCATACCGTCCTCGATGGAGACGATGGGGTACTGGCGCGTCCAGCTGTCCCACAGCTCCACCATGTCACCGCTGCTGAGCGAGGTGCCGTCGCCTTTGAGCTCGTATCTACCATTCGCGTACAGCTCGCTTGACGCGGGGTCCAAGGCCACGCACACGTCCTGCCCCGGGCGCAGCCCAGCGGCCTGCACGGCCTCCAGAATCAGCTCGACCGCGGCCTCGTTGCTCGGTAGGTCGGGGGCGAAGCCGCCTTCGTCACCCTGGCCAGTCCCCAGACCCTTGTGGCGGAGGGTGGACTTGAGGGAGTGGAACACCTCCGCGCCCAGGCGCAGGGCATCTGCGAACGAGCCGGCGCCAACCGGCGCAATCATGTACTCCTGAAAGTCCACATTGTTGTCCGCGTGAACGCCGCCGTTGAGGATGTTCATCAGCGGCACCGGCAAGACCTTGCCGTTGACGCCGCCCAAATAGCGATACAACGGCAGGTTGGCGGAGGCCGCCCCGGCGTGGGCCACCGCAAGCGACACGCCCAGCGTGGCGTTCGCGCCCAGATTGGACTTGTTGGGCGTGCCATCGAGATCGATCATGACCCGATCGATGGCCGCCTGATCGCACGCATCCAGCCCCTGCAACTCGGGCGCGATGGTGTCGTTCACATTGGCCACGGCTCGCAGCACGCCTTTGCCGCCGTAGCGCCGGCTGTCACCGTCGCGCAGCTCAACAGCCTCGTGCGCGCCGGTTGACGCGCCGGACGGCACTGCGGCGCGACCGAACGTACCATCCTCCAGGGTGACCTCCACCTCCAGCGTGGGGTTGCCCCGGGAATCCAGAATTTCGTGCGCTGCAACGGCATCAATGGCGGGCATGCTCTCCTCCAGACAGATGTTCAGGGC
>JBOGTU010000006.1:0-5361 GCA_050695655.1 Chloroflexota bacterium | reverse complement strand
GGTCGAGGCCGATGGTGGGCTCGTCCATGAACAGCAGGTTCGGGTCGGTCATCAGGCCGCGCGCGATATGCAGGCGCTGGCGCATGCCGCGCGAGTACTCCTGCACCATGCTGTTGGCACGGTCGCTCAGGCCAACTAAGGCCAGCAGGTTCTCGCCTCGTTCGCGCGCCTCGCGTGGGCTCATGCGATTGAGCGCGCCGAAATAGCGCAGGTTGTCGAGCCCGGTCAGCCGCCAGTAGAGCCCCTGGTCGCCGCCCAGGATCAGCCCAATGCGCTTGCGGACCTCGTCCGCCTGCGACACAACGTCGAAGCCGAAGATCGTCGCCTTGCCGCTGGTGGGCAGCAGCAGCGTCGACAGCATGCGCAAACTGGTCGTCTTGCCGGCACCGTTCGGCCCGAGCAAACCAAAGACCTCGCCCGGCTCGATCTGGAAGCTCACGTCGTCGACGGCCATCTGCTCGCGCTTTCGACCGAGCCGGCCACTGGTGTAGATGCGGCGTAGATGGTCGGCCACGAGCAGGGCAGGAGCGGCGGCCATCAGACGTTCGCCATGTCAAACCCGCCGGTCCGGCGAGAGTAGTACTCCAGGATGCGGAACAGGGCGTAGCCAATGACGGCGTAAGCGACCATCACGCCCAGCTCGATACCCAGGTTCGGAGCGGCGGTTGCCAGATTGGCGCCCGAGAACGCCTGCCGCAGGCCGGCGACGGCATGAGTCGTCGGCAGGATTTGCGCCAACCAGCGAATTTGCGACGGCAGCCAGGCCAGCGGCAGGACCACGCCGGTGAGCGCCAGCAACAGCGCCTGGCTGCTGGTATAGACCACGCTCCACTCGCGAATGACCAGCACGAAGTCGCCCAGGACCAGCGCAAACATCATCGACGACAGTGTGGCCAGGACAATAGCGATGGCAGCCGGCAGCCAGTTCACGTTGGCGACGTACCTGCGCTCGAGCAAGGCCACCATGGCGAGGCCAATCGTCGAGCAGATGAGGCCGTTGAAGATGTGGATGAAGCCGCGGCTGAAGTAGCTCATGAGCCGGCTGCCGGACGACGCGAAGAAATACGGCAGTGTGCCCATGCCCCGGTCGCTGATGAGCGTCAAGGAGATTGCTCCGGCGACCATCAGCGGGCTGTTGTAGGCCAGCATGCCGACCAAGGTGTACTGGGCAGCCTGGGCGTTGCGCATGGACTGGCCGAGCATATAGAACAGCACCACCTGCATGGCCGGGCGGAGGACGACATTGCTCACGTACGACGGCCACTGCACCCAGGCGAACACCGCTCGGTAGTTGAAGACCGCCTGCAGCAGGAAGTTGCTGACGGCTTGCGGCAGCCGTTGGAACCAGCCAGGCGCGCCCCAACGGCCAATCGGCGCCAGTGCCGGGCTGAGGCCGCCGCGCTGACGTACACGCCCTTCCACCGATCGGTAGGCCAGACCGGTGCAGCCGAGAAACACGATAGCTTCGGCCAGAGCGTAGCCCCAGCGGGCGGCAATCTGGCCCGCGGGCGCGCCGTTGAGGGTCAGCCAGATGGCATCCATGGCCCACGAGGCAGGCAGCAGGCGCGCCGGAACCTGCAGGGCGAGCGGCAGCAGTTGCACCGGCGCCAGGAACCCGCTGAAGGCCACACCAAACGTCAACAGGCCCCCAAAAGACGCGCCGGTTGTACCCACCAGCACGATGAAGGGCGACAGCAGGGAGGTGGTGGCCAGGACAGCCACAAATGCCACCACCAGCGACACGAGCAGCACAGGAATGTTCTGCACGTGCGGCCAGGTGCCGCCGACGAGCAGTACCGTCGCGAAGGCCGGTATGCCTCGAATGACGGCGCGCGAGATGTAGCCGGAAGCATGGCCAAGCATGATCACCAGCAGTGACGAGCGGCTGACGAGTGCGGCATCCATCGTCCCTGCCCAGACCTCATTGGGCAGGCTGTCGCCCACGTCGATAACGCCGGCGTTCCATATAGATAGGAAGAACAGCCCAAACGCCACGTACGTCACGATGACCGGGCTGCCCGAGGTATGGACCAGCGCGCCATAGACGGCCGCGAGCGGGATGTTGTTGGTAGGAATGATGAGCAGCAGCGTGCGCCAGATGGAGATGGACACCTTCCAGCTCTTCCAGAAACCCGCCCAGGCCGCCCAGACCCAGCTCAGGTCCCAAAGCCAGGCCCATCTTGCTGGACGAGCAGTGCCTACAGCAATCCCGACGCTTATGCCCCCTATCATAGAGAGTGAGGTGAACTGGCGGTACGCTAATGTGCGCGGCCGAATGCCACGGCCTAGCGGAAGCTGACGTTCTCGAACCGAATGGGCTGGCCAGCGGCGGCCATCTGGGGTTCGGCCGCGCTCTCCGAGAGGCCGGCGGAGCGCTTCCACCCGGCGGTGATGCGATCGACGTCCACCAGGGCCAGCACGCCGGCCGTGCCATAGGCCGCAATCGTCGTTGGTGCGGGAGCTCATGGGGTTGATGCCGCCAGCGCCACCCAGGTAGAGCGTCGCGGCGGCTAGGCCGATGCGCCGCTCCAGGCGAGCCCGGGCAAACCAGGAAGACCAGGCCGACCTGGAGAGGCCAGTGACCAGGTTGACGGAGAACGCCAGCCAGTCGGAGTGGGTGTGCTCGGCTAGGGGTAGCGAGCAACCTCATACCGCCGAGCGGACGTAGATAAAGGGCCTCCACTGTTCAGAGGCCCTTCATCGCGGCAGGAGTAGGCTCAATGGTCACCACACCAGATCGAGGTACTCGCCATGACGAATTATGCGACGCTGCTCCGAGACGAAGTCAGCCTGCGCTGCCGCTGCATCGACCGCATCTTCCTGCAAGCCTATGTGCCCAAACTCCAGTCGGTTGGTTGGGTGTGCGCATTCCTACGCTGGCAGCGGAAGGTGGTCATCCCGTCGTCGGCGGCCTTCGGCAAGATCGGCCAGGCCTATGTGGATGAGATTCACCGCTGGGCCAAGAAGCAGGGCGTTCCGGTGCACTACTTCAAGAAAGGCGAGAACAAGGAGGCCATCGCCCGGCCGCTGATCGAGGCCGCTGCTCAGCAGGGTGGTGCCGGGAGGGTCGTGCTGCTGGGCATCGCCCAGGAGAAGGCGCTGGTGTGGCGTTCATGGAAGGCCAAGGGCCAGGAGCATGTGGCGCACCCGCACATGGAGTGGAAGCGCGAGATGGCCTTCATCAATCACTTCCACTTCTACCTGTGGGACGCCGACTGGGGACCAGCCTTCTGGAAAACCAATGCCTACGCGCCAAATCCTGTGTGGCTGTATCTGAACGGCCACGAGTGGGCCAAGCGCCAGCTCGACAAGGCCGGCATCCACTACCAGGCGCTGGACAACGGCTTCCGCTCGTGTGACGATCCCGCGGCGCTGCAGCGTATCTGCGACCGCGTGGGCTCGGGCGCGGTTAAGAGCTTCTCTGGCGCTGGTGCTTGCGTCTGCCGTCGCCCTTCACCCCGGCCGAGCGGCGGGCGGGCTATGTCTACGAGCTGGCCGTCCGCCAGTTCGAGGTGTGCGACACCCAAGTGTTTACGCGCCCACAAGCCGGGCGAGCCTTCTTCGAGGGCCTCATCCGTGACCACCTCGACATCGGCCGACCCAATACTGTGGTCCTGCTGTTCGACAAGAAGCTCACCTCTCGTACTCCGGGCAAGTTCTCAACCAAAGTCATTACCCGTGGCGTGGACCCGCCGTTGAGCTGCGTCTACAAGTCCACCCGCCTCAAGCAGTACTTCAAGGAACAACGTGCTCTGCGCACGGAGACCGTGATTTCGGATACCCGCGATTTCGGGATCGGCCGGCGTGTCAACCGCCACAACTGGCAGGCCCTACGGGCCGTTGGCGACAACGCCAACCGGCGTCTGTGTGACGTCCAAGCAACCGACGCCTGGCCGGCGCCCGATGTGGCCACCTTCGCTCAGGTGACCCAGCCGTCGACCACTGCTGACGGCTTGCAGGCGCCCAGCCTGCGTTTTGGCGATCCTCGAGTCATGGCGCTTCTGTCTGCCCTGCTCGGCTTCTGCCATCTGTTCGCGGGCTTCACCAACCAGCAGCTCGTGCACCTCGTCAGCACGCTGCTGGACGCGCCCTACACGACGCGGCAGGCCACCTACGATCTGCGTCGCCTACGGCGCAAAGGTCTCATCCAACGCCTGCCCCAGCGCAGCGCTACCACCTTACTCCGCTGGGCAGGAGGGTCGCCGTCCTGTTCTCCAAGACCTACGGCCGCGTTCTCAGCCCCGGCTTCGTCATGCTCGACTTGGCGCTCGATCCGGCACTTGGCGCTCGCAGCCCCGTCCACCTCGCGTGGCGTCACCTCAACCACACCTTGGACGACTTCATTGACCACCGCCTGCTGGCCGCGGCCTAAACTTGACTCGTTTGTGAACTTCGCCCTGAGCAAGTGGAACTAGCTAGTTTGCCCGGAAAAATTCGCGTATATCGAAGCCGAAGGTTGTCGCCTGGCCAGCCGTTGGCAGCAGCAATGTCGCCAGCATGCGAATGGTGGTCGTCTTGCCAGCGCCGTTTGGTCCCAACAGCCCGAAGACCTCACCCGGCCGTATCTCGAGGCTCACATCGTCAACGGCGACCACGTCGCGGCGATGTCCTAGTGAGCCGGTCACGAATACGCGGCGCAGGTTAGCGGCTTTCAGCGGCAGGACTTCAGCTGCCATCACACGTCCACGATGTCGAAACCGGCGGTCTTCCGGGAGTGACGCTCGAGCATTATTTGTAACCCTTTTGAGCGTGGACTCCGTCGAATTGCGACCAGTGTTGCCCTGCGGGCTCGACGGGTGAGTTCATCGCGCAACACGGCTAAACGGCGCCCCTCAACGGCGTCGGCAACCCGCCGTGCACTCCAGGCAACAGACACCCGGCGCTCGCCTGCCGGGTCGCGAGCCCCGCGCTTTGCGCCGTCAGCCCGTCGGATGGAAGGTCCGGTTACGTCGCACTGATCCGGCACGTCGTCGGCGCCCACCGACACGGACACTGAGCAGACCCTACCCCAACTGACTCGTCGCATCCAGCCACGTCGGAGCCATGAGCCTCACAGGGTATTGGCCGGTCAGAGCCAGCGGTCTGCCAGCCACTGCAGCAACGGCAGCACCCGCCTCCGGCATGGCCGGCGACTTCGCCTCGCCTGCCAGGCGAGGCCTACATTGCCGTTTGTCTGTCCTGCTCGGGAGTGTCCTTCACGAACGCTGACGGCCGGCAGCACCGCCCGCGGCGGCTCTCTTGGCTGCGGTGAGGCGGGGCAGAATTTTCTTGGACACCGGATTGCATCTATGCTCGGTTGATAGGAGGTGTCCGGAGAGATGAGTCAGAAAGAACGCGAGGGTGCCCCGCGGGGCACCCTCG
>JBOGTU010000005.1:0-85052 GCA_050695655.1 Chloroflexota bacterium | reverse complement strand
TTGCTGGCCGTGTGCGGGATATGGGAGTGCAGACCGTCATCTTCACCAATATCGACGTTGATGCAACCATGGCTGGGCCCAACTTACGGCAGCTGCAGGCCATGCGCGACGTGCCCGGCTTGCAGCTCATCGCTTCCGGAGGCGTGGGCAGCGTGGCCCACCTACGTCAGGTCGCGCGCCTGGGTGTGGATGGCTGCATCGTCGGCAAAGCCCTGTACGAAGGCGCCATCGACCTTGCCCGGGCCCTCCACGAAGTGCAGGGCCCGGCACCGAGGTACGAGAACTGAGCGCCATGGCCAGCGCACGGATCGGCCTGTGCTGACCAAGCGCATCATCCCCTGCCTGGATGTGACCGAGGGCCGCGTGGTGAAGGGCACACAGTTCCTGCAGCTGCGCGACGCGGGCGATCCGGTGGAGCTGGCGGCCTACTACGACCAGCAAGGCGCGGACGAGCTGGTGTTCCTGGACATCACTGCCAGCAGCGACGAACGGCAGACCATGGTGCGCGTGGTGGAACGCACCGCGGACCAGGTGTTCATCCCCCTCACGGTGGGTGGAGGCATCCGCACCCTGGAGGACATAGACCGCCTGCTGCGCGCTGGGGCAGACAAGATATCCCTGAACAGCGCCGCTGTGGCCGATCCCGAGTTGATCCACCGCGGCGCTGATCGTTTCGGCAACCAGTGCATCGTGCTCGCCATCGACGCGCAGCGTGCCGGCACTGGCTGGCGCGTGCACACCCATGGCGGCCGGCGCGCCACCGGGCTGGACGTGGTGGCGTGGGCCCGCCGCGGCGTGGAGCTGGGCGCGGGCGAGATACTGCTCACCAGCATGGACTGCGACGGCACGAAGGAGGGCTACGACCTGGAGCTCACCCGTGCCGTATCTGAGGCGGTTTCCGTCCCCGTCATCGCCTCTGGAGGCGCCGGCCGGCTGGAGCATCTCGCGGCGGCGCTCACCACCGGCAAGGCCGATGCCGCGCTGGCGGCGAGCATCTTCCACTTCGGCGAGTTCACCATTCGCCAGGCCAAGGAGCTGCTGGCGCGGCGCGGCCTCCCTGTTAGACTCGATTTCCGATGACGGACGAAGAGCAGCCGGCGCCGAGCGGCCAGCCCAGCGAGCTGCTGGCGAGCTTGTGCTTCGATGCGCGTGGGCTGATCCCAGCGATCGTCCAGCACTACCAAACGCGGGAAGTGCTGATGCTTGGCTATATGAACCGTGAAGCCTTGGATCGCACGCTGGAAGGCGAGCACGTATGGTTCTGGAGCCGCCAGCGCGCCGAGCTGTGGGAAAAAGGCGCCACCTCCGGCAACTACCTCCACCCGCGCGGCATGATGGCGGATTGCGAGGGCAACAGCCTGCTTGTGTTCGCGGACCCCGCCGGGCCGACCTGCCACACCGGCGAGGCAAGCTGCTTCTTCCAGGAAATCGCCGCGCCGGCAGCGCTGCTGGGGCCGCGGGTGCTGGAGGAGCTGGCGCAGGTGATCGAGCAGCGCAAGCGCGACCGGCCGGAGGGCTCGTACACCGCCAAGCTGCTGGACAAGGGCATCGATCGCATCGCCAAGAAGGTGGGCGAGGAAGCGGCTGAGGTCATCATCGCCGGCAAGAATGGCGTAGCCGCCGAGATCGTGTGGGAGGTCGCTGACCTGTGGTACCACACGCTGGTGCTGCTCGCGTCGCAGGGCGTTGCCACATCAGAGCTGTACGCTGAGCTCGCCCGCCGCCGCAAGTAGGCGGTCTGCCGCGGCAAAGCCGCTGGCCACACAGTCCGGCACACCCACACCCCGGTAACCGTTGCCCGCCAGCGCCAGCCCGGGCAGCCGCTGCAGCGCGGCCTCCAACTCGCCGAGCCGCGCCAGGTGCCCCAACTGGTACCGCGGCATGCTCTCCGGGCAGCGGTTTACCCAGCACACCTCGGGTTCGCCATCAAGGCCCAGCAGGTCGTCCAGGTCCTTCAAGGTGCCGGCCACCAACTCGGCATCGGAAGCCGCGTAGCGGCCACGCGCCAGCTCGCCGCCGGCAAACGCGCGCAGGAGCACCCGCTCCTCGGGCGCCCGCCCGGCGAACTTCACGCTGCTGAATGTGCAGGCAATGATGGACCGCCGCTCGATGTCCGGGATCACCAACCCCATGCCATTGAGCGCGTGTCGCACTTGCGTGCGCCGGAAGCCGAGATTGATGGTGGCCGATGAAGAGTACGGAATCTCGTCCAGCAGGCCGGCTGGTGCCATGTCAGGCTGCTCGCTGGCGGAGCTGCCGGCCGTCCTGGCGGATCCCGGCGCCAGCAGCCGCGATGCCGCGTGCGCCGGCACACACAGGCACACGCCGTCGGCCGCGAGGCGCTCGCCGCCAGCGAGCTCCACCTCCCAGCCGCCACTATGCGTCCGAACCGCGCTTACGGGCGCGTTCAGGCGAACCCCCGCGGCATCGTTCAGCTCGCCGGCCAGTCGATCGGTCAGCGCCTGCATCCCGCTGCGGAGCGTGAGAAAGCGCGTGTAGCGGGCACCGCTCACCGGCTTGGCCTGGCGGCGGCGCAGCGCCCGAATCACACTGCGAAACTCGCGCTCCATGTCCAGAAATTGGGGCTGCGTGGCAGCCAGGCTCAGATGCTCAGGATCCGCGGTGTAAATGCCCCCCGCGAGCGGCTGGGCCACCCGCGCCAGCATCTCCCGCCCAAAGCGGCGGCGGACGAAGCTGGCCAGCGTCTCATCCTCGCGCTGGGGCGCTGGGCGGGGCAGCAGCAGGTCCAACCCGGCGCGCAGCTTACCGCCGAGCGACAGCAGTGGCGAGCGCCACAGCGCCCGCAACGATGTTGGGGCCAGCAAGTAGAAGCCGGTGGGCGGGTGCAACTGTTGCCCGCGTACAACAAAGCTGCGCGGATGCTCGCGATTGGTGGGGATGAGCTCCTCACCCAGCCCCAGCTCGCGGCACAACTCCACGATGCCCAGCTTGGTGAGAAAGGAGTCGGGCCCGCCTTCCATCACGTAGCCAGCGCGCCGCTCGGTGCGGATCACTCCACCCAGGCGATCGCCTGCCTCCACCAGCGTGACCCTGGCCACACCCCGCAATCGGTACGCCGCCGCCAGTCCGCTCACGCCGCCGCCGACCACCACGATGTGCTTCACGTGTCCAAGGGTACTGATGTCTCGACCCCAAGCAGGAGGGCCGGCCGACTGGCCCTGCCGCTCAGGCGGTTTGGCCGTGACGCCCGATGCGTTCCGGCGCCGTGTACACGTTCATCCGGTCCTGCCGCAGGAAGGCCACGAGCGTGATGCCGAAGTGTTGCGCTGTCTGCACGGCCAGCGACGAGGGTGCCGAAACAGAGGCGACAATTGGAATTCCGGCCGCCGCCGCCTTCTGCACCAGCTCGAAGCCAGCTCGCCCGCTGAGCACGAGCACCTGATCCGCCATCGGCAAGCGACGCTCCAAAAGTGCTCGCCCCACGAGCTTGTCCACGGCGTTGTGCCGGCCGACATCTTCGGCCAGCCAGATGAGCTGTCCAGTCAGCGTAAACAGGCCGGCGGCATGTACGCCGCCGGTGACATCAAAGAGGGACTGCCTTTCCCGCAGAATGCCAGGCAAGCGATAGAGCACATCCGTTGCAACGGCCTGGCCCATCTTGACAGCAGGCCAGCTCTTCTCCAGCGCCTCAAGAGTGGCCGCGCCACACACGCCGCAGCCCGAGGCGCTGAGCAGGTGCCGCTGCCAGCCGGCGTCCGCCAGCTGGAGAGGCCGCGCCAGGCGGACGTCCACCACGTTCTCCTCAAAGACCAGCACCTCGGTCCGCACTCCGGCCGGCGCAGACAGGCCCGCGGGCAATGCGAGAGACGCGAGCTCGTCGCGCGATGTCACGAACCCTTCGTTGTGCAGCAGGCCCAGCGCCAGTTCCACGTCCTGGCCCGGCGTGCGCATGACGACAGTGAGCGGCTGGCCGTTGAGCAGTATCTGCAGAGGCTCCTCGGCAATGACCGTATCGGGGCCGAGCGATTCCTGGACCCCCACCCAGCGCCGGGTTGGGATGCCCCGCCGCGTGGCCGGGCTGAAATCGTCAGTGGTCGGCGACGAACTCATAGCCGAAGCGGCCTTTGACGCACAAAAAGCCGCGGGTCACGGGATGGCCGCGTGGCGATTCCACTTTCACCACGCGCCCATCCTGGGCCGCCACGCGCAGCCCGCAACCAACTCCGCAGTAGGGGCAGATCGTCTCGTTGACGGTGTGCGTCTCCGGCCGCCATGCGCCGGCTTGCCGCAAGTCCCATTCCTTGCGGCCCATCAGCGCGCCGGTTGGGCACACGGCCACGCAGTTGCCGCAATACACGCAGGGGCTTTCCGGCAGCGGCACGTCGGCGCCGGTGTCGATGTGGGCCTCAAGGCCACGCCCGGCGACGCTAATGGCGAAGGTGAACTGCGCTTCGACGCCACAGGCCTGCACGCACTTGTAGCACAGGATGCACTTGGCGTAGTCGCGCACGTAGAGGTCGTTGTCATCCGCGCGCACCGGCTCGGCGGCCGGCTCCACGGCGCCGAAGCGATCCGGTCGAGCATCGTACTGGGCGGCGAATTCCTGAAGCGAGCTGGCCGTCGACGTGTCCACAGCCGATTGCAGCAGCTCCAGCACCACACGCCGCGCCTGGCGAACGCGGGGCGAATCGGTGAGCACTTGCATGCCCGGCTCCACCTTGCGCGAGCAGGCCGGAACAAGCGCACGCGCCCCTTGCAACTCCACCACGCACACACGGCAGACGTTGACCGGCGTCATCACCTCGTCGTAGCACAGCGTCGGCGTGGTCTTGCCGGCCGCGGCGATGGCGGCCAGCAGGGTGGCCCCGGGTGCGACCGCGACTTCCTGACCATCCACTGTAAGGGCGATCGAGTCGGCCATCAGGAACGCCCCGGCAGTGAGAACGTTTCGAGGGCGCTGATGACCTGGGTCGCGGCGGTTTGGCCCAGGCCACAGATAGATGCTGCCTGCATACCTTCACCCAGGTCCCGCAGCAGGCCGGCTTCGGCTGGCTGGCTGGCGAGCCGGTGCAGCAGCTCCACCTGCCGGTGGGTCCCCAGGCGGCAGGGCACGCACTGCCCGCACGATTCCTCGGCAAAGAACTCAGCGAAGCTTGTCACCATGGCCCACATGTCCACACTTTCGTTGAAAGCGATCACGCTGCCCGAACCGATGCTGGCGCCTACGGCCCGCAGCGCAGGGTAGTCCAGCGCCACATCGAACTTGTCGGGCAACAGGTACGTCCCGGCGGCGCCGCCCATGAGCACCGCCTGAAAGTTCCGGCCGGCCACGCCCCCGGCGTGCTCTTCCAGCAACTCGCGCAGCGGTGTGCCGCCCGCAACCTCATACACGCCGGGCCGGCGGACGTGGCCGCTGAGGCAGAACAGCTTGGGCCCCACCAGCCCCGGCGTCCCGATGGATTTGTACCACTCCCCACCACGGTCGACAATGAGGGGCACATTCACCAGCGTCTCGACGTTGTTCATGAGCGTGGGCGCAGCGAAGAGCCCGCGCTCCGTGGGGAACGGCGGCTTCGATCGAGGCTCGCCCCGGCGGCCCTCGATCGAGTTCATAAGGGCCGTTTCCTCGCCGCAAACATAAGCGCCACCACCACGCCGCAACTCCACTTCGAACTGGCCAAGGTACCCGCCCTGTCGGAGCTGGTCGAGGGCGTTTTGCAGGCGGCGCGCCGCGAGCGCGTACTCACCCCTGACGTAGATGTAACCGCGTGAGGCGCCCACGGCAAAACCGGCGATGAGCAGCGCCTCCAGGACGGCGAAGGGGTCCTCTTCCATGAGCTTGCGGTCTTTGAACGTACCCGGCTCACTCTCATCCGCGTTGCAGATGACGTACTTGCTTGGCGCATCCGCAGCGGCCACCGCGGCCCACTTGCGACCACACGGAAAGGCTGCTCCACCGCGTCCTACCAGGCCGGACGTCTCCAGCTCCTCGATCACCCGGCGCGGCCCCAGCTGGTGCGCCTTTTCCAGGGCGGCCAGGCCACCCGAGTTTTGATAAGCGGCCAGGCGTTCCGGATCTGCGTGGCCACAGCGGGCGAGCAGAAAGTTGACGGGAGGCATGCTATGACGCCACGGCGAGCTCGGCCAGGCGTTCGGGTGTCAGGTTGTGCACGGCGTCCTCGCCCACCAGTGCGGCCGGTGCGCGGTCGCACTGCCCCAGGCAGGGGAACCACTGCCACGAGGCGTTCGGGACCAGCTCGAGGGCCTCCGCGATTTTCCGAGCGCCCGCCAGTAAGCAGGGAACGCTGCCGCACAGCCGGATAGCTTTGGGCGAGCCATCCGTGGTATTCAGCAAGGCGTAGAAGCTGGCCACGCCATAAACGTCGGAGAAGGGCAGGCCGATCCGCTCCGCGGCATAGCCGAGCCCGCCCTTGGTGAGCCGGCCCAGTCGCGCCTGCAGCTCCAGCAGCAGGGGCAGCAACTGGCTGCGCTCGAAGGCTGCAAACGATCCGCTCAGCGCGGCATCCACGACCTCGCGTTCGGCAGCGGTTGCCGTTGAGCCGGGCCTAGGAGCTTCGCCAACCATTTGCCGGCGGCGCCGGACCTCCGAACGGTCAAGCATTGGCGTGGGCGACCAGCCCTTCCGCGGCGGTGCTCTCGTGGCTGACCAGCGTGAGGGCCACGGCGGTCGCCTTGAACTCGGCGGTGCCCGAGGCTGGATCGGTCGCTTCGATGGTCAGGAAATTCGTGGGCGTTTGATCCGGGAAGTGCAGCGTCATGAACAGCAGGCCTTGCGACACCGCCGAATCGATGCGAGCCCGAAGCGTCACTTCGCCGCGGCGGGAGCTGACGCGAACCAGGTCGCCTTCATGGATGCCGTACTCGGCGGCGTCCGCGGGATGGATTTGGACCACCTCTTCCTGGCGGCGAGCTGAGGGGTAGAAGCGCGTCTGCATGCCGGTGTTGAAGAACTCCAACCGCCGGCCAGTGGTGAGCACGAAGGGGTAGGCGTCATCTACCGGCTCGGCCACGGGAGCGTACTCCGTTGGCCGGAAGGCGATCTTGGGCTCCACCACCGGCTCCCATAAGCGCGTGTGGAGCACGGGGCTGCCGAGATGTGACTCATCGGGGCAGGGCCACTGCAACCCGGCGTGCTCCTGCAAGCGGCGGTAGGTCATGCCACCGAACATGTGCGGCGCCAGGGATCGCACTTCGTCCCACACTTCCTCGGACGAGCCGTAGCTCCAGTTGTGGCCCATGCGGCGTGCGAGGTCCTGCAGGATGTCGCAATCGTCCCGAGCATTGCCGGGTGGGTCCAGCAGCTTGCGGCCAAGCTGGACGCGCCGCTCGCTGTTGGTGAAGGTGCCGTTGCTCTCGATCCAGGACGAGCTGCCCGGCAGCACCACATCGGCCAGCTCGGCCGTGGCGGTCATGGTGATGTCCTGTACGACCAGCACGTCCAGGTCAGCGAACAGGCGGTGGACGCGATGCGCATCCGCGTCCGACTGGACGGGGTTCTCGCCGATGACCAGCATGCCTCGCAGTTCGCCGCGTTCCATGGCGTGCATCATGGCTGTCTGGTGCATGCCAGGCGTGGGCTGAATGGCCACACCCCACGCGTCCTCAAAGCGCTTGCGGCGCAGATCGTCGCCAATGTGTTGGAAGCCGCACAGCCGGTCCGGAATGGCGCCCATGTCTCCACCGCCCTGCACGTTGTTCTGCCCGCGCAGCGGCGCCAGGCCGGAGCCTGGCCGGCCAACGTGGCCGGTCAGCAGGGCCAGGTTGACCAGGGCGAACACGTTGTCCGTCGCGTTGTGGTGCTCGGTGATGCCCAGGGTCCAGCACAGCATGGCGCTGCTGGAGGTCGCGTACAGCCGGGCCAGCGCCCGAATCTGAGTGGCGGCGATGCCCGTCAAGGGCTCGGCGTATTCCGGGGTGTATGGCTCTACCGTGCGCCGGTAGGCATCGAACTCCACGGTGGCGCGTTCAATGAACTCGCGCCGCTCCAGACCCTCCTCAAGGATCACGTGGCCGACCGCGTTGGCCAGCGCAATGTCGGCGCCGACTTTGATCGGCAGGTGCACGTGGGCAGCTTCGGCCGAGAGGGTGCGGCGCGGATCAATGACGACCAACTTCGCGCCGTTCTTGATGCCGCGCAGCATGTGCAGGAACATGACCGGGTGGGTCTCACGTGCATTTGAGCCCCACAGGATGATGAGCTGAGTGTTTTCGAGATCTGTGTAGGACCCCGTGCCGCCCCCGCTGCCGAATACTGCCCCCAGACCGGAGACGCTGGGAGCGTGTCAGGTACGGTTACAACTGTCGACGTTGTTGTTGCCCATGACGGCCCGAGTGAACTTTCCGGCGAGGAAGTTCAGCTCATTGGTCGCCTTGGAGCAGCTGTAGCAGCCAAAGGCATTGGTTCCATGATCGGCCTTCAGCCGGGTGAACCGCTCCGCGACGATGTTCAGGGCCTCGTCCCACCCCGCCTCCACCAGCCGCCCGTCGCGGCGAATGAGGGGCTGCGTCAATCTGTGATTCTGCCGTTGGGCTGACTCTGGCATATTGGGATGCTAGCCAAGGCGAGCCATTACGTCAAAGTGCAAAACGGTGGCTTTCATAGTAGCGATGCGTAATGACGGGCTGGCTCTCATTCCAGAGTGGGTGGCGTTCGGGGGCCTAGAATTGCCGGCACTATGGAAAAACTTCGCATCCAACCGGCCGGCATCAAGGATCCGGAGCGCTACAGCCTGGGCTGGAGAATTGGCAACACCATCTACCTGGCGGGAGCCATCGGCTTCAACGAGGATGGCAGCCTCTCGCCCGACATTCGTGTGCAGGCGCAGCGCGCCTGGGAGCGGCTGGCCGCTGTGCTGCGTGAGGCCGGCGGCAGCCTGCGCGACATCGTGAAAGTGACGGTCTACCTCACGGACATGCGCTACCAGCAGGCCCAGGGGGAAGTCCGTGCAGCGCTGTTCCCGCCCGGCACGCCACCTGCCAGCACCCTGGTGCAGTGCGTGGCCCTGGCTGAGCCCGCCGCGCTCATAGAGATCGAAGGCATCGCCGTCCTGGATCACTGAAGGCACACACGTATGAACGAGCTGTGCGACCTCAGCGCGGTGGAGGCGCGGCGGCTCATTGGCGCACGTGAGGTCTCGCCGGTCGAGCTGCTGGAGAGCTGCCTGGGGCGCATCGGCGCGGTGAATCCGGCGGTGAACGCGCTCGTCACGCTGTGTGAGGAGCGTGCGAGGGCCGAAGCACAAGCGGCCGAGCGTGCCGTGCTGGCCGGGGACGAGCTGGGCCCGTTGCACGGCTTGCCTATCGGCATCAAGGACCTGCAGGAAACGGCGGGCGTACGCACCACCTTCGGCTCGCCTATCTTCGCGGAGAACGTCCCCATTCGGGACGAGCGGCTGGTCGCCGCCGTCCGGCAAGCCGGCGGCATCGTGCTGGGCAAAACCAATACACCCGAATTCGGCGCCGGCGCCAACACGGTGAACCCCGTGTTTGGCGCCACGCGCAACCCGTTCGACACACGGCTCACCTGCGGTGGGTCGTCCGGCGGGTCGGCGGTGGCGCTGGCCACGGGCATGCTGCCACTGTGCACGGGTTCGGACACCGGCGGATCGCTGCGTGTACCCGCGGCCTTCTGCGGCGTGGTGGGCTACCGGCCGTCGCCAGGCTTGGTGCCAAGCGAGCGGCGGCCTCTGGGCTGGACGCCGATCACGGTGCAGGGACCCATGGCACGATCCGTCGAGGATGCCAGGCTGCTGCTGCGCGCCATTGTGTCCGCGGACAGTCGCGACCCGCTGGCCGGCCGCGCCGGCCAGTGGTCCGGCAGCGGTGAGGACGAGGCGGACCTCAGCCGCTTGCGCATCGCCCTGTCGGACGACCTTGGCGGCGCCCCGCTGGATGCCCCCATACGGGAGACGTTCCGCGCCCGTGCCCAGCCACTGGCGAGCGTTGTTCGTTCGTGCGACTGGGCCTCGCTGGACCTCTCCTCCGCGGATCGCGCCTTCGCCGTGATTCGCGCTCAGAATTTCCTGGCCGCGTATGGCGAGCACTACGAGCGGCGGCGCGACCAGCTGGGCCACTACGTTGTCGCCAACTATGAGGAGGGCCTGGCCATGACGGCGGCCGACGTGGCGCAGGCTCATGTCGCCGCGACGCGCCTCTATCGAACGCTGGAAGCGCTCTTCGAGGAGGTGGACTTGCTCGTCTGCCCCACCGTCGGCGTGGCGCCCTTTCCCATCGAGCAGGGCTTTGCCCAGCGCGTTGGCGGCCGCGAGCTGCCCACCTACTACGCCTGGCTGGCCCCCACCTATTACCTCTCGCTTACCGGCCAGCCCTGCCTTGCCCTACCCTGCGGCCTCGCACCGAACGGCACGCCCTTTTCTCTGCAGCTCTGCGCCCGCGCCGGCGCCGATCGCTTCCTGCTTGGCGCCGCCGTCGCCCTGGAGCGCCACCTCGCGCGCGACCCGCTCACGGCGCGCCCCACGCCCAACCTCGATCTCCTCCGCACCGTGGCCTGAACGAAAGGACGATGCTGCCCCCCCTCGCCCGTCAGGCGCGCTGCTTCCCCCTACCCGTCGGCCGCGGCCGGATGGGCGAGGGCGGGGGCGAGGGCCGTTCGGCTTCTGAGCGCCAGGCGGTAGCGCGGGCGGCAGGACAGCCCGGCGAGCCAGGGGCTGAGCAGCGTGTGCTAGAGTGCGACAAAAGCCACGTTCAACGCTGTTGCCAGAGGAGTCGGGAGATGCTGAGCCGCACGGATAATCAGCTCATCACGCAGGTGGGGCCGGGGACGCCGATGGGTGACGTGTTCCGGCGCTACTGGCTGCCGGCCATGCTCTCCACTGAGCTGCCCGAGCCGGACTGCGCACCGGTGAAGCTGCGCCTGCTGGGCGAGGATATGGTGACCTTTCGCACAACGAGCGGCAAAGTGGGCGTTATCGAAACGTGGTGCCCGCACCGCAACGCCAACCTCTTCTGGGGCCGAAATGAGGAGGAGGGCCTGCGCTGCATCTACCACGGCTGGAAGTTCGCCACGGACGGGCAGTGCGTGGACATGCCCAACGAGCCGCCTACCAGCCGCTTCGCGGAGAAGATCCGCGTCAAGGCCTACCAGGCGGAAGACCGCGGCGGTGTGATCTGGATCTACATGGGTGCCCGCGAAGACACGCCGCCTCTGCCCGATATGGAGTGGATGCGGCTGGCGGCGGATCATCGCGTGGCATCCAAGCGCCTGCAGTACTGCAACTGGCTGCAGAACCTGGAGGGTGAGGTCGATTCCTCGCACGTCTCCTTCCTGCACAGCACGCTGGGGGCCGATGGCCAGCGCGCGGCCGGCGGCAACAGCGACACGCACCCCGTGTTCAGCGTGCTGGAGACGGCTTGGGGGCTGGCGATCGCTGCCCGGCGCGATGCTGGCCCGGACCAGTATTACTGGCGCATCACGCCTTACCTGCTGCCCAGCTTCACCATCGTACCCGGGCCCATGGGCTATACCGGGCAGGGGCCGGCTGGCGGCAGCTACATCTTCACCGGCGCGGTGCCGGTGGACGATACGAACATGATCGGCATGACCGTGTTCTTCAACCCCGAGGGCACCATCCACATGGGGCCGGCGGTGGAGACGGACGAGCACTTTCACCCCGTCCAGAACAAGGCCAACGAGTATTTGATCAGCCGCGCCGACCAGAAGACCAAGTCCTTCACCGGCATCCCTGGCATTCGCGTGCAAGACATGGCCGTTCAGGAAGACCAGAAAGGCCCCATCTCCGACCGCACCACGGAGCACCTGGGTACCAGCGACCTCGGCGTCATCGCCACCCGCCAGCGGCTGCTCAAGCAGCTCAAGGCGTTGCAGCGGGGCGCCGAGCCGGCCGAACCGCGCGATCCCCAGGCGTTCAACATCCGATCGCTGGCCATGACCGCGGATCGCTCCATCCCCTGGCAGGAGCTGATGGAACGCCACATGGTGCGCCGCGAGCCGCCCGTGCACGCTGGCACGCGGCTCGTGGAGGGCTAGAAGCGAGGATGCCCTGACCCAGCGGCTGGCACTGTAAGCGATGGGGGCAGCAGCTTAGCCGGAATCCCGCCGGCGGTCAGGTGGAGCGGCCTAGGACGGGAGGCGTGCTGTTTCCAGCGCGACTTCTTTTCCGGAGATCCCGGCTTCCTTCACTCGACAAGGCTCAGCGCGTACACTACGACCAATGAGCGCGACATTGATTGGCACGCTGACCACGGTGGGCAGCTTCAGCGTCGCGCTGGCCGTCTTCATCTGGGCGCTCTTCAGCCGGCTGGAGCAGCGGATCGACGGCGTCCATACCGAACTGAAAGGCGATTTCACCGGCCTCCGTACAGAATTGAAGGCCGACGTGGCCGAGCTCCGGACCGAATTGAAGGCCGACGTGGCCGAGTTCCGGACCGAATTGAAGGCCGACATCGCCGAAGTGCGCAGGAATCTGGTCCTGGTGCAGCAAGGTGTGTCCAAGCTCGATGGACGTGTGGACGAGCTGGCCGGTGTGGTTCGAGCGACGATTGCCTCGGCACGCGGTTGAAGGTCTGCCAAACCACCAGGCCGTGAGCGAACTGATGCAGCCGCTCGACCACATCAAGGTCATTGACCTGACGCGGGCCCGTTCCGGGCCCACCTGCGTGCGCCTGCTGAGCCAGATGGGCGCGGACGTTATCCAGATTGAGATTCCCGGCACGGAAGAGAACATCATGACCGGCCGGCACCACTATGACTATCAGAACCTGCACGTCAACAAACGCAACCTCACCCTGAACCTCAAAACCGAGCCTGCACGCCAGGTGCTGCTGCGCCTGGTGGAGCGCTCGGACGTGCTGGTGGAGAACTTCCGGCCCGATGTGAAGCACCGGCTGAAGATCGACTACGACACACTGGCCGAAGTGAACCCGCGGCTGGTCTACGCCAGCATCTCCGGCTTCGGCCAGACCGGGCCGGATCGTGACCGGCCGGGGCTTGACCAGATCGCGCAGGGCATGTCCGGCGTGATGACCGTGAATGGCCCGCCGGGCGAGGGCCCGATGCGCGTGGGCCTGCCCATCGCGGACCTGAGCGCCGGCTTCATGGCCGCCTACGGCGTGGCAGTGGCGCTGCTCGAGCGCGAGCGCTCCGGCCGCGGACAGTGGGTGCACACGTCGCTGCTGCAAGCGATGATCCACACCATGGAGTTTCAGGCGGTGCGCTGGCTCATGGCGGGTGAGGTTCCCCAGCAAGTCGGCAACAACCACCCCATCCAGGCGCCCACTGGAGTGTACCAGGCGAGTGATGGCAGGCTCATCATCCAGGCTGCCGGCCAAACCCTGTTCACCCGGCTGTGTCAGGCCATCGAAGCGCCGGAACTGCTCGCGGACCCGCGCTTCGCCAACATGCGCGATCGCTTCACCCATCGCGCCGCGTTGGACGCTGCGATCGACACGCGCATCGGCACGCGCACAATGGCGGAGTGGATGCGCCTCCTGGCCGAGGTAGGGGTGCCAGCAGGGCCCATCCTCAATGTCGAGCAGTGCTTTGAGAACGAGCAGGTGCAAACGCTGCCCCTGCGCGCCACAGTGCATCACCCACAGCTGGGCGATATCACGCTCATGGGCCCCGGTGTGAATCTGGCCCGCACGCCGGCCAGCATCCGCACCCCCGCGCCGGAGCAAGGCCAGCACACGGCCGAGATCCTGGCCGAGATCGGCTACACGGAAGCCGAAGTGGCGGCGCTCCAGCAGCAGGGGGCCGTGTAAGCGCCAGCAGGCCCTGATCCCGCTGCCCACACCCCGGCACTGTCGACCTCTGCGATGCTCCGACATTGGCGAGCATCAACCCCACGGCCACCAACCTGTGACGATGGCGCGCGTTGACCCTAACAAAATCCTAATTTCGGGCGGCCGCGTCTGAAATGCTTTCCTAATACCCGCCACCTATGTTGAGTGCGTGGCCATATCGCGCGTGCTCAACGGGGACCGGGAATGACGCCGCCGTCATCGAGATGGTGATGCGTTTTGCAGCGAAACGCCGCGGCCTGCTCCGCGCATTCATCTGCGCGCAAGGCGACGCAGCTCTCATCGAGCAACACCTCGACTTCACCTGCTGGTTGCTCGACATCAGGGAAGGATTGAAGGCACCCAAATGCCGGATCGAGCACCGAGTGCAACCAACCCAAACAGCCACAGTAGATGAGCTCCAGCTCACCGGAGGTGATTCGTGGGTGTGAAGTCCGCGCGTATCTCGGTGCTTCTATCAGGAGCGCCAAATGACGAAGAGGTACTGCAGACGTCGCTGCGCTTTGCGGCTCGTGAGGCGTGCGAGCTGCACGTCATCCTGGCCGCGACCTACCCCAAAGGCACGCCGAGGCGGCACCAGGATACCGCGATATGGGCGGTGGTTAAGCGCGGCTTGTCGTCACCACAGTTGTTGGTCGAAGGGAGACATCAAGACGCTGAACCGCCTTCAAAGGTGCGTGTGTCATGACGGCCGGCATGGTGCTCCTGCTTCTCACCGTCTTGTTCACCTTCGCGTATCTCGTGTACGCGCTGTTGCGCCCGGAGAAGTTCTAGATGGTCTTCGACATCCTCCAGATGGTCATCGTCCTCGCGCTGGCCTTCGCCATCGTCTTCCCACTCGGCCGGTACATCGCCGCCGTGTTCATGCTCAAGCCCACCCTTGCCGACCCGGTGCTGAACCCCATCGACGGAGTTATCTACCGGGCGTGCGGCATCAAGCCCGAGCAGCAGATGCGATGGCCGGCTTATGTGAAGGCCATGCTCCTGACGAACCTGGCGATGTGGCTGTTGATCTTTGCCACGCTGGAGGTGCAGCACCTGCCGCTGTTCGGCGCATTGAACCCCGACAGCCAGGGGTCCATCAATCCGCTCCTTGCGTTCATGCAGGCCAGCAGCTTCATCACCAATACGGACTGGCAAAATTACGCTGGCGAAAGCACATTCTCGTATTTGAGCCAGATGTTCGGGCTCATCTTCCCCATGTTCACGTCCGCGGCGACCGGCCTGGCCTGCGGCATCGCCTTCATCCGCGGGCTCGGCGGAAGCGTGAACCTGGGCAACTTCTATGTCGACCTGACGCGGGCCATCACGCGCATCATGCTGCCGATTTCCCTTGTGGTCGGCATCGCTTTCGTCGGGCTCGGCATTCCCGCCACGTTCGCCGGCGCCCAAACCGTGACCACTTTGAACGGACCGCTTACACCCGCGTCGCCCGCGCCTGGCGCCACGCCCACTCCGGCAGGAACACCCTCCGCCACCGCACAGGGTCAGCAGACGATCACCCGCGGACCCATCGCGGCTCTGGCCAGCATCAAGCACCTGGGGACTAACGGCGGCGGCTGGTTCAACGCTAATTCGGCCCATCCCTTCGAGAACCCCAGCCCCATCACCAACGTGCTCGAGATCCTGTTGATGGCCGCCATCCCCACCTCGCTCATCCACGCCCTGGGTATCATGCTGCACCGCAAGAAGCAGGCGTCGATGTTCTTCGGCGCGATGGCCGCCTTCTTCATCGCCTTTCTGGTGCTGGCTTATGTGCCGGAGAAGATGGGTAACCCGCTGCTGACCGGCATCGGCGTGAGCGCGGCGCAAGGCAACATGGAGGGTAAAGAGGTGCGCTTCGGGCAGGCGCAAACAGCCCTGTTCGTCACGGCCACCACCGCCTTCACGACCGGCTCGGTCGATGCGATGCACGACAGCCTGACGCCGGCCGGCAGCATCGCGCCGATTTCGGAAATGCTGCTGAACATGGTGTTTGGAGGCAAGGGCGTGGGCTTCATCAATCTCATCATCTTCGCCATCCTCGGCGTGTTCCTCACCGGGCTCATGGTTGGGCGCACGCCGGAGTTCCTGGGCAAGAAGATCGAGGCCCGCGAGGTGAAGCTGGCCTCGTTCGCCTTTCTCATGCATCCGCTGCTCATACTGGGGTTCATGGCCATCACCTTGGCCCTGCGCCTGGACCTCAGCTCCATCCCCAACCCCAATCCGCATGGCTTCACGGAGCTGCTGTACATGTACACCTCCCAGGCGGCGAACAACGGCTCCGCCTTCGCCGGCCTGAACGGCAACACGCCCTGGTTCAACGTCAGCGGAGGGATCGTGGTCATCCTGGGGCGCTACGTGTCCATCGTCCTCATGCTGGCGCTGGCCGGGTCGCTGGCCACCAAGAAGCCGGTGCCCGTGACAACCGGCACGATGCGCACCGACAACTGGGTATTCGCCGGCGTACTGGTGGGCACCGTCCTCATTGTCGGCGCGCTGACATTCTTCCCGGTGCTGGCGCTCGGGCCAATCGCCGAACAGCTGGCCATCGCGGCCGGCCGAACCTTCCAGGCCGCGGCCAGCTGAGGAGAAGCACACACGAACAAACGCGAGACCAAGACGTTCGCTCCACATATCCTCATCCCCGCCTTTGGGCAAGCGATCATCAAGATGGACCCGCGCTGGATGGTCAAGAACCCGGTGATGTTCGTGGTCGAGATCGGTTCGCTGCTGACCCTGCTGCTGACCGTTTCGCCGACCATCTTTGGCTCGACCGCGGCCAGCCGGGGCTACAACCTGGCCGTCACCGTGATCCTGGTGCTCACGGTGCTGTTCGCCAACTACGCCGAGGCGCTGGCCGAAGCGCGCGGCCGCGCCCAAGCGGACACCTTGCGCCGCACCAAGAAGGAAACGCCGGCCAAAAAGGTCCTGTTGGGCGGCTCGATCAAGACCATCTCCTCGTCGGACCTGTGCAAGGGCGACATCGTCTTCGTGGAGGCAACCGATGTCATCCCCGGCGACGGCGACGTCATCGAGGGCGTGGCCTACGTGAATGAGTCGGCCATAACCGGCGAATCGGCCCCCGTCCTGAAGGAGCCGGGGACCGACATTCGCAGCTCCGTCACCGGCGGCACGCAGATCATCAGCGATACCCTCAAGATTCAGATCAGTGCCAATCCGGGCGAGACCTTCCTGGACCGCATGATTGCCCTGGTCGAAGGCGCCAAGCGGCAGAAGACGCCCAACGAGATCGCGCTCACGGTCTTACTAGCGGTGTTCACCATCATCTTCCTCATCGTCACCGTGACGCTGGCGCCGTTCGCAGCCTTCCTGGGAGCGCCGGTGGACGTGGCCACGCTGATCGCTCTGCTGGTGTGCCTCATCCCAACCACGATTGGCGCGCTGCTGTCGGCCATTGGCATCGCCGGCATGGATCGCGTAACCCGCTTCAACGTCCTGGCCATGTCGGGCAAGGCTGTGGAGGCCGCGGGCGACATCAACACCCTGCTGTTGGACAAAACGGGCACCATCACCTTTGGCAACCGACTGGCGTTCCAGTTCATCCCCGTCAACGGCCACGACGAGCGCGAGCTGGCCGAGGCGGCGATGGCCTCCTCGGTCGCCGACAGCACTCCCGAAGGCAAGTCCATCGTCGCGCTGGCGGAGAAGCTCGGTGTGGAAAATCGTGCGCTGCCCAGCGGCGCGGAGCTCATCCCCTTCACCGCTGAGACACGCATGAGCGGCGTCCGCAACCACGGCCACAAGATCATGAAGGGCGCCGTGGACGCCATCACCGCGCTGGTGGACACCGTGCCGCTGGACCTCACGACCGAGGCTGACCGCATCGGCAGCGAAGGGGGCACGCCGTTGGCCGTCGCTGTGAACAAGGAGGTCTATGGCCTGATTTACCTGAAGGACACAGTCAAGCCAGGAATCAGCCAGCGTTTCGATGATCTGCGGGCAATGGGCATCAGGACTGTCATGGTGACCGGTGACAATCCGCTCACTGCTGCCACCATCGCCAGAGAGGCCGGCGTGGACGACTTCCTCGCCCAGGCCAAGCCGGAAGACAAGATCGCGCTCATTAAGCGCGAACAGTCCGACGGGAAGCTGGTGGCCATGACCGGCGACGGAACCAACGACGCGCCGGCATTGGCCCAGGCGGACGTGGCCCTGGCAATGAACTCCGGCACCAGCGCGGCCAAAGAGGCAGCCAACATGGTTGACCTGGACTCTGACCCCACCAAGCTGTTGGAGGTGGTCATGATCGGCAAGCAGCTGCTTATCACGCGCGGCGCGATCACCACCTTCTCCATCGCCAACGATGTGGCCAAGTACTTCGCCATCATCCCGGCGATCTTCGTGGCTGTGTTTGCTCAGCTCCAGGCGCTCAACGTGATGCGCCTGGCCACGCCACGGAGCGCCATCCTGTCGGCCCTGATGTTCAACGCCATCATCATTCCGCTGCTCATCCCGCTAGCCATGAAAGGCGTGAACTACCGGCCAAGCAGTGCCACCAGCCTGCTGCTGCGCAACGTGACGATCTACGGCATTGGCGGCATCATCGCCCCGTTCATCGGCATCAAGCTCATCGATCTCATCGTCGCCCTGTTTGTAGCCTAGGGGAAGAAGACATGCCTTGGATTCGGATCTCGATTCTGTTCTTCCTATTGTGCGGGGGCGTCTATCCGGCCGTTGTCACGGGCGCCGGCCAGCTGCTGTTCCACGACAAGGCGCAGGGCAGCATCCTCTACGACCAGTCCGGCCACGCCATCGGCTCCGGGCTGATCGCGCAGGCCTTCGATAAAGACGAGTACTTCCATCCGCGACCGTCCGCTGCCGGCTCCAATGGTTACGATGCGACCTCCTCTGGCGGCTCAAACCTCGGGCCCACGAACCAGGCGCTGATCGACCGGGTGAAAACGAATGTGGGCAGCGATAAAAACGTTCCGGCCGACGCCGTGACGACCTCCGGCTCCGGGCTCGACCCGGACATCTCGCCCGAGAACGCCCTCGCGCAAGTGCCGCGTGTGGCCAAAGCTCGCGGCATGCCCGCACAGGAGTTGACCGATTTCGTGAACAAGCACACGATTGGGCGTGACCTGGGCCTCTTTGGCGAGCCACGGGTTAACGTGTTGCGACTGAACCTGGACCTGGATGCACTGAAGAAATAGGGCGGGACGCATGCAATCCCTCGAACCCAAGCGCCCGAGCGCCGACGAGATGCTCGAGCGGGCACAGCTGGCAGATCGCGGTCAGGCGAAGTCCTGGCTCCGCATCTATTTGGGATATGCCCCCGGCGTGGGCAAAACGTACGCTATGCTCCACGAAGGCCAGCGCCGCGGGAACCGAGGCACCGACGTCGTTGTTGGCTATGTGGAGACGTATGGGCGGACTCTCACCCAAGAGGCGCTCGCCGATCTGGAAGTTGTCCCGCGCAAAAAGATCCCATACAAAGGCGTGATCATTGAGGAGATGGACGTCGACGTCATCCTAGCCCGACGTCCCCAGGTCGTGCTCATTGACGAGCTGGCCCACACCAACGCGCCAGGGTCGAAACACGAGAAGCGCTATCAGGACGTGCTCGAGGTTCGCGACGCCGGGATCAACGTCATCACCACCGTCAATATCCAGCACATCGAGAGCCTGAAAGACACCGTGGAGCGGGTCACCGGAATCCACGTTCGCGAGTCACTACCGGACTGGGTGCTGGATGGCGCCGACGAGGTTGAGCTGATCGACCAGACGCCGGAAGCACTGCAGAAGCGCATGCTGCATGGCAACATCTACCCCGAGTCGCGCATCGACGATGCGCTGAAGCACTTCTTCCGCAAGGGCAACCTGACAGCGCTGCGCGAGCTGGCGCTGCGGCGCGTGGCGGAAAAGACCGACGACCAGTTGCAGCAATACATGCCTAGCAAAGGCATCGACGAGCCCTGGCATTGCGCGGAAGGGGTGCTGGTTTGCGTTCCACCGACATCGCAGGCGCAGCAGCTTGTTCGACGCGGCTTTAGGCTGGCCGAAAGGTTGCAGGGTCATTTGACGGTCCTCCATCTGACAGAGCCCCGCAAGAAGCTGGACCCCAAGGCGTCGCAGGCTCGCCAGGAGGTTCAAAAGGCGCTGCAGCTCGCCCAGGAGCTCGGCGCTGAGGTCATGACGATGGAAGCCCCGAACATCGCCAAGGCGCTGGCGTCATACGCCAACGAGCACAACACGACCCAAATCATCATGGGCGAGACCACACGCCCGTGGCTGAAGGAGCTGTTCCGAGGCTCCATTATTCGTGACGTCCTGGCCGGCACGAAGGATGTGGACGTGCACATCGTGCAGCGGGCAGAGGACGCGTGACCTGGCGCTGGATCAACCTTGATGCTCTGCTGGCTGTCGCGGTCGTCACCGCGATCTCGCTGCTCATCGGCGTCATCGAGGCGTTCACGCGCATCTCGAACATTTCGAACCTGTACATCATCGGCATTGCCGGGCTGGCGGCGCGGCGGGGCTTGTTTCCAGCCGTGTTTGCATCCGTCCTCGCCTTTCTGGCGTTCGACTGGTTCTTCATTCCGCCGGCGCACGTCTTCACGGTCGACGACCCGAGCGAGTATCTGGCGCTCCTGACCTTGCTGGTCACGGGCATTGTCATCAGCCGGTTGCTGACGCTGGTCCAGCGCCGAGCGGCGGAGGCCCAGGCGCGGCAGCGGGAAACTCAGCTCCTGTACGAGGTCAGCCAATCAGCCCTGACAAGCGCGCGCATCGACGAGGTCTTTGGATTAGCGCTGGAACGGCTCAACGACACAATGGGCCTGACGTGGAGCCGGTTACTCGTGAGGGGCGACCGAGAGGGGACATTGCGCCTGGTTGCCGCTTCGGGCCAACCGCCGGAGATCCCGGATGAGCCGCGTTGGCTGCAGCGACTGCTCGAGGAGGGAGAGCTCCTGGCGGTCTGTCAGCTGCCACAAAACGTGCGGGTCCTGCAGAGCAGGGCCGTGGAGAAAGCGCTGACGTCGATGAGCGGTCGCGTTTGCCAAGTGTACGTGCCGCTTCGGCTTGAATCGCGGGTGGAAGGAGTCCTGGTGGTGGGTGAAAAGAAGGCCGGCGAATTTGGCGAGACTGAGGACCGCGACTTGCTTCTGGCCTTCGCCAACCAGCTGGCTATCGCGGTCCAGAGGGACGCGCTCGCCGAGCAAGAGGCCCGCTCGCGCGCGATTCAGGAGAGCGACCGCCTCAAATCGGCGCTCATCTCCTCCGTTTCCCACGAGCTGAAAACCCCGCTGGCCGCCATCAAGGCATCGGTGACCAGCCTGTCTGCAAACGGCGAAAACCCAGCCGTTCAGCTCGAGCTCAAAGAATCAATTAACCGGGAGACCGATCGGCTGACGCGGCTCGTGAGCAATCTCCTCGACATGTCCCGGCTGGAGGCTGGGGCCGTCCACCCGAAGCTGGAGCTGACGTCCATGGCCGATGTCATCTCGGATGCGCTGGACCGACTCGAGCCGGTGACGCATGGCAGGCACGTCGACGTCCAGCTGGCCGAGCCGCTGCCGCCCACCTGGATTGACTTCGTGCTCGTCGGCCAGGTCCTGGCAAACCTGCTTGATAATGCTATCCGTTACTCGCCACCCGAGGCGCCAATCTCTGTGTCAGCCGAGGTAGTGCGGGACCAGGTTCGCCTGACCGTCTTCAACGAAGGCAGCCACATACCCGGCGTCGAGTTGGAACGGCTGTTTGACAAGTTCTACCGGCTTGGCAACGACACCGGCGGCTCAGGATTGGGGCTAGCGATCGCGCGCGGCATCGTGGAGGCCCTCGGTGGACGCATTTGGGCCGAAAATGTCGGCCACCGCGGCGTCGCGTTTACGTTCACCCTGCCCGCGGTGACCGAGACGTCGGCTGGTTCTCCCGCGCCGCCGTGGCCGGTCGAACTTCGAACGTGACGAGACAGCCGAGTTGATGGATTGCTTACGGTTCACGTGGGAGGACGAGACGAGCACCTGGGCCGGTCCGACAGCGGCCGCTGGTGAGATGCCGCGTTTCCGCCGCGCGCTGCTAGTGGTGCTTGTCGCCTTCAGCTCGCTTGCCGCGATTGGCCGGGCGGCGCAGATGCTGTCGCACGTTCGCCGCTGACCGCGGTGCAGGCACGTATCCTCGTAGTCGATGACGAAGCGGACATCCGCAACTCCGTTAGGCGAGGGCTTCAGGGTCAGGATTTTGACGTTGAGACGGCTGTTGACGGGGTCGATGGGCTAGCCAAGATTGAGCGCTGGCGGCCGGATGTGGTGTTGATGGACCTGGCAATGCCGAGCATGGGCGGGATCCGCGCCATCCAGGAGCTGCGCACCTGGTCGGAGGTACCGGTCATTGTGCTGTCGGTGATGGGCGAGGAGGAAGAGAAGGTCCGTGCGCTGGACGCCGGGGCAGACGACTATCTGACAAAGCCGTTCGGTGTGGAGGAGCTTGGCGCTCGGATTCGGGTAGCTCTCCGTCACCTCAGTCAACCAGCCACGGAGACCGTCCGAGTCCTCGGTAACGTCAGCGTCGACCTCGGCAACAGGACCGTTCGGGTAGACGGCGATGAAGTGCATCTTTCACCTATCGAGTACGAGCTGCTCAAGCACCTCGTCAGCAATGCCGGCCGCGTGCTCACACATGGGCAACTGTTGGAGAGAGTATGGGGACCCGAGTATCGGGCCGAAACCGCCTACCTGCGGCCCATAGTGACGTCGCTGCGCAAGAAGTTGGGTCCGCTGTTCATTCGCACAGAACCCGGAGTCGGTTACCGGGTTCCGCTCGACGCCGCTTAGACGCGCCGGTCAGCATCCCCACTCCCGCGCCGGAGCAAGGCCAGCACACGGCCGAGATCCTGTCCGAGATCGGCTACACCGAAGCCGAAGTGGCGGCGCTCCAGCAGCAGGGGGCCGCTCGCGACAACAGCAGCGCGCTCCGCGTCTGCTCTCTCGTAGGCCGCCCCGTGCACTATCGCACAGTGTGCTTTCAGGCTGATTTGCCCCGTTTGGGGCGCCTGGCCGGTGCTAGAATGGCCGCGCATGTCTGATCTCCTGGCGGTGATCATGGCGGCAGGCCAAGGGACCCGGATGAAGTCGCGCCTCCCCAAAGTCCTGCACCGTGTTGCCGGGCGGGCAGCCGTAGATTACGTGGTGCAAGCCGCGGCCGAGGCGGGTGCCAGCAGGATCATCGTGATTGTGGGCCACGATGCCGATCAGTTGCGCGAGCATTTCCAGGGGCAGCGGCTTGAGTTCGTTGAACAGCGGCAGCAGCTTGGCTCCGGACACGCGGTGCAGCAGGCATTGCCCGTCGTTCAGAGCCTGGTAGGCTCAGCTGGCGCGGGTCGCGTGCTGGTGCTGAATGGCGATGCACCCCTGGTTGAAGGCGAGGCGCTGCGCTGCCTGGTGGAGCATCATGCGGCCGCTGGCGCCGAGGCGAGCCTCCTCTCCGCCCTGGTGCCGGACCCGCGTGGATTGGGGCTGGTGCAGCGCGTCGCCGCGCGAGTGCGCGTAGTGGAGTGGGCCGAAGCGACCGAGGCGGAGCGCGCGGGGCACGAAGTGAACACCGGCCTGTACTGCTTTGATGCGCGCTGGCTGGCCAGGGAGCTGCCCCGCCTGACCCTCAGCCCAAAGGGCGAGTACTACCTCACCGAATTGGTTGGTCGCGCGGGGCGCGTGGAAGCCGTGCCAACCACCTGCTTGGATGGCTGCATTGGCGTGGATACGCGGGAGAAGCTGGCCGATGCCGAGCGCGCCATGCAGCGCCGCCTGCGCCGGCGTTGCATGGCGGAGGGCGTCACCCTCATCGATCCCGCGTCCGTCTTCCTGGATGTGGAAAGCACCGTGGGGGCTGACAGCATCATCTACCCCAATACGCTGCTGCAACGCAGCCAGGTCGGCGAGGGCTGCACCCTGGGCCCGAACAGCGTGCTGCGCGATGCGCACATCGGCCGCGACTGCACGATCGAGTGCTCGGTGATCGAGGGGTCCACCCTGGAAGACGACGTGGTCATTGGCCCTTTTTCGCACCTGCGCCCGGGCAGCCTGGTGCACCGCGGCGCGCGGCTGGGCAACTTCGTGGAGATCAAGAATTCCAGTATCGGGGAGGGAACAGACATCCACCACTTCAGCTACACGGGCGACGCGGAAGTTGGCCGTGGCGTGAACATCGGCGCGGGCACGGTGACGGTGAACCTCAATACGGAAACCGGCGTCAAATCGCGCACGCGCGTGGGCGATGGCGCGGCCATTGGCTCCGACACCATGCTGGTGGCGCCGCTGGAAGTAGGCGCTGGCGCCGTCACCGCGACTGGCTCGGTGGTCACGCATGACGTGCCCCCCGGCAAGCTGGTGAAGGGCGTGCCGGCCCGCGTGGCGCGCGACGTACGCCAGCCGGTGCGCTGAATGGACTCGCAGCAGACCAACCATACCTCCGGTCAGGCGATGATCTTCTCCGGCACCTCGCACCAGGCCCTCGCTCGCGAGATCTGCCAGCTGCTTGAACTGCCGGTATCCCGCGCCTTCGTGGGCACCTTCAACAACGAAGAGACCCGCGTGCAGATCGAAGAGAACGTGCGCGGGGCCGACGTCTTCGTGGTGCAGTCCATGTGCAGCCCGGTGGACCACCACATCGTGGAGCTGCTGATCATGATCGATGCGCTGCGGCGTGCCTCCGCCGCCCGGGTGACCGCCGTGATCCCCTACTTCGCCTACGCCAAGCAGGAGAAGAAGATGGCCGGGCGCGAGCCGATTTCGGCCAAAGTGGTGACCAAGCTCATAGAGACCGTGGGCGCCGACCGCGTACTCACGCTGGACCTGCACGCGCCCGCGATCGAGGGCTTCTTCGACATCCCAGTCGATCACCTGCGCGCCGCGCCACTGCTGGCCGGCGTCTTCCGCAAGCTGCCACTCACGGGCGACCTGGTGGTGGTTTCGCCGGACGCTGGCGGCGTGGCGCGCGCTAATGAGTTTCGCGCGCGACTCGGCGCCGAAATGGCGATCATCTCCAAAACACGCCCCACCACGGATGTGACCGAGGTGCTGGATATGGTGGGCGATGTGCGCGGCAAGAGCGCCGTGATTGTGGATGACATGATCTCCACTGGCAGTACGCTCATGGTCGCCGTGGACGAGCTGTGCAAGCGGGGTGCGAGCGAGGTGTACGCCTGCGCCACCCACGCCGTGTTCGCCGGGCAGGCGGTGCAGCTTATCGAGAAGTCACCCCTCAAGGGCGTGATCACCACGAACACCTTGCCGTTGTCGGGCGAGCGGCAGAACAGCAAGATCAACGTGCTCACCGTCGCCCCCCTGCTGGCCCAGGCCATCGAGCGCATTCATGACAATCGCTCGGTGAGCGAGCTGTTCAATTAATCCGCGGCCAGCTATGCTCCACAGTGATGGGCGCGGGCGCCGCCGGCCGTCCCTCCGCTGAGGGCAGCCCCTTCCCGATTGAGTTCCGTGGGCTCTGACGGCACCTCATGGCAGATTGTGGCACTGGTGCTGTGCCTGCTGCTGGCAGCCTTCGCCTCGCTGGCGGAAACATCGCTGACGTCGCTCGGCAAGATCCGAATTCGGCACCTGGCGGAGGAGGGTTCGCGTTCAGCGCGGCTGCTGCTGAACATGCTGGACGATCCCGGCCACTTCCTATCCACCATCCTGGTTGTCAACAACGTGGCAGTCATTGTGGCCAGCACGCTCACCACGCTCGTCACGGTCAAGCTGTGGCACTTTTCCCATGCCGAGGCCGCCGCCACGGCCATGCTTTCGGTGGTCATTCTCGTGTTCTGCGAGATCACGCCCAAAACCATTGCCATCCGCCGCCCGGAGCGCATTGCCCTGGGGCTGGCGAGGCCGGTGCGGGCCACCTCGTGGCTCCTGGGATGGCTCATCGTTGTGCTGTCCGCCATCCCGCCGCTGTTGCTGCGCCTGTTCGGTGTATCCAGCACGCCCAAGAGCCCCTTCGTCACCGAAGAAGAGATCCGCCTGATCGTGGGTGCGGCCGAAGAGGAAGGTGTGATCGAGCCCCAGGAAGAGCGGATGATTCACAGCATCTTCGAATTTGGCGAAACACCGGTGCGCGAGGTGATGGTGCCGCGCGTGGACATGACCACCGTGCCGGCCGACACGCCCATCGTGGAGGTAGTGGACCTCATGCTCCAGGTTGGCCACTCGCGCATCCCCGTGCACGAGGAGACGGTGGACAACATTCTGGGGCTCGTGTTCGACCGCGACCTCTTCAAGTACGTGCGGGAGGGGCAAACCGACGTGCCCCTCAGGGAAGCGGTGCGGCCGGCCTACTTCGTGCCGGAATCGAAGAAGGTGGACGAACTGCTGCACGAGCTCCAGAAAAAGCGCGTGCAGCTGGCGCTGGTCGTGGACGAGTACGGGGGCATCGCTGGCCTGGTGACCATCGAGGACATTCTGGAGGAGATCGTCGGCGAGATTCAGGATGAGTTCGATGCCGAAGAGACATCCATCCAGAAGATCAGCGAGGACGAGGCGGAGTTCAACGCGCTGGTGAGCGTTGACGACGTGAACCACCAGTTGGACCTGAACCTGGAGGCGGGCGACGTGGATACGCTGGGCGGCTACGTGTACGCCCACCTGGGCAAAATGCCTGTCACGGGTGACGAGTTTGCCGTGGCCGATGCGGAGTTCACGGTGCAGCTCAAGGTTGTCGCCACGGATGGCCGGCGCATTCGCAAGGTGCACGTGTTGCGGCAGCGCCGCGCGGCACCTGAGAAACAGGGACAAAACGGCCAGGCCGAGCCGAATTGAACCCGCACCTTTACGCCACCGAAGCCGTGGTGCTGGAGCGGCGCGACTTCGGCGAGGCGGATCGCCTGCTCACGTTGTATACGCCGGTTCGCGGTAAGGTGCGCGCCATCGCCAAGGGATCGCGCCGCACCACCAGCCGGCTGGCCGGGCACGTTGAGCTGTTCACCCACACGCGGGTGCTGCTGGCCAGTGGCCGCAACCTGGACATCGTGACGCAGTGCGAGCTGCTGCGGGGCTACGAGCGGCTGCGCGAGGACCTCTGGCGGCTTGCGCTTGGCTATCACGTGGTTGAGCTGGTGAACCGCTTCAGCGAGGAGCGACTGGAGAACTACGAAGTGTGGCAGGCGCTGCTGGACGTGCTGCGGCAGCTCGACATCGAAGATTCCCGGGCCTGCTTAAGCCCGGAACTCTCCGTTCGGCTATTCGAGCTGCGGTTGCTCAATGCCCTGGGCTACCGCCCTCAACTGCGGGTGTGCACTGGTTGCGGCAGCGCTCTCGAGCCCATCGAGAACTACTTCGCCGCGGCAGCGGGCGGGCTCCTCTGCCCGCCCTGCGCCGAGGGGCAGCCGGCGCTCGTACCGGTCGCCGTAGACACTGTGAAAGTGCTGCGCCTGCTGCAGGATGGCAACCACGCCCTGGCCGGCCGCCTTCGCCTGCCGCCCGAAACGCTGCCGGAAGTGGAGCGCGTGCTGCGGCGCCACATCATTCATGTATTGGAGCACGATTTATATACGACCCATCTGCTTGATGAGCTGCGTATGCAGTCAGCGGAGAGCCGAGGGTGAGCGCTGCCGGGGACGGCGCGGTGTTCCCCTGGGGCCAGCGCACGTGCCTCATGGCCATCTTGAATGTCACACCCAACTCCTTTTCAGGCGATGGCTTGGCGGGCGATGTGGAGGCCGCTCTGCAGCGCGCGCGCCAGGCAGCGGCCGCCGGGGCCGACGTCATCGACGTGGGTGGTGAATCCACCGCGTACTACAAGCCGGGCTACATGCCGGTAACCGAAGCTGAGGAGCTGGCGCGTGTGCTGCCGGTGATCGAGCGGCTGGCCGGCGAGCTCGCGCTGCCCATCTCCATCGACACCCGTAAGCCGGAGGTGGCGCGGCGGGCGCTGCGTGCCGGCGCCGCCTGGGTGAACAACGTGGAGGCCGTGTGGGACGATGGCGCCATGGCCACCGTGGCCGCCGAGCACCAGGCGCCGCTGGTCATCATGCACTACGGGCGCGAAGCACGCTACACGGACGTTGTACGCGAGGTACGCGACTCCCTGGAGCGCGCCGCGGAGCTGGCGCTGGGCCGCGGCGTTGACTCCGCGCGCATCATCCTGGATCCGGGCATCGGCTTCGGCAAGGGAACTGTGCATAATCTGACCCTGCTGCGCCGCTTGTCCGAGCTGCGCAGCCTGGGCTTCCCGCTGCTCATTGGCCCCTCGCGCAAGCGCTTCCTGGGTGAGCTGCTGGGAGGCGCTGCCGAGAGCGATCGACTCGAGGGCACGGAGGCCGCGGTCGCCATCGCCATCGCGCACGGCGCCGACGCCGTGCGCGTGCACGACGTGGCGCCACTGGCGCGGATCGTACGCGTCACGGACGCTATTGTCCGGCACGGTGCCGCCGACTGATGTCGCCGATTGACGCCTCTGCTGGCGCGAACACCGTCTACCTCGGGCTGGGCAGTAACCTGGGCGACCGGCGGGCGCAGCTTCGAGCGGCCATCGACGAGCTCATCCAGGGCGGCGTACGCGTCATCGCGGTCTCCTCTTTATACGATACTCAGCCGGTTGGCTTCGCCGAGCAAGGTCGTTTCCTGAACGCCGTGGTGAAGGGAAGCACGCGGCTGGGGCCGCGCCAGCTGCTGGAGCTCGTCAAAGGCATTGAGCAGCAGCTGGGGAGGCAGCCACGCTTTCGCAACGGCCCGCGCGAACTGGATATCGATCTCCTTTCGTACGATGCGCTGCGACTGAACGAGCCGGGCCTGGAGTTGCCGCATCCACGCCTGGCGGAGCGCCCTTTCGTGCAGATTCCTCTAGCCGAACTGGACGGCCGAGAGCTCGCCCCAAGCCCCGATGTGCGCCTGATTGAGCCACCCAGCTGGGCAAGCTTCTAGAATGGTGCGATGGCGGGGGCAACCATCCGCGCGTTCTTAGCGGTAGAGGTCACGGACGAGGTGCGGCAGGAGATGCGTGCCGTACAGGACCAGTTCCGCCAGGCGCGGCCGCACGTCAAATGGGTGGAGCCGGAGCTGGCGCACCTCACCCTCAAGTTCCTTGGCCTGCTCGATGAGCGGCAGCTGGCCAGCGTGTCGCGGGCCTGCCAGGAGAGCGCGGCGCGGCACCTGCCCTTCTACCTCGCGTTTCAGGGGCTGGGCGCATTTCCCAACATTCGAAACGTGCGGATGCTGTGGATGGGCCTAGGCGAGGGTGAGAGCGAGATGGCGGCGCTGGCCGGCGACGTCCAGGCGGCCGTGGAGGCCCTGGGCTTTCCAGCCGAGGACCGCGCTTTTCAGCCGCACCTCACCCTGGGCCGGCTGAAGGAGCCGCTCAACCGGGTGCAAATGCTGTACTTCAACCAGCTGGTTGAGGGCTATGCCGCGTACCCCTTCGGCCTCATGCCCGTCACGGCTTTCCAATTGCTTAAGTCGACCCTGGAACCTAGCGGGCCCGTGTACGACGTACTGGAAACGTACGCTTTAACGGGTCTGGACCTGCCCGCCCCAGCCGAAGAGCTCCCGCTCCCCACGGCCGGCGAGGCTGAGGAGGCGGGCGCCGTGGACCTGGATGAGCTGCCGCCTGGCCTGGCGGAAGGGTCGGGCTAGAGCTGGATGGCTCCGCTTGGCGGCCGCATGAACGAGCGCCGGCTCGTAAGACGCCGCGACTAGCCTTCGTCGCGGGCAATGAGCTTCACCACGTCCGAAGGGAAGAGCATGCCCACCACGCGCTGCTGCTCGACCACGGGTACCGCGTGGTAACCCTTGTGCAGCATCTCGTGCACTACCTCGCCGAGGTCGTCGCCCGGGGCAGCCGTGTAGGGATCGCTGGTCATGATCTCGCCGGCTGTGGCCCCAAGCAGGCGGCGCAGCTCATCGTCCAGGTCCCGGTCGCCGCCTATAGGAATGAGGCTCTCCAGGATGCCCAGATAGGTCGGGAAGTGCAGCTTTGCGTTGCGGACGATGAGATCCGATTCCGAGACGATGCCCCGGAGCACGCCCTGTGCATCCGTTACCACCACGGCATGCGCCTGGCTGCCCACCATCTGCCGGGCCACGTGCTGCACTGGGGCATCCAGCGGCACCACGATAGCCGGGCGGGACATCACGTCTGCAACGCGCATGGCGTGCCAAGTGTACGGTCTTGCTGGCAACCAAACTCTCGTGGAGCGATAATAGGCGGCAACAGCTGTGATGCCGGGTGCGCCGCGGGGTGCAGGCCTACATGCTGGGGCTTTGCCGCGGCAGGCGTGGCGCGGTTCCGCGCGGGGCGTCGGTTCACTTCGAGTTCATCTCTGCGATCGCTGGTCGACAGCCGCCCATGGCGTTTTGGAGCAGGCTTCCAGTAGCAGAGCGAGGAGGATGAGATAGAGAGAGGCAGTCTGCCCGGGTGGGCGCAGCATCGGCCGTCCGTGGTCTCTGATCCGGAAGCCGGCGTACGCCGCGAGAGCCATGGGATAGGAGTGGGCCGCACCACCCCGCGGCGGCTGGTTTTTCTTTCGGTTCTGGCGGTGGTGCTGGGGCTGGTCGGCGGCGCCGCCGCCTTTGTGCTGATCCACCTCATCGCGTTCATTACCAACGCGACGCTCTTTCACCGGGTGGGCTTGCAGTGGGCCCGCACGCTGCCCTCGTTCTCCAATGCGCACTTTGGGCCAGGCCTGATCATCGCGGCGTCGCTCGGCGGCTTGTTCGTCTCCTTCCTGGCCAAATGGTCGCCGGTCATCAAAGGCCACGGCCTACCCGAGGCCATGGAGGCCATCCTCACTAATCAGAGCCGCATCTCGCCGCGCGCCGCGCTCGCCAAACCGCTTTCCGCGGCCGTCGCCATTGGCACGGGTGGCCCGTTTGGCGCCGAGGGGCCCATCATCGTCACCGGCGGCGCTATCGGCTCGCTCATCGGCCAGGTGCTCAAGGTCTCGCCTTCCGAGCGCAAGATCCTGCTGGCGTCCGGAGCGGCGGCGGGTATGTCCGCCACGTTTGGCGCGCCCCTCGCCTCGGTGATGCTGGCTATCGAGCTGCTCATGTTCGAATACTCCGCTCGGGCGCTGGTGCCGCTGGTGATCGCCTCGTCCATCGCGGCGGGCGTGCACTACCTGGCGTTTGGGCCGGGTGCGCTCTTCCCGGTGCCGCCGCACAGCTATGCGGGCCTCTCTAATCTGCCGTACTTTGCTCTGCTGGGCGTCGTTATCGGGCTGCTGGCCATCGTCGTGTGCCGCGGGCTCTTCGCCGTGGAAGACGGCTTCCGCAAGCTTCCCGTGTCCGAGTTCTGGCACCCGGTCATCGGCGCGGTGGGGTTTGCCGTGGTTGGCTACATCATGCCGCGCGCCCTGAGCGTCGGGTACGATCAGATCGGCGCCGTGCTGGCCGATAAGGTGCCCTTCCACCTGATCCCGGGGCTGGCCGTGGCCAAGCTCGTGGCGTGGTGGATTGCCCTCGCCTCAGGAACCTCCGGCGGCACGCTGGCCCCACTGCTCCTCATTGGCGGGTCGTTTGGCAGTCTCGTGGGCTACGGCCTTAAGGCGGTGATCCCAGGGCTGGCGTTAGCCCCGGGGGCGTTTGCCGTGGTCGGTATGGCCGCGCTGTTCGGGGCGGCCGCGCGTTGCCCGTTCACGGCCATAGTCTTCATCTTTGAGCTCACACACGATTACCAGATCATCCTGCCGCTCATGCTGGCCACCATCATCGCGGACCTCATCGCCCGCACATATCTGCCGGAATCAATCATGACCGATAAGCTGGCGCGGCGCGGCCTGCACGTGCTGGCCGAGTACCACATGGACTTTATGGAGAGCACGCCCGTGCGCCAGGTGATGACAAGCGACGTGTGCACCCTGCCTGGCACAGCCACCGTGGCCCAGGCGCGGCGTGAGTTCGCCACCTCGCACCACGGCGCCTATCCAGTCCTGAACGACCAGGGTGGTGTAACCGGCATGATCTCGCGTGGTGACATGCTGCGGGAGAACTTCGACGAAGACACGCCTGTCTCCCAGCTGGCCAGCGAAGAGCTCGTGAGCGTGACCGAAGAGGACTCGGTCGCCACCGCGCTGCAACTCATGCTGCAGGAGAGGGTGGACCACCTGCCCGTGCTGCGGGGCGGGCGGTTGATAGGCATCTGCACCCGGGCGGACGTGCTGCACGTGCGCCAGCGCCAGCTTGACCTGGAAACACAGCAGGCTGGCTGGTCCCCGCGGCGCCGTCGCAAAATGGCCAAGGTTCATGCCGAGGAGGGTGCCGAACCCACCCAACCCCCAGCGACCCCAGCCTAGGCGCCCGCTGGAGCCTTACGGCACCACTTGAACAATGGTGCCGATGCTGGCCCAGGTGAAGAGCTTGGTCTCGGCAGGCAAGGGCACGTTCACGCAGCCGTGGCTGCCGGTGTAGTTGAGGCCAGGCGTGCCGAGCTTGGCGTTGGTGCCAGGGCCGTAGGCGGTGCGCCAGGGCGAATCGTGCACGTAGTATCCGGAATCATCGAACAGCAGCGCGTAGCTCACGGGTGACGGCTCGTAGTAGAACTTGTTGCCCTTGGGCCAGGGGCTCACAAAGGTGAAGGGGTGGTACTTGGCCAGGATGGGAAAGATGCCCGTCGGCGTTGGCAGCGCGGGGTTGCCCGTGGTCACCAGCGTGGTGAGGTACTGCTGGTCGCCATCGTAGGCGGTGAGATTTTGCTTGGAGAGCGACACAACCATCCGCTTGTGGGTGATGCCCAGATCGTGATAGCTGGCGGCCGCGGTGCTGCCCCCGACCCCTGTGGCGTGGATGATGTAGCTGTAGCCGCCGGCGGCTACGAGCTGGCCGGCATCGTCCTGCCCGTTCCAGCTGGCCTGCACCTTTCCAGCTGGTTGGTTGCCTAGGTCCAGGGTGCGCACTGGTTGATGACTACCGGTGGGCACAATCTCGATGGTCACGCTTGCCGGCTGAGAGACGGTGAAGGATACATCCTGGGTGGTGAACTCTGGGTTCACGGTGAACAGCGAAAAGCGCGCGGGTGAGAGTTGTGGCGCGGGCAGAGGTGTCGGCGTTGGCGTTGGCGGAATGGCCGTCGCGGTGGGGGTGGCCGCGGGCGTGGGTCGCGCCGGCAAGGCCCCGGCTGGCGCGCCGCCGGCGTTGCCACCAGGCCCACCGTCCTGTGCACTCCCAGCGTGGTTTGCCGACGGTGCTGCCAACGTCGCGCAGCCGGCGAGGGCACAGCACATCATGAGCGCGGAAACCAGTACGGCCCAGCGGCTGCACAACGAGTGCCTCACCAAAGCAGGTGCATGGGGAGCGTGGTGCGTTGTGCCGGCTGAACCTTGGGATGCCACTTGTCAGCGGTAACGTCTCCCGGTCGGCGGGCGTTACGTGTGCGAAAGCGTGCCTTCATGTGCTGCAAACGTATAACATCCGGCAGCCGGGGCTGGGGCCGCCGATGCCCCTTTTGGCGGCCGAGCAGCGCTACGTCTGGCGTGCAACGCCTTGGAACACCCTCCCTGTGTTGCCCGGCGACTCCGAACCCGGGCTGGGTTACGCTGCCGCTGGGCGCGCCTTTTCCAGCTTCACCATAAGGATGGCCACGTCGGCCGGGTTCACGCCGAACAGGCGGCCGGCCTGCCCCAGCGTAGCCGGGCGGAACTTCTTGAGCCGCTCCCGCGCCTCGGTGCGCAACCCGCTCATAGCGTCGTAGTCCAGGTCCAGGGGGATGGCCCGATGTTCCATTTTGCGCGTGCGCTCCACCTCCGCCTGCTGCTTGGCGATGTAGCCCTCGTACTTCGCCTCAATCTCCACCTGCTCCCGCACAGCCTCGGGCACGCCCGGCAGGCCGGCCAGGCGGGCCACGGTGTCGTAGTCGAGCCCTGGGCGGCGCAACAGCTCCACCGCGCTCATCGGCTTGGACAGCTCCGGCTGGCCGGCCGCGCGCAGCGCCTCATTGGTGAGCGCATCCGGCACCACGTGCGTGGCGCGCAGCCTGCCCAGCGCCCTCACCGTGCCGTGTCGCTTGGCTTCCACGCGCTCCATCTCTTCGGCGGTTACCAGGCCCGCGGCATGGCCCAGCGCGGAGAGGCGAAGGTCCGCGTTATCCTGCCGCAGCAGCAGCCGGTACTCCGCCCGTGAAGTGAACAGCCGGTAGGGCTCGGTGAGCTCCTTGGTGCACAGATCGTCGAGCATCACGCCGATGTAGGAGCTCGCTCGTGGCAGTTCCAGTGGCGGTTCGTTCGCGGCCCGCAACGCGGCGTTTATGCCGGCTACCAGGCCCTGCGCGGCGGCTTCTTCGTAGCCGGTGGTGCCATTGATCTGGCCGGCCAGAAAAAGGCCGCGCACACTCCGCGTTTCCAACGAGGGCCCGATCTGGTTGGTGAGCACGTAGTCGTACTCGACGGCGTAGCCGAGGCGCATGAGCTCGCACTCTCGCAGCGCCGGGATGGTGCGCAGCATCGCCAGCTGCACCTCCTCCGGCAGGCTGGTGTTTGCGCCCTGGACGTAGACCTCGATCGTGTCCCGCCCCTCCGGCTCCAGGAACAGCTGGTGCGAGGCCTTATCCGCGAAGCGCACGATCTTGTCCTCGATGGAGGGGCAGTAGCGCGGGCCCACGCCGGTGATGGTGCCGTTGAACAGGGGCGCCCGGTGCAGGTTGTCGCGGATGAGCCGGTGTGTCTCGGCGGTGGTGGTCACGAGGTGGCAGGGCAACTGGTCCGTCACAGCTGACCGGCCCGCGTTACTGAAGCTGAAGTAGAGTGCGCGATCGATGTCACCCGGCTGCGGCACCGTGAGGCTGAAATCGATGGTCCTCTGGTCCACGCGGGGTGGCGTGCCCGTTTTCAGCCGGCCGAGGGCCAGGCCCAGCGCACGTAAACTCTTGGTGAGCGGCAGAGAGGGCGCCTCGCCGCTGCGCCCACCTGGCTCCGAGTGGTCGCCGCGGATGAGCCTGCCGTTGAGGAACGTCCCGGTCGTCATCACCACCGCCGGTGCTGAAAAGCACACACCGCCGGCGGTTCGCACGCCGCGCACCTGCCCATCCTCGGCCAGGATGTCCTCAGCGGCCGCCTGCTTGAGTGTCAGGTTCGGCTGGTGCTCCACCGTGCGCCGCATAGCGCGCCCGTATTCCCGTTTGTCCGACTGTGCCCGCAGGGCCTGCACCGCCGGCCCCTTGCTGGTGTTGAGCAGGCGCATCTGCACAAAGGTATCGTCCGTGGTGCGGCCCATCTGGCCGCCCAGAGCATCAATCTCCCTTACCAAGTGGCCCTTGGCCGGGCCGCCAATGGAGGGATTGCAGGGCATGAGGGCGATGCTGTCCAGGTTGAGGGTGAGCAGCAGCGTGCGCCGGCCCATGCGTGCGGCAGCCAGGGCAGCCTCGCAACCGGCGTGGCCCGCCCCAATGACGAGAACGTCGTACTCGGCGGCCGGCTGCTTACCGGTCTGGGACTCTCGTGGCATGGCCTCAGCTGGAAGGCGGCGGGTTGAACAGGCGGGAGAAGTCGCCATCGAACTCCCTCAGAAAGCTCCGCATGGCATGCACGTCGCCCTGCCGCACGCGCGCCCGGTGGCCGCGGGCCAGCTCCGCGGGAGTGAGGTCCGTCGGCGCCTCGGCCGGCGCGTGCATTGCCACCACGTACACGCCGGGCACCTCACAATCGGCGCACTCCACGCCCACCACCCACACATCGTCGTAGCGGGCCATGATGCCCACCCTGTCGTAGAGGTGCGGACAGTGACAGTGAGCGCAGCGGAAGCGCGAGATGGCGCGCTTCACCAGCCGATCTTGCGCGCTCACGACTTGGGCTTGCCGAGGTCGTCCAGCGTATCGAGGCCGTTGATCAGGTCCTTGAAGGCGCTCAGCTTCTCCAGGTCCAGCTTCTCCGTGGGGGCGGCTTCCTGGGCGGGGGCTTCCTCGGTGTCGGGCGTGATGCCGTGCGCCTTGAGCACGGCATCCTCCACGTAGATGGGCGACTTCGTGCGCACCGCTACCGCGATAGCGTCGCTCGGGCGGGAGTCGATCTCCACGTGGCGCCCGTTGATATCCATCACGATGCGCGCGAAGAAGACCTCTTCCTTCATGTCGTTCACGACAATTTGTGTGACCTTGGCCCCAAGCTCGTCCACCACGCTCTTCACCAGGTCGTGCGTGCACGGCCGCGTTTGCGCCACTCCCGCCACCGCGCTGGCGATGGCCCAGGCGACCATGGGATCGATCCAGATGAGCAGATAGCGATCAGTTGCTTTATCCTTCAGGATCACCACCCGCTGCTGCGTGGTTAGACTGACCCGAACGCTCTCGACCAGCATCTCAACCACGGCGCGATGACCTCCAACAGAACCTTGGTTTACTATACCCCGCTGCCCCGTGGGGCTGGCTGGAGCCTCGTTAGCGCTCACCTCTCTCAACCCGCGGCACGCGGTGCTGTTGTCCGGCGCGACCCGTGGTTGCGATGGCTGCCCTTACTCTTTCCCGATTGTGTCGCCTTGCCGCGTGGGAAGCAGCCCAGGCGTGTCAGCGCTGCTGCTAGCACTTTGCTGCTGTAGCGGCGTCGCACCCGCCGTCAGGCGGCTCGGGAGATCGGGAAGGCTTCGGCGAGCACGCTCCCGCCACCCTCGGCCGGCAGCTTGAACGCCATGCGGGCATCGGGCACCACCGATATGCGTAGATTGTTCTCTTTGAAAACTCGGTCCAGTTCGTCGTCCGCGTCAATCGCGCAGGTAAAGGCAGACGGCTTCGCGTATATTATTCTCGGCCTCTGCCAGACTATCGCCCTGGCTGATCACGCCCAGGCTCGGGCAGACCGCTACAGAGACGTCGTCGAGGTCGCCGGATGGCTGCACGTTGCAAGTCAGCACCACGAAACGGCCCGACGCGGGATGAGTGTACTGGTCAGCACGGACGGCCATGTGCGCACTATATGGCTTGCAGGATATGCGCGCTACTCTGTCGACTCCCGTCCTGGACGCGGCTTGGCAGGGCGCAAACGGCTGGCTGGCTGCTGATCAGCTGGCTTTGAGGCGCTCCAGCAAGCGGCTCAGGTCGGTGCTGGGGACGGCGGGCGGCTGATACGCAGCCGGGCTGGCGGTGGTGCCCAGCCCGGTCATGGCGCCGCCCGCGCCATTAGCCTGGCGGTCGGAGGGTGGCTGGGGCACGCCTGGGCGTTCCAACACGAACTGCGAGGTTTCGCTGTCCAGCGCCTCGGCCATCGCCACGAGCGACTTCACCGATGCGGCCATGCCGTCGATGCGTTGGAGCATGTCCCGCGCCAGCTCCACCACGCCGCCGCTGTTGAGGGCCGTCTCCTGGGAGATGCCGGCCACCTGATCCACCGTCTCGGCGACGAGGGTGGCTTGGCGATCCACCTGTTGGATGGTGTCGAGGGTGAGGTCACTCTGCGCGGTCATCTCCTCCGCCGCTTCCGAGATGTCCTGAATCTGGTTGTTCGTGGCGCGCACGGCGTGGATGATCTCGTCCAGCGCGGTCTCGGCATTCGTCGCTTCGAGCGTGCTTTCGTCCACATCCTTGGCGCCCTGCTCCATCACGGCCACTGCCTCACTGATGCCGCTCTGCACGCGCAGGACGAGCGACTCGATCTCTTTGGTCGCCCGCGACGAGCGTTCAGCCAGCTTGCGCACCTCCGCGGCGACCACGCCAAAGCTCTTGCCGTGCTCGCCAGCGCGGGCCGCCTCGATGGCGGCGTTCAGCGCCAGTAGGTTGGTTTGCTCGGCGATGTCGTTGATAGTAGCCACCACGCTGCCAATTTCACTTGAGTGCTGGCCCAGGTCCTGAATCTGCTGCGTCGAGCGCGCGAACGACACCTTGAACGTATTCATGCGGCCAATGGTCTGGCTTACCCGCAGGCCACCGTTGCGCGCAGCCTGATCCGCCGCCTCGGAGGCGCGTGCCACTGCCTCGGCGTTGCTGGCCACCTGGCGGATTGACATGGCCATTTCAGTCATGCCCGAGGTCACTGCGCTCACGGAGGCTGTGAGCTGGCGCACCGCCACCGAGGCGTCTTCCAGCTGGCGCTGGCCCTCGGCCGACCGCTGAGCCACGTCGTTCACCCTGGCGGAAATGTTGCTGGCGGCCAGGATGGCATCGCTCGTCGCCAAGGTGAGGCCCTGGCTGGCGCCCTTCACAGTTTTGGAAGAGGCCATCACCTGGTGGATGAGGCCGCGCAGGTCGCCGGTCATGGAAGCGTAGGCATCGCCACATTCGCGCAACTCGCCCAACATGCCGTTAAGGGCGCCGGCCAGCGCGCCCAGCTCATCCGCGGCGCGATATTTGTACGGCTCGCTGGTGAAATTCAGGCTGCCAGTGAGGTCGCCCTTGGCAGTGCGGCGCATTTCGCTGGTGAGCTGGCGCAGGTCCTCGTTGCTGAGCCTGCGCCCCAGGCCGGACATCGTGCGCACAGGCTGCGCCAGCCGCGCCACGATGAACCAGGTTGCCACGCCCAGAAAGGCCAGCGACAGCACATCTTCAATGAAGCGCTTGAGCGACACGCCGTCGATCACGGTGTAAAGGATGAGCAGAATGGCCATCACACCGATGAGGTTGGCCGCCATGCGAAACTGCATGCGCTGCCAGAAGGATTGCGGCCCTTGATTCATCATCTCCCCGCTCCTCGTTGCCACGCGTACCCTCCACCGTCAAACCCACGCTCCGCTCGCCGCTGACGAGCAGCCGCCAACTCTTCCCGGCGGCGATTCTACCAGGGAACCGGGCGCAAACCTACAAAACAGCAGGATCGTATGACCGTTATGCGCCTTAGGCCGTATCCAGACGGAAGGCCCGGTGCAGCGCCCGCACGGCGGGTGTGACCTGTGCGCGGTTGATAAGCACGGTGATGCGGATTTCGGATGTGCTGATCATGTCGATGTTTATGCCCGCCTCGTGCATTGCGGCGAACATCCGGGCCGCGTAGCCGGGGCTGTTCTGGATGCCCGTGCCCACGATGGATACTTTGGCCATATCCGTGGCAGCGATGACTCGAGCTGCGCCCAGCTCCCGTGCGATAGGCTCGGTGATCGATCGGGCGTGCTCCAGGTCCGTCTCGGCCAGCGTGAACGAAATATCCGTGACACCGTCGTGGCTGACGTTCTGCACAATGGTGTCGATGCTCAGGGCAGCAGCGGCCAATGGCGCAAATAACTGCGCCGCCACACCCGGCCGATCCGGCACGCCCACCAGCGTGAGCTTGGCCACATCCGTATCGTGCGCGATGCCTGTGACTTTGTTGACGTTCTCCACTCCGATGACCGTCCCTTCCCGATCGTTGTAGCTGGAGCGCACCGTGATGGGCATGTGGTGGATCTGCCCCAGCTCCACCGCCCGAGGCTGCATGACCTTCGCACCCAGCTGCGCCATCTCCAGCATCTCTTCATAGGAAATGCTGTCCAGCTTGCGTGCCTCCGGCACCAGGCGTGGATCCGCGGTGTAAATGCCATCCACATCGGTGTAGATCTCGCAGGCGCTGGCCCGCAGCCGCGCGGCTAGTGCCACCGCGGTGAGGTCCGACGCGCCACGGCCCAGCGTGGCCACGTCATCCGCCTCGGTCAGGCCCTGGAAGCCCGCTACCACCACGATGCGCCCCGCGCCCAGCTCACGACTCACCCGGGCCGGCTCGATGGCGGATATCTTGGCCTTGGTGTGAAAGGCATCGGTGCGGATGCCCGCCTGAGGGCCGGAGAGCGCCACCGCCTGATAGCCCATGTCGTGCAGGGCCATGGTCAGCAGCGCGCAGGAGATGACTTCGCCCGTGGCCATGAGCATGTCCATCTCACGCGGCTGAGGGCGGGCGGTGATCTGCCGCGCCAGATCGATCAGCTCGTCGGTACTGTCGCCCATGGCGGATACCACCACCAGCAACTGGTTGCCGGCGTCCACGCGCGCGGCCACCCGCCGCGCCACCGCCCCAATGCGGGCGGCATCCTTCACCGAGCTGCCGCCGTACTTCTGAACGACCAGCGCCATCAGTTGGCCGCGCCCACCTGGCTGGGCGCCGGTTGGGGCATGGGGCCAGGGGCAGGCGCAAGAGGCAGCGCAGCATGGCTGGCACGGGCCACCGCCGGCCTCTTCTTCTCGCGTGGGCGAGTAATCGCGGGCTCGGCGGGCAGCAGCGCCGCGGCGATCACCTCATCCATGAGGTCGACGAACAGGAAGTGCATCTGCGCCAGCACGTCCTTGGGGATCTCTTGCAGGTCCTTCGCGTTCTTGCGCGGCAGGATGAAGGTGCGCAGGCCCTGCCGGTGCGCCGCCAGCACCTTCTCCTTGAGCCCGCCCACCGGCAACACCCGACCGCGCAGCGTGATTTCGCCCGTCATGCACACCGCCCGAGACACTGGCCGGCGGGTGAGGGCAGAGATCATGGCCAAGCACATGGTGATGCCGGCGGAGGGGCCGTCCTTGGGTATGGCGCCCGCTGGGATGTGGATGTGCATGTCCAACTGCTCCCAGAAGGGCACGTCGATGCCCAGCTCCAGCGCGCGCGATCGTACGTAGCTGTGCGCCGCCTGCGCGGATTCGCGCATCACGTCGCCCAGCTGGCCGGTGAGCTGCAGGTTGCCCTTGCCCTCCATCAGCGTGACCTCAATGGCCAGCAGGTCGCCTCCAGCCTCCGTCCAGGCGACGCCGGTGCTCACCCCCACTTCATCGCGCTCCTCGGCGGTGCCCCAGAACACTTTGGGCGGGCCGAGGTATTTCTCGACGCTGCTTTCCGCCACCAGTCGCGGCACGGCGCGGCCGGCCACAATCACGCGCGCGAGCTTGCGGCACACAGACCCGAGCTCGCGTTCCAGGTTGCGCACGCCCGCTTCGTGCGTGTACTCGCGGATGATGCGCCGCAGCGCGGCGTCTGAAAAGTGCAGGTTCTGGGGCTGCAAGCCGTTTTCGGCCAGCTGGCGAGGCACCAGGAATTGCCGGCCGATGTGAATCTTCTCCTCCTCTATGTAGCCGGGCAGCTCGATCACTTCCATGCGGTCGCGCAGGGCGGGCACCACCGGGTCGAGCACGTTGGCGGTTGTCACGAACAGCACCTGCGAGAGGTCATACGGCACTTCGAGGTAGTGATCCGAGAAGGTGGCGTTTTGCTCGGGGTCCAAAACTTCCAGCAACGCGGACGATGGATCGCCGCGGAAGTCCGCCCCAATCTTGTCGATCTCATCCAGCATGAACAGCGGGTTGATCATCCCCACGGTGCGCATGGTCTGGACAATGCGACCGGGCAGCGCACCCACGTAGGTGCGCCGGTGGCCGCGGATCTCGGCTTCGTCGCGGATGCCGCCCAGGGAGACGCGCGCGAATTTGCGGCCCAGCGCCTGCGCAATGGACTTGCCCAGGCTGGTTTTGCCCACGCCCGGCGGCCCCACGAAGCACAAAATGGGGCTGCGCGTGTTGGGGGCCAGCTGGCGTACGGCAATGTATTCCAGAATGCGCTGCTTCACCTTGGCCAGGCCGTAGTGATTCTCGTCCAGAACACGTTCGGCATCAGCCACGTTGAGGTGGTCCTCAGTGCGAGCCGTCCAGGGCAGGCTGACCAGCCATTCAACGTAGGTGCGGATGATGCCCGTTTCGGGCGACATAGCCGGCATGGCCGTCAGGCGATCCAGCTCGCGGCTGGCTTTCTCCTTGGCTTCGTCCGGCAGGCCAGCGGACTCGATCCGCTCGCGCAGCTCGGTGACGTCCCGCGTGAGGGGGTCGGCCTCGCCCAGCTCGGTTTGGATGGCCTTGATCTGCTCGCGCAGAAAGTATTCGCGCTGGGTGCGATCGACCTCCTGCTGCACCTGGGTGTGGATTTTGTTCTCCAGCTCCAGGATGTCCAGCTCTTTGGACAGCAGAATGCTCACGCGCTCGAGCCGCAGGGAGGGCTCAAAGGCCTCGAGAATGTCCTGCCGTTGGGCGACCGTGAGCTCCAGCGTGGAGGCGATGAGGTCCGCCAGCCAGCCGGGCTCGTCGATGTTCATGGCGGCCACGTAGGCATCGTTGGGCAGGGAATGGCTGAGCTGCACGCACTTCTCGAACAAGGCCAGCACCGCGCGCATCTGCGCTTCGACAGCGGTGGTCTTCTCGATCGCCGTCGGCACCACGGCCGAGGTGGCGCGAATGTGCGGCTCCCACTGCTGCGGCGCTTCCAGCCGCACCCGCCGCTGGCCCTGCACCAGAATGCTGGTGGTGCCATCGGGCATCTTCAGCATGCGGCCGATGACCGCCTCGGTACCCACGTCGTAGAGGTCGCCGGGCTGCACGTCCTCCTGCTCGGGGTCCCGCTGGGCAACCACGATGATGTCGCGGTCGCGCCCCATGGCTTCCTCTATGGCGCGCACGGAACGATCGCGCATGACGAACAGAGGCACCACCACGTGCGGGAAAAGCACTGTGTCCCGCACGGGCAGCACCGGCAGCGGCGGCAGCCGCTCCACCCGGGGTGCCCGCCTGCGCCGTCGCCGGGGTTCCGCGGCTGGCGCCCCCTCAGCGGGCGAAGACGCCCCCTCGGCGCCCGCGCCGGCTGCCGGCACGGCATGCTCATCCCGCGGGCCGCCGCGCCTCTCCGTGGGCATTACCAAAAGACCATACCGCATCTTCACCGCGGCTTTCGCGGCGGAACGGCCGGGGGGATGCTGGGTACGCAGGTTGGGCGCCCGAAACGATCAGGACTAAAAGTTTGGCCGCCAAGCCAAGCGGCCCTCGACCAGCCCCCGCGGCAGCCACATCGACTTGAGCGGACGTTCCCAGGCAGCCCCACCCGGCCGCCGCGGCATTGCTTGCGGCCAAACTTTTAGGCGAGATGCGGCATGTTCCTTGACATGCCAATCTGCCCGTCTTTATAGTCAACGTAGCTGAACGTTCGTTCTGGGGAATCGGTACCCGGGGCGGAGCTCGCGAAGAATCTTAATCTTGGGCAGAAGCCTGTCTGAGTCTTTTCGGTGGAACATGTGGCGGCCTTATTGGCGGCTTTTGGAGCTATCGGTGCCCCAAATTCTCGAGCACTCGTGCTGAAGGGCGACGACATCTCGCCATTCTCCTAGACCTGGTCCTGCCCGGCCCACGAACAGAACAGGCATGCCCCTGCGCGGAGGAGGGAAAGTTTGAACATTGTTCTGTTCGTCATTGTCGCGGTCGTGGTCGGGGCGGCAGGCTTCGGCGCCGGCCTGGCGCTGAAGCGCACCCGTAACGAAGGCCGCGAACGCGAGGCAAACGCCAAAATCGAGACCCTGCTGGCTGAGGCCAAGGCACAGGAAAAAGACATCCTGCTGCAGGCCAAGGATGAGGCGCTGAAGGTGCGCACGGCAGCCGAGGGCGAGGCCCGAGAGGCCCGCTCCGAGAGCCAGCGTACGGAGCGCCGCATCTCCCAAAAGGAAGAGAACCTGGATCGCAAGCTGGAGGCGCTGGACAAGCGCGAGCGCAACGTCAACGCCAAAGAGCAGGAAACCGAAGAGCTGCACGAGGCCATGGAGCTCAAGCGGCTGGAACAAGTGCAGGAGTTGGAGCGCGTGGCCAGCATGACACGCGAAGAAGCCAAGACTCAGCTGCTCACCAACATCGAGCAGGAAGTGCGCGTGGAGGCCAACAAGCGCGTCCGCGAGATTGAGTTCGAAACCAAAGAGGAAGCCGAGCAGAAGGCGCGCAAGATCATCGCGCTGGCCATCCAGAAGTACGCCTCAGATCAGGTGTCCGAAAGCGCCGTGTCCGTGGTGCCGCTGCCCAGCGAGGATATGAAGGGCCGCATCATCGGCCGCGAGGGCCGCAACATTCGGGCCCTGGAAGCGGCGACCGGCGTGGACCTGATCATCGACGATACGCCGGATACGGTCATCCTCTCGGGCTTCGATCCGGTGCGGCGCGAAGTGGCCCGCCAGGCGCTGACCAAGCTCATTGTGGACGGGCGCATCCATCCCGGCCGCATTGAGGAGCTGGTGGCCAAGGCCCGCCTGGATGTGGAGAACACCATGCGCGATGAGGGCGAGAAGGCCGCGGCCGAAGCCAAGGTGCATGGCCTCAGCGCGGACCTGAACAAGGCCATGGGCCGGCTGCACTTCCGCACCAGCTACAGCCAGAACGTGCTGCGCCACTCCATTGAGATCGCGGCGTTGTGCGCCACCATGGCCTACGAGCTCGGGGCCGATGTGAATGTCGCCCGCCGCGCCGGCTTCATGCACGACATCGGCAAGGGCGTCTCCCACGAGGTGGAGGGCCCCCACGCCATCATCGGTGGCGAAATAGCCAAGCGGCTGGGCGAATCCAAGGCTGTGGTGCACGCCATCAAGGCGCACCACGGCGAAGAGGAGCCGGAAACGGTGGAGGCGCTCATTGTGGCCGCGGCCGATGCCATCTCCGCGGCGCGGCCGGGCGCCCGGCGCGAAAGCCTGGAAACGTACGTCAAGCGGCTGGAGGCGCTGGAGAGCATCGCCAACTCCTTCCCCGGCGTGGAGCGGTCGTTTGCCATCCAAGCTGGCCGCGAAGTGCGCATCATCGTCAAGCCGGAGGAAGTGGATGACCTGGCCGCCAGCCGTCTGGCGCGCGACATTGTGAAGCAGATCCAGGAGAACCTCAGCTATCCGGGCCAGATCAAGGTGATGGTTTCGCGCGAGACGCGCGCCGTCGAGTTCGCCAAATAGGACTGACTGTGAGGCGTCCGGCACGGCCCAGGCTGTGCCGGCCACCTCACACGGCGCAGAACTTGCGCGCACTGCTGGTCACCATGCCCAACGTCCTCAAAGTAGCTGCCCAATCCAAACCCACCGCGGTCGCTGGTGCCATCGCCGGCCTCCTTCGCACAGAGGGGCACGCGGAGGTTCAAGCCATTGGCGCGGGCGCGGTCAACCAGGCCATCAAGGCCGTGGCCGTCTGCCGGGGTTACCTGGTGCCGCAGCACATGGACCTGGTGTGCATCCCCGCCTTCACTGAGGTGGAGATCGATGCTGGCCAGCGCACCGCGGTGCGCCTCGTCATCCAACGCTGGGACTATGACGAAGTGCGCCGCCTCACAGGCGAGCTGGCCGAGCTGCCTCGGCCCCCCACGGACGACCCCGGACTGGGGTGAGGGCCGTGCCCACCGTTCCGGGGCCTTAGTACGCTCGCAAAAGCTGACTCAAAGTTCACAAGTTTGGTGCCGCAAGCCTCGCTGGTGCATCACCGCTGGCGCGCCGCCAGCCAGGGTTTGGCGGTGGCGGCCCAGGCAGCCTCAACCTGGCGTGCCAAATCCTCGCGGGTTCCGCGGTTGCGGATGATGATCTGGGCCAGCGCTTCCTTGGCTTCCGCGGGCGGCTGCGCCGCGATGCGGGCTCGGGCCGCGTCCGGCGTCAGCCCGCGCTGCTCCACCAGCCGCGCCTGCTGCTGCTCCGCCGTGCTGAGCACCAGCCACACGCTGCTGCACCAGGCGCCGGAACCACCCTCCAGCAGCTTGACCGCATCGTACACCACCACACTGCCGGGTGGGGCGAGCCGCAGCAGGCGCCGCGACTCCTCGCCCACGGCGGGGTGCACCAGGTGCTCCAAATCGCGCAGCGCCGCTGCGTCCGCAAACACCAGCGCTCCCAGGGCCTGGCGGTTCAGCTCGCCATTTCCCCCCACAACACCCTGCCCGAAGCGCCGCGCGATGGCCTCGTACACTGGCTGGCCCGGCCGCTGCAGCTGGTGCACCAGCGCGTCGGCATCCACGATCGTGGCGCCTCGCTCCGCAAGCAGCGCGTCCACCGTGCTCTTGCCGCTGCCGATGTTACCGGTGACGCCGATGATGTACACATCCTGCCGGTGCGGCGCCGCGAGTGCGTCAGCCAGCGAACGCCAACTCAGCCCCCAGCCGGCTGGGGAAGCTGGAACAGCGAGGGTCGCGGCGCGGCAACGGGCTCGCCGCGCACCAGGCACCGCAGGAGATCGACGCTGCGCTTATCGGGGCCGTGGCCATCGTAACCGGGCACCTCCAGCAGAAAGTCACTCCCGTTGGCCGCCAGCGGCAGGATCACTTCCCGTAGACCGGACAGGCCAATGAACCCGTCGCCCAGGTTCTCGTGGCGATCTACGCCGGAGCCGAAGCGAGCCTTGGAGTCGTTCACATGCACGGCGCGGATGCGCTCCAGGCCGAAGCTGGCCTGGATCTCATCGAACATGCGCTGGCGTTCCGCGGCGTCCGGATAGTCGTAGCCCGAGGCGAAAGTATGGGCCGTATCCAGGCACACGCCCAGCCGTGAGTCACCGCTGGCGCGCTCGATGAAGCGACCAATCTGGTCGAAGCGGCTGCCCATGCAATTGCCACTGCCGGCGTTGTTTTCAATGAGCACTGGCACGTCGCACTCGGCCTTGCGCAGCGCCGCCTCCAGCCCCAGCGCCACGGATTCCTCCGCCTCGGCCACGGGCCGCGTGCCGGCGCTGCCCATGTGCGCGATCACACCCGCGGCGCCCAGCCGGCTGGCCATCTTCAAATAACCGGCCAGCGAGTAGATCGACCGCTCGTACAGGTCTGGATCATCCGTGGCGAAATTGATGAGGTACACGGCGTGGAAGTAGACGGGGCCAATGCCCTCCTGGAGGGCCAGCCGGCGAAATTCCTGCACGTCCTCTTCGAGAATGAACGGCGCCTGCCAGCGCCGCGGCGGGCTGACGAAGATCTGAATGCACTCCGCTCCAATCGCCTGGGCGCGCTCGATAGCCTTCCACACCTTGCCGGCGCTGGACACGTGCGCGCCAATCCGCATGGCAACAGCATAGCCCCAGGCGTCACAATGGACGGCATGAATGAAGCTTGGATTGTCGCCGCGGGGCGTTCACCCATTGGCCGGGCCGGCAAGGGCTCATTAGTCGCCCTGCGGCCCGATGATCTGGCCGCGTACGTGGCCACGGAGGTGCTCAAACGGGTGCCCCAGCTCCCGGCCGCCGACATTGAGGACCTCATCTGCGGCTGCGCCATGCCCAATGCCGAGCAGGGCTGGAACATGGGTCGCGCCATCAGCCTGCTGGCGGGGCTCGACACGCCCGGCACCACCGTGAACCGCTACTGCTCGTCATCGCTGCAAACGACACGCATGGCCGCGCACGCCATCAAGGCCGGCGAGGGTGACGCGTTCCTGAGTGTGGGCGTAGAAAGCATCTCCCGCTACTACCAGGGCCAGCCGGATGTTGCCGAGGCAGTCAATCCCCGCTTGCGCCCCGGCAATCCAGAGCACCTGGCGGACTACTACATCTCCATGGGGCTGACCGCCGAGAACGTGGCGGACCGCGAGCACATCTCCCGTGAGGAGATGGATCGCTTCGCCTGCCTCAGCCAGGGGCGCGCGGAAGCCGCCCAGGCCGGCGGGCACTTCGACGGCGAAATCATTCCCATTCCCCTTCCCGACGGCCGCGTGTACCGAGTGGACGACTGCCCTCGCCCGGGGACGACGGTAGAGGTGCTGGCCACGCTGAAGCCGGCTTTTCGGGAGGGTGGCAACGTGACCGCCGGCAACTCCTGCCCTTTCAGTGATGGCGCGGCGGCTGTGGTGGTCATGTCGAACAGCAAGGCAAAGGACCTGGGCATCAGCCCGCTGGCACGCATCATCTCCACAGCCGTATCCGCGTTGGAGCCGGAGTACATGGGCCTGGGGCCCATCGCTGCCACGCGCCGTGCGCTGGACCTGGCGGGCATGACCATGGATGACATTGAGCTGGTGGAACTGAACGAGGCCTTTGCCGCGCAGGTGATTCCCTCGGCGCGCGGCCTGGGGCTGGATCCGTTTGGTGACAAGCTCAATCCCTTTGGCGGCGCCATTGCCTTTGGGCATCCCTACGGCATGACTGGCGCGCGCATCACGGCCACGTTGCTGAACGGCCTGCGCGCACGCAACCAAACCGTGGGCCTGGAAACGATGTGCGTGGGCGGCGGCCAGGGCATGGCCATGATCGTCGAGCGCCTGTGACTGTGACTGTACGCGCGGGCTAACCGCCGCCCAGCAAAGTGGTGATGATGATGAACAGGCCAATGGCGGCGAAGAGGGCGGCGCTGGCGCGGCTGAGCAGCTTGGGGTTGAGCAGCTTGCTCAGGCGGGAGCCAGCCAGCACCGCCAGCAGGGCCACCGCCCACTCGCCCGTGGTGGCGCCAATGGCGACCGCCAGCGGCTTGCCGGTGCGGGCCACCAGGGCCACCGTCGCGAGCTGCGTGAGATCGCCCCACTCTGCCGCGAACACCACCAGGAAACTGGTGATCCAGGCAGCCCGGTGCTGCCCGGCGTTGCCTTTCGACCCGCCGCCATCCTCGCCATCGTCGCCCCCCTCCCGCAGGGCCAGCGCGGCGAAGATGAGGAAGCTGGCGCCCGCGGCTAGCCGAATCGGCTCCTCCGGCAAAAGCTGAAGCAGGCTCCCTGCCGCCACAGCCACGCCGGTCTGCACGAGAAAGGCCAGCCACGCGCCTACGATGACTGAGCGCGCCGGAAGCCGCGAGGCCAGCACCAGCGACGCCAGCGCCGTTTTGTCCGCCAGCTCGGCCACAAAGATGATGCCGAACGTCGAGAGAATGAGCTGAATCACGCTCGCTCCCGCGGCACCTGGGTGCAGGCTGATGATGAGCCAGTACAGGCCGCCGCGGCGCGGGCCACACGGACGCGGCTGCCGCGGCCTGGAGGAACTATGAGCCGCCGGTTGGCGCGGGCTCGCGCGCGGCAGCGGGCAGCGCTGGCTTCTCCGCGCCCTCCATCACCATGTGCGCCCGCAGTTCCACGTGCACCCCATCGGGGTCGAACACGTACACCGATGTCGTGCCGAAGCGCGTCACCGGCCCCCACATGATCTCCACTTGCTGCTGCTTGAGGAAGGCCAGCACATCCTCCATGGACGTGCTGTCGATCTCCAGGCACAGGTGATCCATGCCCACAGGCTTGTCCTTGTCCGCGGATACAAAGTCAGGCCGGTAGAAGACGTCGATCTTCTGCTGGCCGGCGCGGATCGTCGCGGAGCGGCCGCCGTTGGCGTGCGGGCCGGACGTGTGCAGCACGTCCATCCCCAGGACGTCGTGGTAGAAGTGCAGCGACTTGTCCATGTCCGTCACTTTGAGGGCGATGTGATCGATGGCCGTAGGGTGCAGCACGGTGGATTCCTCCTTCAGTGGTAGGTGTAGAAGCCCTGGCCGGTTTTGCGGCCATGCAGGCCGGCAATGGTCATCTGCTTGAGCAGAGGCGGAGGCGCAAACTTGGCCTCCTTAAATTCCTGAAACATGATTTCGGCGATGTAATACGTCGTGTCGATGCCCACAAAGTCCAGCAATTGCAGCGGGCCCATGGGGTAGCCGCAGCCAAGGCGCATGCCGAGGTCGATGTCCTCCTTGGTAGCTACGCCCTGCTCCACCAGGCGGACGGCATCCAGCAGGTAGGGGACCAGCAGCACGTTCACAATGAAGCCGGCTCGATCTTTGGCCAGAATGGCGGTCTTACCCAGGCCCTCGGCGAAGTGGCGCACCACATCGACCGTGGCCTCGGCCACCACAATGGTGCGGATCACCTCAACCAGTTGCATCACCGGTGCGGGGTTGAAGAAGTGCAGTCCCAGCACCAGCGCCGGCCGTTTGGTGGCGGCCGCCAGCTCGACAATCGGAATCGATGAGGTGTTGCTCGCCAGGATGGTCGCCGGGTGGCAGGCGGCATCCAGCGCGGCGAACAGCTCCTTTTTGATGCTGGGGTTCTCCGTGGCGGCTTCGATCACCAGGTCGCACTGGGCCAGGCCGGCCAGGTCCGTGGTGAAGGTCAGCTTGGCCCAGGCCGCATCGCACGCCTCGGCGCTGAGCTTGCCCCGCTGGAGGGCCGTGGCGAGGCTCTTCTGCACCAGGCCCTGGCCGCGCGCCAGCAGCTCACCATTCACCTCGCGCACCGTCACCGGGTACCCCGCGCGGGCGGCAACTTCAGCAATGCCGGAGCCCATGAGCCCGCAGCCCACCACCCCCACCGAGGCAATGGCGCCTGCCGCTTGCCTGTGCTTAGGTAGACTTTCACTCACGGGAATAATGGTATCGGAGCCGCCGCGCAGGTGATCACCACCCGGCAAACCATCAAGTTCTCACTTCCCGCGCGGCTGCAACCGGCCCTGGCGGAGCTCATCACAGCCCACCTGCCGCTGCACGAAGAAGCACCGGGCGCCCTCGCGAACCGTGTGGAATCGGTGTACCTGGATACACGTGACCTGGCGCTGTATCGCCAGGCGGCGCTTGACCCCAGCCAGCGCACGCTGCTGCGGCTGCGAGCCTACAACGGCCGGCGGCCCGTGTTCGCCGAGATGAAGCAGGCGACGCAAGGATCGAGCAGCAAGCTGCGCGTGGAGCTGGCGGAAGCGCTGCCGCGCCAGCCAGTGGTGGTGCAGTGGGGCGAGCTTCTGCGCCGCCCGGCAGCGCTTCCGGCCGACTATCAGGCCCTGCTGGCGGCCGCGAGCGCCGCCGTGGAGCTGGAGCGGCTGACCCCCGTGCTGCAGGTTCGCTACCGGCGGCAAGCCTTCGAAGCGGCTGTCAGCCCCGGCCTGCGCATCACCCTGGATAGCCACGTGCTGATGACGGCGCTGTGCGACGGTGGCCGGCGGGGCCGGTCGTACCGTTTGCCCCACCCCATTGTGGAGGTGAAGCTGCAAGCCGCCCCACCCGCCTGGCTGGCTGGCCTCCTGGAGGATGCAGCGCTCACCCCTCTCGCTGACTTCTGCAAGTACGCACACGGCGTGGCCATGCTGTTTGCCGCGCCCCGGGGCCTGGCGCTGCCGGCCTGGGCCAGCAGCTACATGAGCGCGCCAAGCCCGAGGCCGGCCAGCCGGAGCGCGGCCGAGTGAGCACGCTTCCCTGAGGCGAGCCACCAAGCTCCTTCACACCCCAGCGGCTGGAACCGCGTTGGCCGCCCTAATGGCCATTCCCGCGACCATCCCCATGATGCAGCCCGGCTTCTGGTCCGCCGCCGATGGGCTGTACCACCTCTACTTCTTCCTGCAGTGGAGCACAGTCTTCAGTTGGACCAACCTCTACCCACGCTGGGCGCCCGTGGCGGATGGGGGCCTCGGTTCACCCATGTTCAACTTTTACCCCGTCCTTCAGGACTACCTGGCGGAGCTGTTCCATCTGGCCGGCGCCTCGCCCCTCGCCGCGCTCAAGATGACCATGGCACTGGCGGTCATCTGCTGCTCGCTGTTCACTTTTCTGTACGTCCGCGAACTCTTCGGCACGGCCGCGGGGTTGGTGGCGGGCACCCTGTCCGTGTACGCGCCGTACCTGCTGTACAACCTGTACCAGAGCGGTGACTTCAGCCAAACGCTGGCGCTGCCCCTGCTGCCGTTGGTGTTCTGGGCCTTTCACCGGCTCATCGCGCGGCCCAGCCGGCGGCGCTTCGGGGCCGCGGCCCTGGCTTACGGCGGACTGCTGCTGGCGCATAATGTGACGTTTCTGGTGGCATCACCCTTCCTGGCAGCCTACTGCCTGGTGCTGCTTGTGCGCTACCGCGCCGGCTGGGCTCAACGAGCCATGGCGGCCTGCGGCGCGGCGGTGCTGGGGCTCGGCGTGTCGGCCGTGTACTGGCTGCCGGTGTTTGCCGACGCCGCGAGCGTGCAGCTCACGCGCTTCCATACGGAGCCCGGGCAGGACTACCGCCAGAATTTCGTGCGGCTGACAGAGCTCGTCTCGAGTCGCGTGCTGCACGCCTACAACGGTGTGGTCTTCACCAATCGCTTTGGCCCGGCCCAGATGGGCCTGGTGCAAACGGCACTCATTGCCGCGGCCATGGCGGGCCTGGCCCTGGCCTGGCGATCGGATGGCTGGACGCGTGGACTCGGGCTCCTGTTCGGGCTGGCGACCGCCAGCGCACTATTCCTGAACACGCACTGGTCGGCGCCGCTGTGGAGCATCTTTCCGGGCGCGGCATTCGTTCAGCAGCCCATCAGGCTGCTCAGCCTGGCCGGCTTCTTTGGCGCGCTGACGGTAGGCGCCGGCGTCTCTCGTTTGCCACGGGGGGCGCAGCTCGGGCTAGCCGGCCCGTTGGTGCTGTTCGTGGGGCTGGCGGGCGGAGCTGGCCTTACCAACCTGCGCTATCTCAACATGCCGGCACACCTCACCCTGGCGGACGCGCTGGCCCACGAGCGGGTATCGGGCGGCGACTATCTGCGGCACTTCCTCCCGGTGGCAGCGACAACCACACTGGACTGGTCGCCAGAGCTTCTGCCCATTGCGCTCGGCCACTCGCCGCTGGCCGTGCTGCCCGGCGAGCTGCCACCATTTGCCCGCGTTGTCGATCAGCAGCGCACGAGCCTTCGAGACACCGTCAACTTACAAAGCTCACGGCCGTTCACCGTGCGCATGGAGCGGCTGTATTGGACCGGCTGGCAGGCCACCATCAACGGGCAGCCGGCCCGCGTCTTTGCCGAAGCCAACTCCGGTTTACTGCAAGTAGCCATCCCAGCCGGAACGTCGCACGTCGTGGTGTGGCTCGGCAGCACACTCGTTCGCCAGGTGGCCTTAGCCCTCAGCCTGGTGTGCTGCCTGCTCACGCTGATCCTCGGCTGGCCCAGCCAGCCTGTGCCCCGGCTCGCACTGGCGGCCGGCCTGCCATTGGCCGCGGTGCTCCTGCCTCTGGCCCTGGTAGGCGTGGGGACAGAGCTGGGCGCAGCTCCGAGGAGCATCCGCCCTCTGAACGTGCAGTACGGGCCGGCCGAGCTGACGAGCGCCCAGGTTATGCAGGTATCGCCGACGACCATTCGAGCACGGCTGCATTGGGGCGCGGTACCGCCAGCCGGCAGCACTGTGCGAGTGCTCGCAGGCAGCTCGGGCCATCCCTGGGCTGAGGCAACTGGGCCGGGCAGCCAGCAGGAGTTCGCCCTCACCCTGCCCGTGGGCATGCCTTTTGATGCCTACTTTGTGCAGATCGATCTGTTCGACACCCACGGTTCGTTGCTTATGCCCACGTCCGCGCGGCGCATGTACATGTACCCCTTGGTTCAGCACGTGCAGATTGGCGCGCTCTTTCTGGGAAGCCTACCGGCGCCCTCGCTCCCGGGCACACCTGAGCTGCGGGTGCGTGTCTTCGCCAGCGCGACACAGGGGGCGGCCATTCCCGTGGACCTGGCCTGGACAGTTCATGCCAAACATCAGCCGGCCAACCCTTCGCTGCACCTGGTGGACGCTGCCGGGAACCTGTGGGCTCAGAACGACGCACCTTTCCCATTGATCCCGCCCAGCGCCTTCTGGAGCAGTGGCGTCAGCTTCACCGACCGGCGGGAGCTGCCGCTCCCCGCCGATGCACCGCCTGGTGCATACCGGCTGCTGCTGGCCTACCCGGACCGGCCCAGCCTGCCCGCCGGCAAACTGGAGGTCGCGGCGCGCACCACGGCTCCGCCAGCTCGCGCGCTGCTGCGGCTGCCCAGCATTGAGCTGGTGTCCGCCACCGCGGCATCGGCCCAGCAGGGTGAGGCCGCCAGGCTCCGCCTCACCTGGTACGCGACCGGCCACACTGCCGCGGGCCGGACTGTGCGCCTGCGGCTGGCCTCAGCGACCGGGGCGATGGCCGCCTGCCAGGTGGCTGTGGGCCAGGGCTGGCCGGCCGGCACCCTGGCAACCACGCCCGTCGCCTGCGCCGTTCCAGCAGCCTTTCCACCTGGTCCCGCCCGCGTTTTAATAGCTTCGGCCACGGGTGCATGGCTCTCGCTGCCGCTGCGGCTCACCGTTCATGCGCTTAGCCGGCAGATGACCCTGCCACCGGGCAATCTCACCCCCGCTGACGTGACCGCCGGTGGCGTCGCTCGATTGGTTGGTTACCAGTTGCAGAGCGATGGCGCGCAATTGCGGCTGCGTCTGGTGTGGCAGGCGCTTCAAACACCGGCGGCGGACGCCACCGAATTCGTGCATGCGCTCGATACCGCGGGCGGCATCATATGGCAATCCGACCGGCCGCCGGGCACTGCTGGCCGTCCCACCTCCAGCTGGCTGCCCGGCGAATATCTCACTGACGAATTCACTCTGCCGTCGGCGAGTGTCGTGTCGCTTCAGATCGGCCTGTACAACCAGGCCACCGGTCAACGGATGCCTATGGGCGCCGAGGACCATTTCACAATCGCCGTCACCAGCACGGCCAAGGCAGCGCACTCGGGGTAGGAGTTCCGGTTTCTCTCAGCGCCCGGCAGCTATGCTATTGGCGTCCAAACGGCGGCACAAAGCGGCTAGAGTGTAGGCCGACAGCATGGTGGTGTTGAAAGGCAGTTGGAGCAGCGTGCGTGGCGCGGCTGCCGCTGGCGTGTGCCTCGGCTGACCTCACGCGCGCTGCCCGCGCTGCTGCTGGCGGGCTTCTTTGTGCTGGGCCTGGCCTTCAGCGTGATCAATCCGCTGTGGGAGGCGCTGGATGAGCCGGAGCACTTCCAATATGTCAAGTTCCTGGCCGAGCGGCATACGCTGCCCAGCGGCGGCGAGCTGCTGCCCTCGCTGGTGGACCGGCCGCCCAACGAGCTGTTTCAGCCGCCCCTCTACTACGCGCTCGAAGCACCGTTCGTGGCCGGCATCGATCTGACGCGGAATGTATCCTGGGTGCGCAACCCGTACTTCACCTGGCCGGATCACCCCAACCGAAACGCGGTGGCCGTGCACACCCTCACCGAAGCCTGGCCCTATCACGGCATGGTGCTGGGAGCGCACATCATGCGGGCCGTATCCGTGATGATGGGCACGCTCACGCTGGCGCTCATCTGGCTCACGGCGCGGCGCCTGCTGGGAGTTAGGCTGGGGCTGTTCGCGGCGCTGCTGGCGGGCCTCACGCCCGTGTTCCTCCTCTCCAGCGCCAGTATTGATAACGACAACGCCGCCGCTCTCACCTCAGCCCTGGCGCTGGCGCTGCTGGTGCGCGTACTGTACACCGAGCAGCGATTGGCCGGCTGGTTTGTGGCCGTCGGCGCGAGCTTGGGCCTGGCGCTGCTGGCCAAAACGAACACGGCAGTGCTGCTGCCGCTGCCAGTGGTGGCGGCGCTGATCCTCGCGCTGCGCGAGCGGGCAGTGAAGCGGCCTGGCTGTGCGTGGCGCTGCGTTGCGCGGCTGGCTGGCTGTGCCGCTGGAGTGGCCGCTGTCGCCGGCTGGTACTTCGTCCGGCCCAGCGCCGCCGACGGCTTCCTGGCACATTACGCGGCCAATGTGCCCATGGCCCTGCACGAGCTGACGCCCGGCTACGCGTGGGGCGTGTGGCAAGAGGTGTTCCAAACGTATTGGGGCTCCTTCGGCTGGGAGATTGTTCGGCTGCCGGATGCGTTCTACCTGCCCCTCAAAGCGGTGGCGGCCCTCGCGCTGCTCGGCCTGCTGCTGAGGCTGGCGCGGCACCCACGCCTCAACGCGAGCAAGCTCATCACTTCGCCGCGAGCCGGCGGGCTGCTCCTGCTGGCGCTCGCCCTGGCCGGCAGCCTGGCAGCGGTGGTGCTGTGGCACGGCGTGCAGTTGGACGACGGCGCCACGGCTCACGCGCGCTTCATTCTGCCGGCCCTCACGTCCTGCGCGGTGTTCCTGGCACTGGGCTTGGCCAGCCTTCCGCGCGGGCTGAACCGCGTGGCGAGCGCCTGCGCCAGCGGGCTGGCCGCTGTGACGGTTGGGGCAGGGCTGCTGGCGGTGGCGCACAGCTTCGGCGCAACGGCAGCGGTCTATGGCGACGCCGCGTCAGCCGGCGTGCAGCACCCGCAAGCGGTAGTCTTCGAGCACGCCATGGAGCTGGTTGGCTGGAATCGTGCCGGCCCCGCCCAGGTGCCGGCCGGTGGCACGCTGCGGCTGCGGCTCTTCTGGGCGTCGTCCTACACAGTGCCGTCGTATCCTCTGGTGCTGCGGGATGCTCCGCCGAACGCGTTGCGCACGCTGCGCATCCTCCCGCCGCCGGATGTGCTCACGCGGCCGGATTTCGATTACTCGGCCTTCGTGCGCCTGGCGGATTCCGCTGGCCAGGTGATCCACGATCGGGACCACGGGCCAGGCCAAGGCGTGGGATTGCTGCCGCACCTGTGGCAACCGGGTGAAGTGATTCCGGACGATTGGGTCATACGCATTCCCGGCGCGGCCAAGCCGGGCACGTACGCGCTGCAGCTGGGTGTGTACGACTATCGCAACGGCGCCAGTATCCCCACGCTGGCCGGGCAGCAGGTTACGGTGCTGGGCAGTGAACGGGTGATCCCGGCGAACTGAAAGGGGCGGAGCGCCTCAGTCGCTGGCCAAAGGCAGGTGGAAACGCTCCCAGGGCGCGCCGTCGGACACAGCGTCGCCCACGGACGCAGGCGCCAGCAGGGGGAAGCGCACGGTGACGCGGGTGCCCTTGGAGGGCTGGCTCTCCAAGTGGATCTGCCCGCCGTGGGCCTGTACAACGGCCTGGCAGAAGCTCAGGCCAATGCCGCTGCCGTCGATCTGCCCAACGTTGCGGCCACGGCCGAAGCGCACGAAAATCCGCGCCATGTCCTCCTGCGAAATGCCGATGCCAGCATCAGTGATGGAGGCGTAAGCCAGCCCAGGCTCGTTCTGGCCGGCCCGCACGGAGATGTCGCCGCCCTCCGGGCTGTACTTAATGGCGTTGCTGAGCAGATTCTCAAACACACGCTCCAGCCGCTCGGCATCGGCTGGGATGATCAGGTTGTCCACCAGCAGCTCCAGCTGCAGCCGGTGCAGGGTGGTGGAAGCCTGCGCCAGCTCCACCGCCCGCTGCACCAGGTGCACCATGTTGCATGGGCGGACGTGCAGCTGCAGGCCACCCTGCGTTTGGATGCGCGTCAAGTCGCCCAGCTGCTCCACCATCTTAGTCAGCCGGTCGCTCGCCTGAACCACGCGCTCCAGGTCGTTGAGGGCGCCTTGCCGGTCTCGTGCCGTGACGTTGCGCACGGCCAGCTGCGCGTACCCGCGGATGGCAGTGAGGGGTGTTTTGAGGTCATGCGCCAGTGTTTGCATCCAGGCGTCGCGTTCCTGCTCGGCCAGTTTCAGCGCGGTCACGTCCTGCAGAACCAGCACCACCATGCGGGTACCTGCCCGCACGCCCTGGGTGGGCTGCGCTTTGAGCATGATCCAACGCTCGGGGCCATCAGCGCGGGCCGGCAATCGAACCAGCCGCTGCTGGGCTTGCTCGCTCTCCAGCGCCCGTTGGAGCGGCAGCGCCTGCCAGGCCAGGAGCTCGCCAGCTTCGTCCGCTGGCCGCAGCGCCGCGAGCAGTGGCCCTGCCTCCAGCCCGTTCATCTCGTCGGGACTTGGGTACCCGTGCAGATTCGCGGCCGCCTGGTTGGCAAAGAGAATGTGCCCCGAGAGACCCACGCCGATGATGCCGTGCGAAACGCCGCCTAAAATGGCCGTCAACTGCTGGTGCGGCAGGGCCTCAGGCTGGGCGTTCACATTGCCCGCAAGCGAACGCTCAGCCATGGCTCTATTCTATGCGCCAGCCTCGCCGCGCATCTTGGGCCGAAAGCGGCAAGGCCCCGTCTGACATTTGTATCGAACAGGCCAACCTTTTGGCACGGCTATTGCGACGTGGACAAACCCACCGGAATTCGCGGGTCGCGCAGAAGTTACGCGGCGGGGGCAGTCTCCGGTTCGCCTTCGGCACGACGGCCGCGGATGCGGCGGTCCACCGCTACGCCGGCGCGCAGCAGCCACGAATCCACGCGCGAGTGCAGCTGGGTACCGGCAAACGGCTCCATAAGCACATCCGCCGCGCCCTCGTCAAAAGCCTGCTGGGCTGCCTCAAAGCGACCGTCCGGCACAACCACCAGCACCGGTACGTGGCGGCGCCTTTCGTTGCGCAGGAACTGGTGCGTGGCGTGGTTCCAGCTGCCGTCCGGCTGGCGCAGCAGCACCAGGTGCGGCTGGTAATCGGCGAATTCGCCGCTCTCCAGCGCCGCCATGTGCTCCACCGCCACAATGTCATAGTGGTCCTGCGCCAGCGTTTTCGAGGCGACGCTGGCGAAGTCGGCCGAACCCACCACGGCCACGCGTACGCGAGGATGGAACTCGGGCAGCCTGCGCTCGTGAACCGGGTTGGCCTGGCCGGCCACATCTTCCAGCTCCAATGTCACGCCTTCGCGCGCGGCCAGCACCTCTACCTGGGGTGCTTCTGCGTGCATGCGCTTCTGCGCCAACTGCTCCAGCACCTCCATGGCGGTGTCGATCCGCGTGGGCTCGTGATGGAACAGGACCAGCGTGCCCACGCCCGCCGAGATGGCCATGTCGATGGTGTAGTCCACGGTGCCGTGGCCCCAACCCACCTTCTGCGGGTACTCCCGCGCGGTGTACTGCGCGTCCATGATCAACGTGTCCGCACCGGAGAAAAACTCCACCAGCTTCTCATCGCGCCGGTGCAGAAACGTTCGGTCGTCGGACGATGCCCAGGCCCGTGGCTGCTGCGAGAAGGGCTCGCTGTCCGTGGCGTAAATGAGCGTGCGGCCGTCCACCTGCAGCTTGTAGGCGAGGGTAAGGGTGGTGTGGTTGAGGTAGTGGGAGCTCACCGCGACGCGGCCAATGCTCACTGTCTCTTCGCGCAGCTCCTGATAGTGCAGCGTGGCCGCCAGTTGATCCATGCCCACCGGGAAGTAGCGATACTGCATCTGCCCGCCCAGCGTCTCGTTCAAGCGCTGGCTGTGCTCCTGCGGACCAAAGAAGTTGAACTGATTGCCGGGCACGAACAGCGGGCCGAAAAAGGGAAAACCCTGAATGTGATCCCAATGGGAGTGGCCCAGCAACACATTGGCTTTCACCGGTTCACCCGCCGCCAGCAGATGGTGCCCCAGCTCCCGTATACCCGTGCCGCAGTCCAACACGAACAGCTCACCGCCCATGCGCACTTCTACACAGGAGGTGTTGCCGCCGTACGTGGCGGTGGCGTGGCCGGGCACGGCGATCGACCCACGCGTGCCCCAGAACGTGATCTTCACTGCAGTTTCGCCTAGGCTATAGCGCTCAGTCGCTTACGTCAAACCGGAACGAACAGACGCCGGACAAGGTTGCCGGCAACCCACCGCTCCACTGCGCTCCACACCTGTGCTGTCTCCCCCCGGCGCCACCGCTCCCCGCGGAGCCGGCAACAACCTTTCAGTGCGTCAGTGTAGCGTACAGCGCCAGCGTCAACCACGGTGCCAGCACCCACTTCTCCCTCTGCCGAACTCAGCATCCCCGGCGCTGCCTCGCTGCCGGCCAGGAGCCTCTCGTGTGCTGAAAACGAATCGCCGAGTCGCGCCCGGCGGGATGTCTTAGGCCAGCGCCTGGAGAGCGGCGTCCAGCCGCTGCAGCGTCTTCTCGCGGCCCAGTACCTCCATCGTTTCCGTGAGCGGGGGCGACTGGGTGGAGGCAGTGAGCGCCACGCGCGCGCTCATGAATACCTGGCCGGTGGCCCAGCCATGCTCCGCTACCAGCTCGCGCAGCGCCGCCTCCAGAGGGGCGGCCCGCCAGGGGCGGAAGTCGCGCAGCAGATCGCGCACGGCGGTCAGCCAGGGCGGTACGTCAGCCGGGGCTCCTTTTTTGGGCACCAGTAGTCGCGGCTCGTACGTCAGCACATCCTCATAAAAGAACGCCGTGAGCAGATGGAAATCGTTCAGCGTGCGCATGCGTTCCCGCACCAGCGGCAGCTGAGCCAGCACATACGGTCGCGCAATGAGGCGCTCAGCCAGGACCGGAAGGTCGAGCGCGCGGATGTACTGGCCGTTGATGGACTGCAGCTTCTCCAATGAGAACACGGGGCTCGACGTGACCACCCGCTCGAACGTGAAGTGCTCCACCACGTCCGCGAAGGTGAACAGCTCGCGGCCGTCGGGCATGGACCAGCCCAGCATCGCCAGGAAATTGAGCATGGCCTCGGGCAGATAGCCCTGGCGCTCATACCACTGCAGAGAGGTGTGGTGCTTACGCTTGCTGATCTTGCTCTTGTCCGCGTTGCGCAGCAGGGGCATGTGGGCAAACAGCGGCGGCTCCCAGCCAAGGTACTGGTACAGCAGCAGGTGCTTGGGTAGGCTGGAGATCCATTCCTCGCCCCGCACCACGTGGCTGATGCGCATTTCGTGGTCATCCACCACCACGGCCAGGTGGTAGGTGGGGAAACCGTCGGCCTTGAGGATCACCTGGTCGTCGCTGTCCTTGTAAGCGCGCCTCAGTTCGCCGCGCACCAGGTCGTGCGCGACGCTTTCACCCTCCAGTGGCACTTTCATACGGATCACGCATGGTTCGGGGCCGCCGGGGCGCAGGCCCAGGTCGCGGCAGTGCCGGTCATAGCTGGGCGGCTGTTTGCTGGCCATCTGCGCCTGGCGCAGCGCTGCCAGCCGCTCCGGCGTGCAGGTGCAGTAGTAGGCGTGCCCCTGCTCTACCAGTTGGCGAGCAAACGCGGCGTAGCGGGCCAGGCGCTCACTCTGCCGGTAGGGGCCATAGGGCCCACCCTTATCCGGCCCCTCATCCCAGTCCAGGCCCAGCCAGCGCAGCGAGTCCAGCATGCTTTGCTCGGAATCCGCCTGGGCGCGTGCTTGATCGGTGTCCTCGATGCGGATCACAAATTGGCCGCCGTGCCGCCGGGCAAAGGCCAGGTCGAACAGCGCCATCCACGCCGCGCCCACATGCAGGTCGCCGGTGGGCGAAGGCGCCAGGCGCAGGCGGGGTGCGTCCGCGGGCAACGTGCCTGGCATTCACCCGATGCTACCATCCACGTTCAATGGCAAAGCTGGCGATCGTTGGCCTGGGCTACCTGGGCACGGCACTCGGCCTGGCCGCGCGCGCCAGTCAGCTGTTCGAGACGGTGACCGGCTACGATGCCCACCCCGAAAACGCCCAGGCAGCGCTGGCGCACGGCGCCGTACAGGCGCTTGCGCGCGGCGCGCGAGACGTGGTTGAGGGGGCGGCGGTTACGCTGCTGGCGGTGCCCGACGACGTGCTGCCGGGGCTGCTCCGCGGCCTGCGCCAGGCATTCGAGCCGGGCGCCGTGGTGAGCAGCACGAGCTTGTGGATGGCGCCAGCCACGACCGCCGCCGAGGTGCTGCCGGAGAGCGTGCACTTTCTCGCCGGCCGCCCCGTGATCGACCACGCAAGGCTGCCCGCGGCGGACGCATCGGCACAGGCGCTGCGCGGCGCTGTCTATTGCCTGGACGCGACCCCGCGGGCGGAGGCAGCGGCGCTGGACACCATGAGCGCCCTGGTGCGCGGATTCGGCGCGCAGCCCTATTTCACGACCGCCCAGGAGCACGATGGTCTGCTGAGCGCCAGCGAGCTGCTGCCACGCCTGGTGCTGGAGGGGCTCCTGCACGGACTGGTGGGCGCGCCCACCTGGCGCGAAGTGGGGCGTTTGAGCGGCCGCGGCCTGGCCGAGCTGGAGACGGTGAATGACGAGCTGGGCGCCATTGCGCGGTGGAATATCGCACGGAACAGCGAAAGCCTGCGCGCCGCGTTAGAGGATGCGGCCAAGGAATTGCAGAAGCTGAGCCGCCTGCTGGCGGAAGGCGAGCCGGCGCTGGAGGCGTACCAGCAACAGTGCACGGCCGCGCTGGAGAGCTGGCAAAGCACGCGCCGCCAACTGATGGATGGCACGCTGCCACCCACATCCGAGCTGCGGCCCCGCCTGCTGGGCTCCCTGTCACCCTTTGCCCGGCGCTCGCGCCGGCAGGACCGCCCCCGGCGCTGAGTGCATAATGGCTCGCGGCTCCCGCCGCGGGAGCCGGCAACATGCAGGCGGAGGGCAGAGAACCGTGGCAACTGGCGACGCGGCGCGCATCCGCCAACAGCTGAATCATCCCATTCTGGACGGCGACGGGCACTGGATCGAGTCCATTCCCGTGCTGGTGGACTACCTGCGCGCGGTGGCCGGCGGCGACATGGCCGAAGAGTACCGGCAAGTGCAAGGGCGGCGTGGAGCTTGGTACCAGGCCAGCTGGGAGGAGCGCCGGGCCAGGCGCCTTGGCCGGGGCAACTGGTGGATCACCACCGGCAACACGCTCGATTTCGCCAGCAGCATGCTGCCGGGCCTGCTGGCCGAGCGCATGGACGAGCTGGGCATCGACTACGGCGTGATCTACCCCACGCGCTGCCTGGCTGCCAATACCATGGCGCGCGAGGACCTTCGGCGCGCGTTGTGCCGCGCCTACAACAACATGGTTGCGGATGTGTTCGCTCCTTACAAGTACCGCCTCACGCCCGCCGCGCTCATCCCCTGCCACAGCCCCCAGGAGGCGATTGAGGAGCTGAATCATGCACACGGTGAGCTGGGCCTGAAGGCCGCCAGCTTCAAAGGTTCGCTGCAGCGGCCCATCCCGGCCTATGCCAGGGACGCGGGCGCGCTGGCCGGCGTGCCGTACTACGTGGATGCCCTGGGCCTCGACAACCCCTGGGATTACGACCCGCTGTGGCAGCGCTGCCTGGAGCTGGGCGTCGCGGTGACGGTGCACCAGGGCAGCAACGGCTGGTTCAACCGCCTCTCCGTGAGCAATGGCGAATTCAACCGCTTGGGCCATGCCGCGGATTCGCATGCGCCGCTGGCCAAGGCGCTGTTCCTCGGCGGCGTGGTGCGGCGCTTCCCAACGCTCACCTTCTCGTTTCTGGAGGGGGGCGTTGCTTTTGGCGTGGAGCTTCTGTGCAACCTGGTGGGAGGCTGGGAGAAGCGACACTTCGCCGCCATGGAGCAGCACCTCAAGCCGACAAATCTGGACACCAGCCGGCTGCGCGAGCTGTTCGACCGCTACGGCTACGCGGCCCTGAGAAGCAAGGCTGATGAGACCCTGGCCGCACTCCAGCTGACAGACCTGGTGGAACGCGAGACGGAATCGCTCGATGATTACGCCCGCCTTGAGGTGAGCTCCAAGCGCGAGCTGATCGACCTCTTCACGCGCAACTTCTACTTTGGCTGCGAGGCCGACGATGCCGGCAATGCCTGGGCCTTCGACCCGCGCATGCCGGGCCGGTTGAAGGCTATGCTGGGCTCGGATGTCGGCCACTGGGACGTGACGGACTTCACCGATGTGCTGCCGGAGGTGTGGGAGATGGTGGAGCATGGCCTCATGTCCGAGCAAGACGTACGCGAGATGACGTTCACCAACCCGCTCCGCCTGCACGCCAGCATGAACCCCGCGTTCTTTGAAGGGACAGCCATCGAAAGCGCGGTCGCGCAGGTGATGGCCGAGGGGTAACTCCGGCAGCTCGCGGGCCGTTTGGGCGATCGTGGCCGCGCCACCAGCTAAGCTGAAGCACGATGGCAGGCAGCACACCGGTTCAGCCGTGTGAATTTGAAGCCGGCACGGTTGAGCGGCTCAGGCGACCCCACAATGGCTGACGGCACAGTTCTGGTCGAAGCCGCTGGGCATGAGATCGCCATCACCAACGCCAGCAAGGTCTTCTTCCCCGAGCGGGGCGAAACCAAGCTGGATCTCGTCCGCTACTACCAGGCCGTCGCGCAGCCACTGCTCCGCGCGATGCAGGGCCGCCCGATTCTCCTCCAGCGCTTCCCGAACGGAGCAGGCGGCCCCTCTTTCTTCCAGAAGCGCGTCCCGGAGTCGCGGCCGGAATGGCTCCAAACGGCAATCGTCAGCACGCCCAATGGCACTACATCCGACGCGCTCGTCGCGGCCGATCTGGCCCATGTGATCTGGGCGGTCAACCTGGGCTGCATTGGCTTCCACGTCTGGCCTTCCCACGCGGAAGACCCGGAGCACGCGGACGAGCTGCGCATCGACCTCGACCCGTCACCCGGAGTCACCTTCGCCATGGTCCAGGAGGCGGCCGGTGAGGTGCGCCGGCTGTTTGAGGAGCACGGGCTGAGTGCGATGCCCAAAACCACTGGCAACCGGGGCATTCACGTCTACCTTCGCCTCCAGCCCCGCTGGACGTCCTACCAGGTGCGCAACGCGGCCGTTGCGGTTGCCCGCGAGCTGGAGCGCCGCCGGCCGGAGCTCATGACCGCGGCCTGGTGGAAGGAGGAGCGCGGCCGGCGCGTGTTCATCGACTACAACCAGAACGCGCCACACAAGACCATCTTCGGCGCCTGGTCAGTACGGGCCCGGCCCGGGGCACAAGTATCAACGCCGTTCGGCTGGGGCGAGCTGGACGCGATCGAGCCCAACGCGCTGACCATGGCGACTGTGCCGGAGCGGGCACAAGCCGCGGGCGACCCGTGGGCCAAGATGTCGCCGCAGACGCTGGACTCGCTCCTGGCCATGCACGAGCGTGATACCGCCGCGGGGCTGCCGGATGCGCCCTGGCCACCGGTATATCCGAAGATGCCCGGCGAGCCGCCGCGTGTAGCGCCCAGCCGAGCCCGCAAGGTGCCGCCAAAGGAGTAATCGCGGAGTGCCCTCTCAGCGATCCTTTTGGCCAAGCGCCCAACTTCCGGTGTGCCTACGACCCTGAGCCTGCCATACTTTGCTGTGATGGCTGGCAAAGCTCTGGCAAGGACGCGGCTGACCCCCGCCGATCACAAGCGGTTGATGAAGCTGGGCGCCGCGCTTGGGGAGTCTGACCCATCCGTCAAGCTCGTAACCTACGAGCCAGACGACCGCATCCTTGCCGTCTACGTCGACGCGGCAGAAGACAAGTCTGCGCACGAGCTGGCAGTCATTGATGTTTGGCTGGCGTGGCTCTCGAACGTCGATGACCGGGTCGAATTTCAGCTGCTCAATCTGAGCGAGGTGTCCGGCGAGTGGTCGAGGAGCAGGATGATGGCCGCTCACCAGGGTGAAGTCCTGTTCGACCGCCGCTGAGCATTGGAACTGAGCGGGCTTAGTACCGAGGCGCGCCAGTACTGGGACCGTGCCGAAGAGGATTTGCAGGACTGCCACGACCTCCTGGCAGTGGGAAAGCCTCGGTAGGCCCTCACGGCGTTGTTTTACTCCGCCTTGCATCGGATCAACACACATCTGATTCAGGAGCGACGCCGGGCGACGAGCCACGACGTCCGAGAACGGCTGCTGACACAAGAGCTGCCTGAGATCGTCCGGTACTACCTGGAACTGAAGCAGCGAAGCGAACGTGCTCGAGACTGGCCGGACGTCACGGTGACAGCTTCGGATCTGGAATCGCTTCTGGCAAGCGAGTATCAGGCCATCCTCGATGGCGTTACCGCCAGACTCCCTGGCTGACTCTCTTGCCGCGCGGGCTGGGCCAAACGGGGGTAAGCTCTAAAGCACTGGCGCAAACATGAGAGTTGCAATCGCGCAGGCACCCGGCCGCTGCACTGAGTGTGACTGCCGCTTCCGTCCGGGCGAGCTGATCATCAGCCTCACCGACCTGTGCTTTCATACGGATTGCTTTCGCACGCGTGGGCTGCTCCGCCAGCTGCCGGATGATGAGTTCCAGCACCGTGAGATGGACCGCCTGCTGGCGGTGATTCAGGCCGAGGAGATTGTGCTCGGGCAGCGAAGGTGAGTCTGTTTTCGGTATGCCTGTGGCCTAGAAGTTTGGCCGGAAGCATGCCGCGGCCGCCGCGCAGAGTTGCGTAGGAGCGTCGTCTCAAATCGGAGTGGCTGTTGCAGAGGGTCGGTGGAGGGCCGCTTATGGCTTTGCGGCCAACTTCCGGCGACGAGCGGCTTCAGCCCGTTCCGCTGCCCAGCAGGCCGCGCAGACCGGCGGCCAGTGGCGTGCCGGGCAGCGCGGCGAAGTCGGCGCAGGCCCGCTGCACCACTAGGCCATCGGCCAGAGCCATGAGGCGGGCAGCGCCATCAGCCACCTCGGTGGGACTGAGCTCACCGGCAGCGCACAGCTCGCTCAGCAGGCTCACCATCGCCGCGATGCGCCGCTCGCGAGCCTCCGCTAACCAGGTGCGCAGGTCTGGCACGTCGTGCGCGCGCGACCACAGCTCCAGGGCGATGCGTGCCCGCGCGGGTGACTGCGCCGCGAGCTCCGCCTGCAGGTGAACGAACCCGGCCTCGAGGCGCTCCAGAGGTGCACCCGGGCGCTGCAGCTCAGCGAAGAAGGCTTCATCGTATACAGCCACGTATTCCGCCACTACGGCCAGAAACAGCTGCTCCTTGCTGCTGAAGTAGTGGTAGATGGAGCCGGTGCTCAGCCCAGCCCCGCGCACGATGTCGGGGATGGTGGTGGCGGCAAAGCCGCTTCGGGCGAAGCAGCCGGCCGCGGCGGCCACGATCTGGGCGCGGCGCGCTGTGTCGTGCTGGGTGCTGGTTTTAGGCACGGCTGGAAGTTTGGGCGCAAAGCCATAAGCGCCCTCCATCCACCCCCTGCAGCACCCCGTTCGATTTGAGCCGACGCTCCTGGCCCGCCCCACCCGGCCGCCGCGGCCTGTTTCCGGCCAAACTTCCAGCGTTCTCCAAAAATTTCAACTGAACGGTCGTTCTTTTATGCAATACTTCTAGCATAGTGCCCGACGCCGCGCCACCCAAGCCCGATCCTGGCGCGCATCTGCGCGCAGCGGGCGCCCGGTGGTGGCGCTGGTGGCGGGGGCGTGGCGGCCACCCCTCACTGTGGTTCGGCACCTCGGCCTCCGGGCTGCTCAGCGAAAAAACGTTGCGCCGCTGGTTGCCACTGGCCGCGCTGATTGGTTTGCTGACCGGCCTGGCGGCTATCGCCTTGGCGCTGGCTATTCGCGTCTCAACCAGCCTGTTCCTGGGAAGGCTCATAGGTTATCTGCCGCCCGATTCCGCCGGCGAGGGGACGAACGGAGTGGTGGCCATGGCTCGGCCCTGGGCGCTGCCGCTGGTCCTCGCACTCGGCGGGCTGCTGTGTGGCCTGGTTGTGCGCTGGTTCGCGCCCGACGCCAGCGGACATGGCACCGACACGGCTATCGAGGCCTTTCACCAGGACCGCGCGTTGGACGGGCGCATTCCGGCGGTGAAGATCCTGGCCACGGCAATCACCATCGGCTCGGGTGGCAGCGGCGCGCCTGAGGGGCCGATGGCGCTCATCGGCGCCGCCTTTGGCTCCATACTGGGCCGGCACCTCAAGCTGGATGCGCATGACCGCCGCATCGCCGTGGCCGCTGGCATCGGGGCCGGCATCGCGGCCATTTTTCGCGCACCGCTGGGCGGAGCGGTGCTCGCCGCCGAGATCTTGTATACCGGCGACCTGGAGCCCGAGGTGATCATTCCTGCCCTCGTAGCCAGCGTGATCAGCTACACCACCTTCAGCATTTGGGCCGGTTGGACACCGCTGTTTGGCGATCAGGCGGCCTTCCAGTTCGAGCAGCCGTTGCAGCTGCTGTACTTCGCCGCGCTGGGACTTGGCTCAGGGCTGGTGGGCATCCTCTACGCGCGTACCTTTCGCTGGCTGGAGAGCGTCACCAAACGGGTGGCCGTGCCGCGCGAGATGAAGCCGGCCCTCGGCGGCCTGCTGGTGGGGCTCATCGGGCTGGTGCTGCCGCAAACGCTGGGCATGGGCTACGGGTGGCTTCAAGTGGCCATGGATCCGCGGCTGCTGGCCATTCCGCTGTGGGCGTTGGTGCTTTTGCCGTTCGCCAAGATCCTGGCCACATCCCTGACCATCGGCTCCGGTGGCAGCGCGGGCACCTTTGGCCCCGGCCTGGTGATCGGTGGGTTGCTGGGTGCGCTGCTGTGGCGCCTCACAGCCGGGTTGTTTCCGGATATGCCGCTGACTGCCGCGCCGTTCGTGATTGTGGCCATGATGGCTGTATTCGGCAGCATTTCGCATGTGCCCGTCGCGGTGATGTTGATGGTGGGCGAGATGACCGGCAACCTGTCGCTGCTGGCGCCAGCCATGATCGCCGTGGGCATCGCCACCTGGGTGGTTGGGCACGACACACTGTTCCCCAGCCAGCGGCCCACGCGGGCCGACTCGCCCGCCCACCGGATGGAGCTCTCTTTTCCCCTGCTGGGCAGCATGTCCGTGGCTGAGGCCATGGGCCAGCCGCCCCGGCCGCTGCACCCTCGCGACCTGCTGGCCGACGCCGAGTTGGTGCTGGATTCACTAGCAAACGGCACCCATTCCGCGGCGGTGGTGCAGGATGGTCGTTTGGTGGGCGTGATTGCCCGTGGCGACATCGCCCGGGCCGCCGCGCACGAGCTGGCCGTGGTGCTGGTGGAGCAGGTGATGACGACGGATCCTGTGTGCGCGGGTCGCGAGGACACACTGGACCTGGCGCTCGAACGGCTGGCCAGCCGTCACCTGCCCTGGCTGCCGGTGATCGACGCGCCCGATTCGCGCCGGCTGGTGGGGCAGATCGACGCGCAGGACATTATGCGCGCATATCGCTCCCGCATGGGCCAGGGGCTGCGCGGCATGCGCGGCGTACTGCGAGAAACCGCGCCGCTCCACGACGAGCCGCTAGGTGGCTGAGTGTGCCTCCAACCAGCGCAGGGCGGTACCGGCCATAAGCGCCACACCCGCCGGCAGAGCGCGCTCATCCAGGTCAAAACGGGCGCTGTGCTTTGGGCGCGGCGTGTCCCACGCGCGATCGGTCACGCCCAGGCGCAGCATTGCGCCGGGCACGCGCTGCAGCACGCAGGCGAAGTCTTCCCCGCCCATGAGCCGGCCGCCGGGCACCAGCACCTCGGGCCCGAGCAGCTCGGCCGCGGTGTCCGCCGCCAGGGCCACCATGGCCGGGTCGTTCACCAGCACGGGGTAGCCAGGCTTGATCAGGCACTCAGCGCTGGCACGCATGGCGGAGGCGATGCCGGCCGAGAGCTCGCCCACGCGCCGCAGCAGCAGCTCGCGGACGCTCGGCCGGTAGCAGCGAATAGTGCCGCGCAACTCGGCCGTATCAGGAATCACATTGGCCGCGCTGCCGCCGCTGAACTTGCCCACGGTCACGACAGCCGGCTGCTCCGGCGCCACCTCGCGGCTCACCAGCGTTTGCAGCGCGCTCACGATCTGCGCGCCCACCACGATGGGGTCCACCGTGCGCTGCGGCCGGGCGGCATGCCCGCCGGAACCACGCACGGTGATAGTGAACGAATCGGTCGAAGCCATGGCCGGCCCCGGCATCAACGCGACCCGCCCGCTGAAAGCGGCGTCCACATGCAGAGCGAAGGCAGCATCCACCGGTGGATCGTCCAGCACGCCGGCGGCAATCATGCGCACGGCGCCGGAATCCGCACCGCCAACCTCCTCAGCCGGCTGGAACATGAACACGATACGGCCATCAAATGCGCCGCGCCGCTCGGCCAGGAGCTCGGCCGCACCGAGGAGCATGGCTGTGTGCGCATCGTGCCCGCAGGCATGCATCACACCTGGCCGCTCCGATTCGAACGAAACGCCACTCGCCTCTTGGATTGGCAGGGCATCCATGTCGGCTCGCAGCAGCACCGTGCCGCCGGAATCTCCGCCCTCCAGCAGCCCTACCACCCCACTGCCGCCCACTTCGGTGCGCACCTGAAGGCCCAGCTGCTGCAAGCGCTCCGCCGCCAGCCCAGCCGTTCCCTGCACCTGAAAGCCCAGCTCCGGCTGCCGGTGGATGCGCCGCCGCGTAGCCACCACCTGGGCCGCGATGCCGTTTGCCGCGCGCAACAAGTCCCCGCGAGTTGAAGTCACGGTCGGCACCCCGTGCTGTCCAGGTGGCGATACCGGGCCGCCGCGGCAGCATGCCAGGGCTGGGCCACCGTCAGCTGTCGCGGCGACCCGCTGGTCGCGCGCGAGTGGCGGGGTGCGCGAGCCTGCGGTCTCAAGGGCCCTCTCATTGTAGGCCGCCGCGGATCGCGGCAACAGCCGCCGCAGCTTCGTGTACGCGGCGTCACGAAGATAGGCACGCTCGCGGCGCCTCCAGGCTGCGTTCCAGTTCGATCAGCCACCGCTTTCTGTCCGCGGTTCTGACGTCAAATAGTCGGCAAGTGGAGATATTTTGTCGCGAGAGCCGAATATCTCCATTGCCGATGGCGTTTTCGCGACAGCCACTTCCAATGTCCGTGACGCCGTATGGCCGGTGAGCGGCAGGCACAACGCCCTATATCACATCAGGTTTGCCGCTCTCCCAGCAGGGAGCCGATGCCGGTGCCCCGGGGTGCTTCGCTCGCCCCGGCAGCGGCATCCACCCGCTCCTCACTGGCCCCCAGGGGCTGGCTGAGTATGGCGTCCAGCTTGGCCACGGCACCTTCGATTTGCTCGGCCTGATCGCCATCCAGCCGCCGGATGAGCTCCTGAAAGAGCGCGTAGTGTTCCTTCTCGTCGCGCGCAATGAAGGCCAGCACTTTGCGAGCGTCCTCACTGTCGGTGGCTTCCATATGCGCTTCGTAAAGATTCATCGCATCCAGTTCGGCCATGGCATCCAAGCGCAGCGCGCGGGCTAGTTCCTGGTCGGTGAGCTTCCGTGGCGCGTTGTAAGCGGACGGGTTCGTTTCAGGCACGGGAGGCTCCTCTCGCGCTGGCTGGCTGGCCGGCCGGCTCGATGGTGCAGATGGCATCCGGCCGCTTGATGCGCAAGGCTACCGTCTCCAACACACGGAAGTGGTGATTCATCTGGCTCGTTTCCGTGTACGCCACGCACATGTCTACGCCTACAGCGAGGTCCACGTTCTCGGGCCCCGTCGCCACCAACACGGCCGCGCCGCGCGGGAGCACCGCGCTGGTGAACACACCGCCGCGCAACAGCTTGGCTACCTGATCGATTTCCAGCACGCCGCTGTTCTCGAACATGCGGTTCATGGCCATGTACAGGTCCGGGCTGGCCGCCAAGGCAAATGGGCCGTTGAGACCCCGGCCCAGCAGTTCGTCCACAGCCGACACCACATCGTGAAAGGCGCCGCCCATGCGCGACCAATCGCTCTGGGGAACCACCACCCGGCCCGGCACAGTGCGCAGGCCGGCCTGCTCCAGCGCGGCACTGCCATTGAAGATCAGCTCGTCCTCAGCGCGCGCGCAGGCCACCGCCGCGGCAGCGGCCAGGCTCGTATCCAGCGGCAGCCCCAGCCGCGCCGAGGCTTCCAGGTCGCGCCAGTGGATCACGAAATCCTGCGATACGACGGGCAGCGAAACGTAGCGCCGCTGCCGTTCCGGCGAGAGCGGTTCGGCGCCCTCGCCCAGCACGTTCACGGTGCCGGCGCCGCGCGGCACGCGATCGCTCTGCGTGACCTCGAAGCCGGGCCCAATTGGCCCGTACAGCGGGATGAGCCGGCGGCCGGCCAGGGTTCTCCGGGCCGCCTCCGTGGCGGCGGTGTCCAGCGCCCGCCACTGAGCTGGGCTGAGGGGTGAGCTTTCGCGGCCGAGGTAATCAGGCATGGGCACGGTCTCCTCCACTGAGCGTGGGTGCGATGGGCGCGGCCGAAGGCGCTCGCCCCGAAACAGTGCCTCCTTCTCGCGCAAACGGCGTGCCATCGCGTCTATGTTCAGGGCTGCATCTGGCCTGGCTCTTGCGTAGTCCCCGCCTATTGGGCGTTGTTGAACGGGCAGCCGTTACCGGGCGGGGCGGGCGCATTCGCGAATTGGACCTGGCTCGGGCAGTGGCACTGGTGGCGGTGGCCGTCATTCACAGTTCCGCCTGGCTGGTAACGTCCGGCGCCCCACCGAGCGCAGGCTTCGTGGCGGCGTCAGCCAGCCTGGCGCGTTTCTGTGTGCCCGCGTTCGTGCTGCTCAGTGGCGCAACGTTGTGGCACGTGTACGGCGCACAACGGCCGGCGGCCTGTTGGTTTCTGCGTAAGCGGGCCAGCCGTGTGCTCGTCCCCTGGGCACTGGCTGTGCCGCTGTTTTTGGTGGTTGCGCTGTACACGGGCGAGGTGCACGACGCGGCGTCGCTTGTCTCGTGGCTGGCGTACGGCGCCGGGCACCTCTACTTTCTGCTCCTGATCGCGCAGTTTTACCTGCTGTTCCTGCTCCTGCCGCGCGGCGGCGCGGCGCTGTGGTGGACGGCCCTGGCCGCGCTGCTGGTCGAGGTGGGGTTGGATGTCCTGCACACCTACGGCCCCACGCTGAGCGGCGCGGCAGCCTGGGCGGGCACGTATTTGGCCCAGGAGGAGTTTCCGTTCTGGGTCGGGCTGTTTCTCATCGGCTGCCTGGTGGGGAAGAACCTGCCCGCCATTCTGGAGCAGTACCGCTGGTGGCCGCTGGCGCTGCTGGTGACGCTGATCGCCGGCTGGCTCACGCTGCTGGAGGGGTCCCATGTTGGAGGCTCAACCTGGCAGCAAGGCACGGGAGCATATTTCTGGCCATCACGCCTGCCGTTCACCTGCACCCTCACACTGTTGGTGCTCTGGCTTGGGCGGGCCTTCGCGGACCAGCTGGCGCAGGTGCAGGGAGCAATCGACGTGCTCGGCCAGCACAGCCTGGGAATTTACATCCTGCAGCCGTTACCACTGGTCCTGCTGGGGCCGGCCACCGGCGGTTGGGCTGGCCTGCCTCGGCTGTTGGTGCTGCTGGTGGCTACGCTGGGCTTTGGCACGCTGGCCGTGTTGGCCTGGGCCCGACCTCGGCGCGATCTGCGCGAAGTGTGGCGGGCAACGCGCGAGCGGCGCTCTTCCAGCTCGCTCGCATAACTGGCCACGCGCAACGCTCTCTGCAGCGTGCTCTCGGCCTTCCTGCATTGGCATGGCCTTTGCGTGCGTAACGCGTTTGTCGAAGCCCGCCGCGGGCCAATCTCGATGCGGGAGGTTCGGATTTTATGCCGCTCGAACTGGGTCAGGGCCTTCTGCCCCAACTCTCGACCACTATCTCCGCCAAGCTCATCACCTCGTTGAAAATCCTGCAGCTCTCGTCTGAAGAGCTGGCTCAGGCGGTTCGTCAGGAAATGACGGACAACCCGATCCTCGAGATCGAGGAGCGCGAGACGTGCGGAACGTGCGGCAGCTCCCTGCAGGATGGCTTCTGCCCGGAGTGCTATGCCGCCACCATGCCGGCGGGGGCAAGCGCGGATGCGGAGCCGGCAGGCGAGCCCTACGATGGCTCCAGCTACGCGGATATGCCGGCCGGCCGCCACGACCAGGACGGCGATCGCGAGTTCGATGCGCTGTCGCTGCTGCCCTCAAGTGTGAGCCTGGCAGACTACCTCACGCAGGCTTTGCAGGCCGTGCTGCCCGAGGAGGCCTTCCCCATTGCCGAGTACGCCATCGGCAGCCTGGACGACTATGGCTACCTATCAGTGAGCTCCGCTGAGATCGCCCAGGCATGTGGCGCGTCGCCCGATGCTGTGGAGGAGGTGCTGGCCGCTCTGCGCCGCCAGGAGCCGGCGGGGATTGGCTCGCGCAGCGTGCCGGAATGCCTGCTGAGCCAGCTGGACCACCTGACCGAGCTGGGCATCACCGATCCCCACGCCAGGGCCATCTTGACCGACTGCTTCGAAGACCTTGGTGAGCACAAGTTCCAGCATATTGCTGCTCGGCTGCATGTAGGCCTGGCCGAGGTGCTGGTCAGCCGTGATTTCATTCGCACCAACCTTACGCCGTTCCCCGCGCTCAGCGCGTGGCCCGACGAACAGCGCATCTCGCCGGATCGCTCCAGCTACGTGCGGCCCGACGTCGCCATTGTGCCGGCCGATCACGGCTACACTGTCGAGATTCTGGAAGCCGAGCGCTACCGGCTGCAGGTGAACCATTACTACCAGGCGTTGATGCGCGATGGAGAGGACCTGCCGGCAGGCGACCGCGCCTACTTGGTGCGCTGCACCAGCCGGGCAAAGTTCTTCATCGACTGCATCCAGCAGCGCTGGGCCACGCTGCGCCAGATCACTGAGTGCATGGTGCAGTGCCAGCGCGACTTCTTGGATCGCGGCGTGCGCTACCTCAAACCGCTTACCCGGCTGGAGGTAGCTTGCCAGGTGAACCTGCACGAGTCGACTGTGAGCCGCGCGACGGCCAGCAAGTTCATTCTCCTGCCGGATAAGCGCGTGGTGGGCTTTGACGATCTCTTCGACGGCTCGCTGGCCGTGAAGGACGCCATGCGCGAGCTGTTTGAGCACGAAGACGGCCGGCGCCCTATGAGCGACCAGCAGGTGTGCCGCGAGCTGCGCGAGCGGGGCATGTTCATTGCCCGCCGCACCGTAGCCAAGTATCGCGACGCGATGCGCGTTCTCCCCTCCAACCTGCGCACCGCGATGTAGATCCAGGCTCGGCGGGACCTGGTGGGCGCCAGCCTTCAAATCTAAGGCTCCTTTCATTGTCAGGCTGTACTCTCGCCTGGGCGTTCCGGCAGAAGTCCGCGGGGCCGCCTCCGGCTGACAGGTGCTCGCGCCCGGGTACCATGCCGGAGGAGGAAGCCGACCAATGGTTGGCTCCTCGCGCGGGGCAAGGCCAAGAAGGAGGTGCCAGCCTGAGCAGAGTCGTACCGTGGCGCTGATCCGCGGATCTTCGTGGCTGGCGGGCAGTCTGGCGGTCTGCCTGCTGGCAGGCTGCGCCGGCAAACCTGCCGCGGGGCCACCCAACTACCAGAGCGTGAAGGTGACGCGCGGAAACATTCAGGCTACGGTCTCCGCGTCCGGCGCCATCGCGCTGTCCCAGCTGGCGAATGTTTCGCCGGACGCTGGCTCCACATCATCCTCCGCCAAAATCGAGACGGTTGATGTCACCGTGGGGCAGCAGGTGGCGGCCGGCCAGGAGCTGGCGCAGCTGCAGACGACGGATCTCGCCAACCAGCTCCAGCAAGCGCAAATCAATCTCAGCCTGGCGCAGTCGAAGCTCGATGCTCTGGAGCATCCGGACACCACCTCGCTGGAGAACCAGGCGCAGCAGGCCAAAGTCAACCTGGCGAGCGCCCAAACCAAGCTGCTGGCCACGCAGCACCCCTACACCGCGGTGGACCTGGCGAGCGCGCAAAACGCCGTGACTGGCGACCAGTTGTCGCTGAAGGCGGCGCAGCAGAGTTTGGATGCCGCCAAAGTTAGTCCGCAGGCCACCTCAGCCATTTCGGCGCAGCAGGATCAGGTGATCTATTGGACCAACAGCTACATCCAGTCCAAGCAGGCGTTTGACAAAGGCAACGAGACCCAGGACAAGCTGAATTCGGACTATCGCTCCATGACCGATGCGCAGGCGGCGCTTCAGGCGGCCAAGGATCAGGCTGATTCCGCCATGACCGCCGCCCAGCAGGGTGTGAACTCGGCCCAGTCCGCCCTGGCGAAGGATCAGGCGAACCTGGTCTTGATCCAGGCTGGCCCCAAAGCCACCGACCTGCAGCTGGCCCAGCAGCAACTGCAGCTGGCCCAGCAGGCTGACGCTGCCGCGCGGCATGTGCTGGCCTCAGCTGTATCACCTAACGATGTGAAGCAGGCGCAGGGCGCCGTGGATTTGGCCACAGCTGCCGCCGCCCTGGCCCAGCACCAGTTGGATGCCGCTACCCTCCGTGCGCCTTTCGTGGGCACGGTCATTGCCGTGGGCGTATCGCCCGGTGATTCGGTCACCTCGGCCACCACCGTGGCGACGGTCGCCGATCTCAGCAAGGCTGAGGTTGATATCAACGTCAACCAGTTGGACGTGGGCAAGCTGGCGCTGGATCAGCCCGCCAATGTCACGGTGCCGTCGTTTCCCACGCGAAAATTCGCTGGCAAAGTAGCCAAGATCGCGTCGTCCGCCACCAACAGCCAGGGCGTCATCACCTATGCCGTGACGGTCAGCCTGGAGAGCACGGGGAATGTGCTGAAGGCCGGCATGAGCGCCACGGCGGACATTGTCGTGAGCACAGTGAGCAACGTGTTGGAGGTTCCTTCGGCGGCCATCCAGTCCAACGGCGGTGGGCGCTCCTACGTGCTGATTCCGCCGGATATGCACCACCAGACGGTCCAGACGGGCACCAGCAATGGCAACGTCACAGCTGTCACGAGCGGCTTGAGCGATGGCCAGGTTGTGGCTGTTGTGCTTTCCTCGCCCTCGGCCAGCTCACACCCGAGCACTGGTTTCCGCGGGCCGGGCCCTGGGGCGCAAGCCGTGAAGTTCGTGGGTCCTGGCCCGGGGCCGCGAGGCTGAGTGAGCGCTCAACCGAGCGAGCTGGTTATCAACGCACACGACCTCTCCAAGGTGTACGGCAGCGGAGATAGCCGGGTGGATGCCCTGCGCGGTGTGTCGCTGCAGGTGAGGCAGGGCGAGTTCGTGGCCATCATGGGTGCGTCCGGCTCAGGCAAATCCACCTTCATGAACATTCTGGGTGCGCTGGACCGCCCCAGCAGTGGCCGTTATGAGCTGCTGGGCCACGACGTGAGCACACTCTCAGAGCAGGCGCTGGCACGCTTCCGCGGGCAGCACATCGGCTTTGTCTTCCAGGCGTTCAACCTGTTGCCGCGGACCAGCGCCATGGAAAACGTGCAGCTGCCCATGATGTATGCCGGGGTGCCGGCCAAGGAACGCTGGAAGCGTGCCCGGAGCGCGCTGGCCAGGGTGGGCCTGGCCGACCGCGAGCGGCACCTGCCGAACCAGCTTTCGGGAGGGCAGCAGCAGCGCGTGGCCATCGCCCGCGCCCTGGCCATCAACCCCGCGTTGATCCTGGCCGACGAGCCAACAGGCAATCTCGACAGCCGAACCACCCTGGAAGTGATCGACCTGTTCAAAGAGCTCAACCGCACCGGCATTCCCATTGTGGTGGTGACCCACGAGCCTCAGGTGGCCGAACATACCGGCCGGACCGTGGTCTTTCAGGATGGCCTGATTGTGGCGGACCGGAGCACCGCGTGAGCAGCCTTCAGAACATCCGCATCGCTATCCGGGCGCTGGGCACCAACAAGCTGCGGGCCGTGCTCACCATGCTGGGCGTGATCATCGGTGTGGCGTCCGTCATTGCGTTGGTCGCGGTGGGTGATGGCGCCCAGGCTCGCGTGCAGAACCAGGTAGCGGCCCTGGGCACCAACCTGCTGCAGGTGATCGCCTACCCACCGCGACTCTCCGGCGTGGCACAGGCCCGGGCCGCCTCCGCCAACCTCACCCTGGGCGACCTGTCAACGCTGGCCGCGCTGCCCGGCCTGGCGGCGGTGGCGCCGGAGATGAGTCGTGGCTTTCAGCTCACCTACCAGCGTCAGAACTCCAGCGCGCAGGTGATTGGCACCACGGCCGCGTACGCGCGCATTCGCGACGCCACCGTGGCCGAGGGGCGGTTCATCTCCTCGGCGGATCAGGCGAGTGGCGCGCTGGTGGCCGTGCTGGGGGCGACACAGGCCCAAAACCTGTTTGGCACCGAGGATCCTTTGGGCAAGACCGTGCAGATCAACACCACCACCTTCACCGGCTCCGGCAGCTCGGTCGGCGCGGTAATCACCCCTGTCAATTTCCGCGTGATCGGTTTGCTGGCGGCCAAAGGGGTGGGCTTTGACAGCCCCGATGACAACGTTTACGTACCCGTGAGCACAGCGCAGTGGCGGCTTATCGGTTCGCCCAATCTCCGCTGGATAGACGCGGGCGCCGTTTCCACCGCGCAAATGAGCGCAGCGGGCGCCGAGATCGTGGCCACGCTGAACCGGACGCATGGCATCAAGGACCCCAGCCAGAGTCCGTACATTGTGCGCAACCAGTCGGACATTCTTGCGGCGGCAACGGGCGTAACGCAAACCTTCACCCTGCTGCTTTCGGCTATCGCCGCCATTTCGCTGGTGGTTGGGGGCATCGGCATCATGAACATCATGATGGTCTCCGTTACCGAGCGCACGCGCGAAATCGGCATCCGCAAAGCGCTCGGCGCAACGCGCGGGCTCATCCTGCAGCAATTCCTGGTGGAAGCGGTCACGCTGAGCGTGCTGGGCGGTGCGCTGGGCATCGCCTCCGGCGCGGGCGTGGCCCGCGCCCTCTCCAACGTGGTGGGCTGGTCCGCCGTGATCTCACTCAAAGCGACCGCCCTGGCCTTTTCGTGCGCTTTTGTCATGGGCCTCATCTTTGGCGTGTACCCGGCCTGGCGCGCAGCCCGGCTGGATCCAATAGAAGCCCTGCGCTACGAGTGATCGCCGCACCCGTCTGCCGGGTGCCGCGAGGCCCCTGCAATTAGAATGGGACCAATAGAATGGGACCAATGCAGACGTGGGTGGGCATCAGTGGAGCGCGGCCGGCAGGGCTCGTGCTCTCGCACCCGCTGCACCAGCAGAACCCCCACGTGGCCTACGTGTGCCAGCCCCAGGCAGCGCAGATGAGCCTGGCGGAGGACCACCTAGGCTTGGGCGCGGTGTGACGCCTCGCCCGGCGCGCCGCCCACGGAGGAGTGCGTGATCGCCTTGGAGATGCGGCACCCGGCGGACGACGAGCTGGAACGGGTGCTGGCCACGGTGGAGGCGGTGTTCGGCAACGAGCTGCGCCATCCGGACGAGGCCCTCGCCGCGGCGCGAGCTACGCTGCCGTTGGACCGCATCCTGGCCGTGTTCGATGGCGGCAGCGTGGTCGGCGTGGCGGCGGCCTACCCCCTCTCCATGACCATCCCCGGGGGCGAACTGCCCTGCGGCGGCGTGAGCTGGGTGGGTGTGCTGCCCAGCCATCGCCGCCGCGGCCTGGCCCGCGACCTGATGCGCCGCCAGCTGGCTGAACTGCATGAGCGACACGAGCCGCTGGCCGCGCTATGGGCCTCCGAAGCTGCCATCTACGGGCGCTTCGGCTACGGCTTCGCCGTGCCCGGGCAGCGCTTAGACGCTGATCGCGCCGGCTTTGCTTATCGGGCCGACGTTGGACCGGCCGGCCAGGTGCGCCTGCTTTCGACCGAGCAGGCGCTGGAGACGCTGCCCGGCATCTACGATAGAGCGCGGCCGGCACGTGCCGGCGTGATGGCCCGCACGCTCACCTGGTGGCAGGAGCACGTGCTTTCCCAGCGTGACGAGCCGCCGGAGAGTGGGACGCGCTTCCTGGCCGCGCTGGAGCTCGACGGCGTGCCGGCGGCCTACGCCATCTACCGCGTGCGCCACAGCTGGGAGCAGGGGCTGGCCGGCAACACTGTGGCCGTGCAGGAGGCGCTGGGCACGTCGACCCTGGCCACCAAGGAGATGTGGCGCTTCCTGTTTGGCATTGACCTCAGCGCTCGGGTAACCGCGCGCCACCTGGATCCCGCCGCGCCGCTGCGCCTCAACGTCATGGACCCGCGCCACCTCCGCATGAGCCTGGGCGATGGCCTCCGCCTGCGGTTGATCGATGTCGAGGCGGCCCTCAAAGCGCGCGGCTGGCCAACGTCTGACGGGCTGATTGTGGAGGTGCGCGATGAGTTCTGCCCCTGGAACAGCGGGCGCTATCAGGTGGGCCAGGGCGCGGGCCGCGCCTTGGGCACGCCAGACCTGAGCCTGGACGTCATGGATCTGGCGTCGGCCTACCTTGGCGGCGTGGGCATGGGTTGGCTGGCCGCGTCCGGCCTGGTGGAGGAGCATACTCCGGGTGCCGTCGCCCGGGCCGATGCGCTGTTCCACACCCTGCTGCCGCCGCACTCGCCGGGCGAGTTCTGAGGGATCTGGCGCAGCCGAAAGGACCGGAGCGAAGATGGATCTGGGATTGGGCGGGAAGGTCGCCATCGTCACCGGTGGCAGCCGGGGCATCGGCAAGGCCATTGCCCTGGAGCTGGCCAGCGAGGGCGCGGACGTTGCTCTGGTGTCGCGCACACTCGCGCCCCTGCAATCAACAGCCGCTGAGCTGGCAACCGCCACGGGCCGGGCGGTGGTGGCCTTCGCGGCTGATACGGGCAGCGACGTCGCCGTTCAGGTCATGGTCGCGGCGGTGATGCAGCGCTTTGGGCGCATCGACGTGCTGGTGAACTGCGCCGCCGTACCTGGCACCACGGTGGCCTTGCCGCTGGACGAGCTGAGCGAGCCGCCGTTCCACGAGCAGATGAACGTGAAGGTCCTCGGCTACCTGCGCTGCATCCGCGAGGTGGCGCCGCACATGATCGCCGCCGGGGGCGGACGCATCGTCAGCATCAGCGGCATGGCGGCGCGGCAGCCTATCTCCATCATCGGCAGCACGCGCAACGCGGCCGTGGTGGCCATGACCAAGGCGGTGGCGGTGCAGCTGGCCCCGCATGGCATCGCCGTGAACGTGGTGCACCCTGGCAGCACACTCACCGAGCGCTATGACGCGCAAGTTCGCGAAGCCATGGCCAGCCAGGGCATCTCTCGCGCGGAGGCCGAGCGACGCCGGTTCGACCCCAACCTCATCGGCCGCGTGGTGGTGCCCAAGGAGGTGGCTCAGGTGGTCGCGTTTTTGGCTTCAGCCAGGGCCGCGGCTATCACCGGCGAGGTCATCGCCACGGCCGGCGGCACGCCAGGCGTCATCCACTACTGATATCGCGGGTATTGCCGGCGGCCGCGAGCAGCCGGCCCCAACCCTGCACCGGAGGGGCGATGCCCGGGCGAATGAGCGCCGCCCACACCTCGGCGCTGAGGTTGGTGAGTGCGGGCCGGTGGTACTCCTCCTCAAGCGCGGGGATGGCGTGGAGGCTGGGCACGGCGCCGCCAGGAATAAGGAGGGCGTCGGCGCCGGCCGCGGCTCGCGATGCCTCACGCCCTACCTCCAGCGTGAGGCGCATGCCTTGGGCCAGCGTGAGCGTTTGCGCCTCGCCCAGCGATACATCGCGCGAGGTGATCGCCGCCACTGCCAGACCGGCCTGCTCCAGATACTCTGCCAGCGAGGCATTCACCTCCTCGGGGAAGCGGCTGGCCACGGCCACGCTCTTGGCCCCCAGAGCCGCCAGCGCGGAAACGACGGCTTCCATGGTGCTGAAAAAGGGCAGCCGCGTTCGGCGGTGCACCTCCTCCGCCAGCGCCAGCACCCGCGCGCGCCCCAGGCGCGTGGACACCGGCACGCCGGAGAGGACGATGCAATCCACCTCTTGCCGCCGCAGCTGCTCCACACAGTCCCAGAAGCGTGCCATGGCTGCGTCCACACTGGCCGCGGAGTAGTCACGAATGCCGATGCCCGTTCCGATCTGCATCACGCTGAGTGGCGCGAGCCGGTAGAACTGGTAATCCACGCCGCGTTGCACACCCCCCAGCCCCGGCAGGATCACGCCATACCGGTACGCCGGCAGCAGCCGTTGCACCCACCGCGCATCATCGATCACGGGCAAATCTTCTCCCTCGTCATCTCTCTGCTCGGCAGCCCCATCACCGGTCCAGCGTAGACCTGCCCGCATTATCCAGCCGGCAAGCGTGTGCCATGTGCAACCGAGGGCGGCTGAGCTGTGTTCTTCTGGCATGACGACACCTGCATACCTGTTCACAAATGATGAGGAGCGGCGCATCCAGGCCGCGGAAGAGCTGCTGGATGGTGGGACGATGCGTGTGCTGGACGGGCTGGGCCTCGCGCCCGGGTGGCGCTGCCTCGAAGTGGGCGCTGGTGGCGGCTCCATTGCCCGCTGGCTGGCCCGCCGCGTAAGCCCCAGTGGCGAGGTGGTGGCGACGGACCTCAATACGCATGCCTTTGACGGAGGCACGGATCCCGAGCTGGTGGTACGCCAGCACGACATTGTGCAGGATCCGCTGGAGGAAAGCGCATTCGATCTGGTTCACGCTCGGCTGGTGCTGGAGCATCTGCCAGAGCGGGACGCGGTACTGGCGAAGCTGGTGCGCGCGCTGCGGCCGGGTGGCTGGCTGGTGCTGGAGGATGCGGACGAAGTAGCGGCTACGCCGGTCAGCTCGCTGGGTGCGGCCGAATACCAGCGTGTCACGGCCGTTCGGCTGCACGAATTCTCCGGCAACGGCTTCGATGGCACCTTCGGCCGCCGCCTGCCCCAGCTGCTGCGCGCGCAGGGGCTGGTGGGCGTGGCCAACGAGGGCCGGCTGTGGATCATGGAGGGTGGATCGGCCAGCGCGCGCTGGTTGCAGTTGTCGCTGCGACACCTCCGCACACGCCTGGTGGGCCCCGGCAAGCTGTCCGAGGGCGAGATGGATCGCATGCTCAGCGTGCTCGAGGACCCCGCCTGGGCCGGCTTGTCACTCACCATCTTCGCCGTCTGGGGCCAGCGCCCCGCCTGACCGCACGCAAGACCACGCCCTGATGCGTCATGATCAAGGGCGTGGCTTACTGGGCCGAGGGGCACTGAATGGCGCGGCTGGGCAGCACGCGGGGCGAGCGGCGGGAGACGCGGCGACGAAAGCGGCAGCATGGCATGCGCGTAAGCGGCGCCAGCATCCGCCGCATCCAGCTCGCACTGATCGACCGCGCCCAGCGCAAAGGGAAGGCCAGCCGTGCTGGCCGGCCCAGCCGGCGCCAGGTCTAGAAGCTTGGCCACAAAGCCGCTGCGCCAGGCCCGACGCACCTTCTGGCGCAGCCGCTTCAAGGTGAAGCAGCGCAGCAGGGAAGCCCAGCCGGCGCCGGCGCGGCGTGCTGCTGGCTGCACCTTTCGCTTCGCGACCTCGTGTACCTCTCACACCTGAGCCTGCGCAATTTCCGGAACTACGCGGCGCTGGAATTGCCGCTGGAGCCGGGGCTCGTCGTGCTGCACGGGCCGAACGCACAGGGCAAGACCAACATTCTGGAAGCGGTGGCGCTCCTTTCCACCGGTTCGTCCTACCGCGCCGCGTCGGACCGCGAGACCATTCGCTGGGAAGCACCGCCAGAGGACCGTGTGGCGCGCATCACCGGGCGCGTCCGGTTGCCTGGGTCGAGCGAGCCGGGCGCAGAGAGAGCCGGTGAGCCAGCCTCGCCCCTGGAGCAGACTGTCGCCTTGGACGGCACGGCACAGGCGGCGGGGTTTGAGGTGGAGCTGCTGGTGGCCGACATGCCAGGGCTCTCCGCCAAGCGCGCGCGCATCAATGGCGTGGGAAAGCGCGTGGTGGACCTGGTAGGCCGCCTCACCATGGTGTTCTTTGGGCCCGAGCAGCTGGACCTGGTGATCGGCTCTCCACACCACCGCCGCGCCTACCTGGACACCGCCATCAGCCAGGTGGACCGGGGCTACTACCGAGCCACGCTGCAGTACGCACACGTGCTGCAGCAGCGCAACCAGCTGCTCAGGCAGGCGCGAGAGCGCCAGCTGGGAGCGGAGGAGCTCTTGTTCTGGGATGAGCAGATGGTGGAGCAGGGCGGCGCCATCATCCAGGGGCGTGCGCGGGCGCTGCTGCACCTGGCCGAGCTGGCCGCCGATCAGCAGCAGCGGCTGGCGCCGCGGCGCGGGCAACTGCGCGCAGGCTACGATACCAAACTGTTCGGCGGCGCGGCCGGCTGCGACCGTTTGGCTGCGCTGCCCGCGCACGAGGTGCAGGCCGAATACCGCCAGCGCCTGGCGCTGGAGCACGAGCGCGAGCTGGCGCAGGGCAGCTGTGTGGTGGGCCCCCACCGCGATGATGTGACGCTGCTGCTGGACGGCCGGCCGCTGGAACGCTTCGGCTCGCGCGGCCAGCAGCGCACCGCCGCGCTGGCGCTCAAGCTGGCGGAACTGGAGTTTCTGCGGCGGCACACTGGCCAGCGCCCGGTTCTCCTGCTGGACGACGTGCTGTCGGAGCTGGATGCCCAGCGCCGCGCGGCGCTGGCCGGCATCATGGCCGAGCAGGAGCAAGTGCTGTTCACCACCACGGAAGCCACCGACGTTCCCGCCCGCGCCAGCTACGAGGTGCGGTCCGGCTCCCTGGTACTGGAGTAGCGGCTTCTGGGACGCTACACCAGGCGGCGCAGCAGCTCGTGCAGCTGGCGCCGCTCGTGGGCCGAGAGGCCGGCGAAGACCTCCTTCTCCACGGCGATCACGAACCGGCCAGCCTCGGCCAGCACCACTTCGCCATCCTCCGTGAGGTGCAGCGCGTACGCGCGCCGATCGCCTGGTGCCTTCTCGCGTCGCAGCAGGCCCAGCTGCTCAAGGTTATCCACCAGGGCCACCATGGACGTGCGGTCGATGCCCAATTCCTGCCCCAGCAGGTGCTGCGAACGCGGACCTTCGTCCGCCAGCACCGCCATCATCGCGTATTGGCGGGCGCGAATGCCCAGGCTCCGCAGGTGCGCCTCGAATAAGCGGTCGCTGTGCTCGGCCACCCGGGCCAGCACGAAGCTGGGCCACACCGCCAGAGCCGGGGGCAAACCCCGCCGCGCCGCATCGCCTGCCTCGGCCATGTTCCGCTTTCCCCTAACTGCTGACGATCAGCACTCATGAGTATTGCAGGACGCCGCGACTGAACTCTGGCAGCTAAACTCTGGCAGGAGCATGCTGGGAGGAGTTGGACTGTTGGAAGAGTGGGTGACGGTCGCCAAAAGGGGAGACATTGGCGAGGGCGAGATGATCCAGGTGGAGTTGGATGGCAAGGCCATCGCGGTTGCCCACGCCGGCGAGCAGTTCTACGCCATCGCGGGCGAGTGCCCGCACCAGGGCGGGCCCATCGCCGAGGGCGAGCTGGAGGGCGATGTCGTTACCTGCCCCTGGCACAACTTTCGGTTTGACTTCAAAACCGGCCGCACGCTGGATCCGCCCATCGGCAACTGCGCCAAGTTCGAACTCCGCGTCGCGGGCGACGACATTCAGCTCCTCAATCGCTGATCGTGGAGGGTGCACCGGCCTATCGCAGCAACCGCGAGCGGTGCACCGATTGCGCCCACGGGGAAATGTGGACGCCTGAATTTCACCGCCTGGGAGCGGACTGCAAGCACCCCGATGCTGGCCGCTGGCCGTATATGGAGCGCTGGAGCGATGGTACCCTCTCCATCCGGCCGGATGCGCCGCCCTGCCCCCGCTTCGTGCCCCGGGCGGACGACCACATGCGGCAGTTGGACCTGATCAATGGCTAGCTCGGGCAAGCTCGCCGCTGAGCCGGGGCGCCGCAAGCGGGGCAAAGCCGAGTCACTGAAGAGCCGGCGCGAACGAACGCTGGAAATCATCACGCAGCTGAAGCAGACCTATCCCGATGCCCGCTGCGCGCTCGATCACCGCACGCCGTTCGAGCTGCTGGTGGCAACCATCCTTTCCGCGCAGTGCACGGACACACGCGTGAACCTCACCACGCCTGCGCTCTTTCGGGCTTATCCCACACCAGCGGCCCTGGCCGGGGCGGACCCGGATCGGGTGGTGGACCTGATTCGCCCCACCGGATTCTTCAACAACAAGACCAGGTCCATCCAGGGGGCGGCGCGCGTGCTGGCGGAGCAGTTCGATTCCACTGTGCCGCGCACCATGTCCGAGCTGCTCACGCTGCCCGGCGTGGCTCGCAAAACCGCCAACGTGGTGCTGGGCACGGCCTACGGGCTGAACGAGGGCGTGGTGGTGGACACGCACGTGGGGCGTATCGCCCGGCGGCTGGGCCTCACGCCACAGGATGATCCGGTGAAGGTGGAGCAGGACCTCATGTCGTTGGTGCCCAGGCCGGAGTGGACGCTCTTTGCACACCTGCTGATCTTCCACGGTCGGCAGTGCTGCACGGCGCAGCGCCCGCGCTGCGGCAGTTGCTCGGTGGCCGAGCTGTGCCCCTCCGCCTTCGCGGCGTAAGCGCGCCGCTCAGTTTGAGCTGGCGGTGGGTCCGCCCACGAGCGCCAGATCCTTGCTGCTGGCCGGCTGCAGAATCTCATCCACCAGGCCGTACTCCATCGCCTGGTTGGCTGTGAGCCAGTAGTCGCGATCTGAATCGTGCGCGATCTTGTCATACGGCTGCCCGGTGTGGTGCGCCAGAATCTCGCGCAACATAGTTTGCAGGCGAATGATCTCGCGGGCCATGATCTCGATGTCCGTCGCGGCGCCCTGCGTGCCGCTGTGCGCCTGGTGCATGTGGATGGTG
>JBOGTU010000004.1:0-2087 GCA_050695655.1 Chloroflexota bacterium | reverse complement strand
GGGAGATGGCTCAGCTTGTTTGCGCGGGCCGACTTCCGAGTGTGACGTTCGTTCGCGGCGGCGCCGTCGTTCCGAATCCGTTCGGCTGATCATGACTGATACCAGCATCGAATACCCCGATCGGGAGTTTCAGATCTGGGGCTACACGGTGAGCATGAGACGTTTGCTGCTGCGTAGCACGAAGAGCGAACACTTCGGCAGGCGCGTCGATGTGGCCTTCCAAAATGTTCAGGCGATGCGCCTGCGCTCATCGTTGCCGGGGCTGGTGATTTCCAGTGCGAACGGTTTGCTGACCGAAGAGATCACGAAAGAGACCGGGCTGTTGCCCGACGAGAAGCAGAGGTTCTTTTCCGTGGCGGCGTCGAATTTCGACGGCTATGTGGTTGCGGGCGTGGTTGTCAGGTCAGAGGACGACCGTGAGTACTACGAGCCGAGCGAGGTTTGGCCCGGTGGCCCAGGCCAGCTCAGCTGACGTTGACTTGGCGCACTTGGTGGCGCAGGAGGGCGCCTTCGATGAAGGCGCGGACGTTGGCTTGTTCGTCGGGGTCGAGTTGGTCGAGTGCTTCGAGGTGGAGTCGCAGGCTGGGTGTTTCGGGGCCGCGTTCGCCTTCGTCGAATAGGAGCGAGTCGGCGCTGGTGTTCAGCGCTAGGGCGAGGTTACGCAGGACGTCGAGGGTGGGGGCGCTGGTGCCGGCTTCGTAGCGGCGGACCTGGGTGACGTGGGCGCCGGAGCGTTCGGCGAGGGCTTGTTGGGTGAGACCGCGTTGTTTGCGGACGCCAGCGAGTCGGGCGGCGAAGTTGGCGTCGGTCACGGGTTCGCTTCCTGGGCCGTGCAGGGGCGTGGTGTCGGTTCTGACCATAGGGGCCTCCTCGCGTGTTGCTTGACATCGCAGAGTCAGATAGCTAGATAGTAGAGAGCTAACTAGCGCTCTTGACAAGTTTCCTGACTCTGGAGGCCTTGTGGCCCGCGTCCCGGATGAGCTGGTGGCCCGGCTCAAGGCCGAGGTGTCGTTGCAGCGCCTGGTCGAAGGCCGCGGGGTCGCGTTGCGGCAGGTCGGGCTGGACTTGGTGGGGCGGTGTCCGTTCCACGACGATGCGACGGCCTCGTTGGTGGTCTCGCCGGGCAAGAACTTGTGGCATTGCCTGGGCGCCTGCCAGGTGGGCGGCAGCGTGGTCGATTGGGTGATGCGGGCGGAGGGGGTGTCGTTTCGGCATGCGGTCGAGCTGCTCCGGGACGGGGTCGTGCCAACCCCGGTCGCCGACCGGGCTCGATTGGCGCGGTCTTCGACGGTGACGAAACTGCCCTCGCCGCTTGAGCGCACGGCGGACGACCGCGAGCTGTTGGAGCGGGTCGTCGGCTTCTATCACCAGACGCTGAAGGAGTCGCGGGAGGCGCTTGCGTATTTGGGGCGGCGGGGGCTGGTGCATGCGGAGCTGGTGGAGTGGTTCCGGCTGGGTTACGCGAACCGGACGCTCGGCTACAGGCTGCCGGCGAAGAACCGGCAGGCTGGGGCGGAGATCCGCGGCCGCCTGCAGCACCTCGGTGTCATTCGGTCCTCCGGGCACGAGCATTTGACGGGGTCGCTGATGATTCCGATCACCGACGCGGACGGGGTCGCGGTGCAGCTCTATGGGCGCAAGATCCGTGATCACTTGAGGCCCGGGACGCCGGTGCATCTCTACCTCCCGGGCGCGCACCGGGGCGTGTTCAACCGGGCGGCGCTGAAGGCCTCGCGCGAGGTCGTGTTGTGCGAGTCGTTGATCGACGCGTTGTCGTTCTGGTCCCACGGCCAGCGGCATGTGACCGCCGCCTACGGGGTCGAGGGGTTCACCGCCGAGCACCTGGCCGCGTTCAAGGAGCACGGTGTGGAGCGGGTGCTGATCGCCTATGACCGCGACGAGGCGGGCGATCGTGCCGCGGTCAAGCTCGCCGAGCGCCTTCAGGCGGAGGGGGTCGAGTGCTTCCGGGTGCTGTTCCCGGCGGGGATGGACGCCAATGCGCTGGCGACCTCGACCGCGGATCCGGCCGGCGCGCTTGCCGAGGTGCTGCGCTCAGCCGAGTGGCTGGGCTCAGGCAGGGCGCCACG
>JBOGTU010000003.1:0-21046 GCA_050695655.1 Chloroflexota bacterium | reverse complement strand
GTGGAACAACGGAGGTTTTTGCCCCAATGCCTAAACTGATCGCCTTCGACGAAGACGCCCGGCGGTCCCTCGAGACAGGGATGAACAAGCTCGCCGACGCCGTGCGGGTGACCCTCGGCCCGAAGGGCCGCAACGTCGTGCTCGACAAGAAGTGGGGCGCCCCGACGATCACCAACGACGGCGTGTCCATCGCCAAGGAGATCGACCTCGAGGACCCGTTCGAGAGGATCGGCGCCGAGCTGGTCAAGGAAGTGGCCAAGAAGACCGACGACGTGGCCGGCGACGGCACCACCACGGCGACCGTCCTGGCCTGGGCCAGCACGGTCGCGGTGGTGGTGCCATCGCCAGCGATGTCGTTGGTCTTGGTGGCGACCTCTTTGAGCAGCTGGGCGCCCATGTTCTCGTAGGGGTCTTCCAGCTCGATCTCTTTAGCGATGGTCACGCCATCATTGGTGATGGTGGGGGCGCTGAACTTCTTGTCCAGCACCACGTTGCGGCCCTTCGGGCCCAGGGTCACCTTCACGGCGTCCGCCATCGCGTCCACACCGCGCTTCAGCGAACGCCTGGCATCCTCATTGAATGCCAGCATTTTTGCCATGTCGTCCTAACTCCTTCTCTGAGCTGCCTGTTGTGCCTGGTTGTTTGGCTTGGATTGATGAATCTGCGCGAAGGCGCTTAGGAGGCGAAGATGCCGAGGATGTCTCGCTCGCTGACGATCAGCAGGTCCTCGCCCTCCACCTTGATTTCGGTGCCGGAGTACTTGGCGTACAGCACCTTGTCTCCAGTCTTCACTTCCAGTGGCACCTTGGTGCCATCGTCGAGCACGCGGCCGCTACCCACGGCCAGGATGGTGCCCTCTTGCGGGCGTTCCGACGCCGTGTCCGGCAGCACAATGCCCCCCTTGGACACTTCTTCGCGCTCCAGCGGCTTCACCAGCACGCGGTCGCCCAGCGGCTGGACCTTTGTTGACGTTGCAGCGGGCATAAGCCTCCACTCACCTCCATGTTGGAGTAGTTTCTTCGGGAATGTTCTTCTCGGGGTCCCGAGCCGCCATTTATCTTAGCAGTCCTGTCAAGTGACTGCTAAGCGCGCCGCGGCATCGGGCGATCCGCGCGACAGAGAGCGGTGGCGCAGCTGATAGGCAATGGCCAGGGAGACCGCCACGACGCAGATGCTGCCCTCCGTGGCGATGGTCCACTGAATCCCGGCGGCCCCGGTGAGAAAGCCCGTGAACAGCGACCCGATGGGTGTGCTGCCGAGCATCAGCAGCGTGTACACGGCCATCACCCGGCCGCGCAGCCTATCCGGCGTGCCCAGCTGCAGCATGGTGTTGGCGGCCGTGCTGAAGGTGAGCCCCACAAAGCCCAGCACCGCGAACAGCGCGAAGGAGAGGCCGTACCAGTGCGTGAGCGCCAGCGCCAGGTAGGCCAGGCTGAACACGCCCGCCGCCCCCAGCAGCACGCGCATGGAAGCCCGCCCGCGCACGGCCACCACCACGGCCCCGCCCAGCGACCCCAGCCCCAGCCCGGATACCAGCAGGCCGAAGCCCTCGGCCCCCACGTGCAGCAGGTCCGTGGCAACGAGCGGCGTCACTGTGTTCCAGTTGTAGCCAAAGCAGCCGATGCCAGCCAGCACGATGATCACCGTGAGCAGCTGTGGCATGCGCCGCAGGTAGCGGATGCCCTCACTGAACTCCTGCACCACACGCTGCCCCACACGCCGATCGCTCACGACGTGCAGCTCGGCCGTCCGCAGCATGAGCAGCGCCGCCAGCGATGCGAAAAAGCTGACCGAGTTCACGAGAAAGCACATGCCCACGCCAGCCTGCGCTATAACCAGCCCGCCCAGGGAAGGGCCAATAAGCCGGGCGCTGTTGAACTGCGCGGAATTGAGCCCCACCGCGTTCACCAGGTTCTCCCGCCCCACCAGTTCCATCACGAACGACTGCCTTGTGGGGTTGTCGAAGGCGTTCACACAGCCCAGCATGGTGGCCAGGATGTAGATCTGCCACAGCTGGATGTGGCCTGACAGCGTGAGCGCGGCCAGGATGGCGGACTGGATGAGCGCCGTGGTTTGCGTGCCCAGCAGCAGGCGGTGCTTGGGCACACGGTCGATGATCACGCCCGCGAAGAGCGACATGCACAACACCGGCAGCGTTTGCAGCGCCACCACGGTGCCCAGCGCGACGGGCGAATTGGTCAGCTCCAGCACCAGCCAGGCCTGGCCCACCGATTGCATCCACGTTCCGGCCTGGGACACCAGCTGGCCGCACCAGTAGACGCGGAAGTTGTACATCCGCAGGGAGATCAGGGCCTGGCTGAAGCGCGACCCCTGGGTGACCCCGGGGCTTGGGGCCGGGCCATCCGGCGGGCTGGGCACTCTCACGTTCACGTGAATGTTACCACGGCCTCTGCGATCAGGCAGCCGGCTGCTTACAGGCGGTAGGCGCGGTGGGCGTACTCGGCTGCCATGCGCTGGCTGGTGAAGTGCGCCCCGGTCGCGATGGCGCATTTCATCCGCCCCAGCCAGGCCGCGCGCTGGCCAAAATACTCCGGCAGCACGGCCTCCTCCAGCAGGCGGTACAGCGCTTCCGCGTCACGCGCATCCTCGGCCGCGGTCTCGGTGTCGGTCGCGTTCTCATCCAGCAGGCCGGCGCTCTCACCCTCATCCGTGCCAATGGCCCAGCCGTTGCGGCCATCGAACGCCTCGGCCCACCAGCCATCCAGCACGGAAAGGTGCGGCACGCCATTGAGGCTGGCCTTCATGCCACTGGTGCCCGAGGCCTCCAGTGGGCGGCGGGGCGTATTGAGCCACACATCGGCACCTGCCGTGAGCAGCCGGCCGATGGCCAGGTCGTAGTCCTCCACGAAGGCGGCGTGGAGCCAGCCGCCAGCGCACAGGCGCACCACCTCCTGAATGAGGCGTTTGCCCTCTTCATCCCGCGGGTGAGCCTTACCGGCGATCACCAACTGCACGCCCTGCGTGCCCAGCCGCGTCAGCCGCTCCAGATCGCTGAACAGCAGGCCGGCGCGCTTGTAGGCGGCGAAGCGGCGGGCGAAGCCGATAGTGAAGTGCTCGGCGCTGAAGGCGGCCTGGCCCGGCAGGGCGTTCACGCAATCGATCAGTTCGTGTTTGTTGCGCTGGTGCGCCAGCTCCAGCAGATCGTCCGGCAGCAGCAGTGGCGCCCGTGCCAGGCACTCCGGATCCTCGCGCCAGCCGGGCAAATGCGTATCGAACAGCTGTTTCATGGCCCGCGACACCCAGGTGAGATGGTGCACTCCATTGGTGATGTGGTCGATAGGCCGCGTGGGGAAGAGGGCGCGCGTCACGGAGCCGTGCCGGCGGGACACGCCATTGGCCGCGCGGCACACGTTCAGCGCCAGCTCGGTCATGGAAAAGTGCTCGCCGCTCTGGCCCACGCCGCCCAGTTCCAGCAGGGCTGACAGCTCGCAGCGCAGGTCCTCGGCCGCGTAGTGGCTCAGGTACTGGGTTACCAGCTCCGGCGCAAAGGTATCGTGTCCGGCGGGGACGGGCGTGTGCGTAGTGAACACGATACGCTCGGCTGCCCGCGCCTGCGCCCAGCCCAGGGATGCGCCACGCGCAACGAACTCGCGCATCGCCTCCAGGCACAGCAGCGCCGCGTGGCCCTCGTTCAAATGAAAGGTCTCGATGCTGTCCCAGCCCAGTGCCCGCAGCGCACGGAACCCGGCGACGCCCAGCACGATCTCCTGCTTGATGCGTGTATCACGGTCACCGCCGTAGAGGTGGCTGGTGATCCAGCGATCCATTTCCTGGTTGCTGTCCAGGTTAGTGTCCAGCAGGTACAGCGGCACGCGGCCCACGTTCGCCTGCCACACCTGCACATTGAGGTGTCGCCCGTCCATTCGCAGTGAGATTTCCAGCGGCCGCCCATCGGCCAGGGCGACCCGCCGCAGCCCTCGTTCCTCGGGCCGCAGCTCGGGATACTCCTCGTGCTGCTGGCCCCGTCCATCAATGTGCTGGCGGAAGTAGCCGTGGCGGTAGATGAGCCCCACGGCCACCAGCGGCAGGGCCAGGTCCGAGGCGGACTTGATGTGATCGCCCGCCAGCACGCCCAGGCCGCCGGAGTAGATGGGCAAACATTCGTGCAACCCAAACTCAGCGCTGAAGTAGGCGACCTTGCGGGTGCGGGGCGCGCCGGCCAGGTACGCCTGCTGATGCGCTTGCGCCCGCTCCAAACGAGCGCCGAATCCCGCCGCCGCCAGTTGCTGGAGCTGCTCGTCGGTCAGATCACGCACAGCCTGATGAGGATTGGCGGATGGGCCAGGCAGCTCCGCCAGCACGGCGCCCACACGGTCATCCCACGACCACAGGTAATTGCTGAGGAGCTGCAGCAGAACGTCGCGGATGCCCTTCATGGTAACGTGGCGCGCCGCTTTCGCCCGCGCCACCAGCCGAGGGTACCAGGTCCCAGAGGGCCTCAAACGGCCGTGCTATCATCGGCCGCGCCCACATTCTGCCGTCGGAGGATGCTCCATGCGCCTCGTCACATTCAGCCGTGAGGATCAACAGCGCGTTGGCGTGGTGGTCGGGGACGATGTCGCCGATGTGACCCAGTCGGCTCCCACCATGCTGGCCTTGGTGGAGGGTGGCGAGACGGCGTTGCAGCGCGTGCGCCGCAACCTGGAGCACGCCACCAAGTACCCACTCCAGGGCCTCACGCTGCTGGCGCCCTTCCCCAAGCCGAGCAAGAACATCTTCTGCCTGGGCCTGAACTACAAGGCCCACGTGGAGGAGGGCGCGGCCGCGCGTGGGCAGCAGGTGGTGCTGCCGGAGTACCCGGTGTGGTTCACCAAAGCGCCCACCTCGGTGTGCGGCCCGTACGACGACATCCAGCTGGACAAGATCTCCATCGAGAACGACTGGGAAGCCGAGCTGGCCGTCGTCATTGGCAGGGCCGGCCGCAACATCTCACGCGAGCACGCGCTGGAGCACGTCCACAGCTACACCGTGTTCAACGACTTCTCCGTGCGCGACGTGCAGTACCGGCACGGGCGCCAGTTCTTCAAAGGGAAAAGCCTGGACAAGGCCTCACCCATGGGGCCGTGGCTGGTGACGGCCGACGAAATTGCCGATCCTCAGCAGCTGCGGGTGATGTGCCGCGTCAACGGCGTCACCAAGCAGGACTCCGTCACCTCGCTGATGATCTTCGACATCGCCACCTGCATCGCCGATATCACCGACACCATCACGCTAGAGCCGGGCGACATCATCTCCACCGGCACGCCCAATGGTGTGGGCTTCGCCCGCAAGCCTCCCGAGTTTTTGGTGAATGGCGACGTCATGGAAACCGAGGTCGAACGGGTGGGCCTGCTCCGCAACCGCATCGTCGGCGCCTGAGCCGCGCGGCACGCGGCCGGCCAGGGCCACGTCCGCGCACCACCATCAGCTCGCGGCGCCGCCCGGCACCTCAGCCGGTGTCTCGTCCTCTCGGGCCAGCTTCAGCGCCCGCTCAAGCACATCGTAGGGCTGCGCCCCCACCACCATGTAGCGGCCCACCAGGAAGGTGGGCACACCGTTGATGCCGTAGCGGTTGCACTCGTCGTACACCTCGGCCAGCTCGGCTTCGTAGCGCCCGTCCTCAATGGCCGCGCGCAGTTCCGGCGCATTCAGGCCGCTGGCGGCAGCCACGTCCAGCACCACCTCCAGCAGGCCGATGTTACGGTGCTCTGTCCAATAGGCGTGCAGCATATTCTCGTGGAACGGGTTCACCTGGCCCTGGTCGCGCGCAAAGGCGTCGGCTACGAGCGCCAGGTGCGAGCTGGTGCGAAAGTCCGGCCGGCTCATTTCCACGCCGGCCTCCCGAGCCATGGCGGCGATGTGATCGTCGGCCGCCTTCTGCCGGTCCGGCGGCATGGAACGCCGCGCCGATCCGTCAGCCGGGGTTTCCGGATGGATCTCGAAACCCTTCCACTCCACTTCCAGCTCGGGGTGCTCTTGCATGAGGCGGTCGACACGCGACTTGCCGATGTAGCAGAAGGGTCATATGAAGTCGGAGTAGACGGTGATCGTTGTGGTCATGCCGGCAGTATGCCAAACTCCGAGCCTCAGCCGGAATTGATCACCTCCAGGTAGCGGTTGATGACCATCACCTGGGCAATCTCCAGCAGGAGCACGGTAGCCAGCGGCCAGCGGCCGCGCGGCAGCGCGCGCGCAGCGAACAGCACCGCGAAGCACATCATCGGCGCCCACAGCCGGCCCACTTCGGCTCGCGCTGCCGGCGAGAACCACAGAAACCCCATCATGCAGGCCCAGGCCACGAAGAAGCGGTCTATGTCCAGCGGCGTATGCGCTCGCCAGCGACGAGCGGACTGCACCAGAAACCACAGACACAGTCCCGTGATCGGCAGCCCGCAGAACATCGCGAAGTCGTACCACTTCCACCTCACCCACAACCAGTAGCTCCGCTGCGCCTCAAACTCCTGCTGGTAATGGTTGATGAAGCTGAAGATGGCGATCAGGTTGATGCCGGCGATCAGGTACAGCAGCAGCCAGGTTGCAGCCCAGCCGGCCAGCATGAGCGCGCCCAGGATCAGCCCGCTGCGCCAGCCCGCGGTCAGCAGGGCGTAAATGCCGATCAACAGGCCAACCGCCAGCAGGCCCGCGGTGAACAGCAGGCTCGCCCCAAAGAGCACTCCTGCCACCAGGGCCAGCACCGGGGACCGCCGCTGGGTCGCCAGCACCGCGATCAGCACCGTAGCCGCGCTCAACAGGGGGTAGGCTGTGTCCAACAGCGGCAGATGCACCAGCGCGGTGGGCAGCACGAGGGAAAGCAGGCCCGCGGCCATGCCGTTCACGCCCAACCGCGCTGCGAGCAGCGCGATCGGTGCCGCGGCCAGCCGGCCCAGCAGCACGACCACGGGTATCGCGGCGATGGCCCCGGCCAGCAACGCTGGCGCGTCGCCTGCTTTGAGCAGCATCGGCAAGCCAGAGATGAAGGGGCGGCCCGCGCCGAGTACAACGTGCGCCCAGGCTGGCTGACTCAGCATGAGCGCATTCAGGCCGCGAAAGAGCAGCATGTCCCCCGGCGGGTGCGACGCGGCGTGTGAAGGTGAGACGCTGGCCATGAAGGCCGCGTAGTGGCGCAGCGTCGCCGGTAGGTTCCGAATCTGGACGGCGGCACTCCAAAATGCCGTGGGCCCATTGAGGACTTTGGCCAGCAGGTTGTCGCCGCCGCCCCACTGCGCAGCAAACAGCAGATAGGCGAATATCGAGCCGGCCACGATTTCCAGCGCCAGCACGAGCGCCTGGAAGCGCTGGCTGAGCGCCAGCAGCAGCATGGCCGCCACGGCGGGCAGTGGCACCCACCACCAGGCATTGGCCGGCTGCGCCACATAGGGCAAGTGCCATTGGGCGTTGCCCCGCAGACCATCGACCGTGTCGCTGGCCAGCAGATACAGGTAACCACCAGTGGTCAGCGCCAGAAAGGCGATGCCAGCCGGCGCCAGCACAGCACCCAGGCGCCGCTGCCGGTCCGCCGCAACGTCCGTGGCCAACGGGCGTGAGTATAGTGCGGAGCGCGCGCGCGGGGGCTCGGCCAAGTTGGGGCGGGGGCTCGCGGTGCCCCGGTTGGGGCAGAATCGACCTGCTATAACAGGCAAAGGAGACGGGCGGCCCTTCGAGGTGGGTCGCTCGATTCATGTCTCCGGAGGCCGTCGGTGCCGGAAGCAATCCTTCAACGAAACCTGGCGCTGGAGCTGGTACGCGCAACCGAGTCGGCTGCCGTGGCCGCGGCACGCTGGATGGGGCGCGGCGATAAGGAAGCTGCCGATCAGGCGGCGGTGGATGCGCTGCGGTACACCCTCGGCTCTGTCGACATGGATGGCACCGTCATCATTGGCGAGGGCGAGAAGGACGAAGCGCCGATGCTGTTCATTGGCGAGAAGATCGGCAACGGCATGCCACCTCGGACCGATGTGGCGGTCGACCCGCTCGAAGGCACCACGCTCACCTCTATCGGCCAGCCCAATGCCATCTCCGTCGTTGCAGTGTCCGAAGCCGGCAGCATGTACTTCCCACCCAAGATCGTGTACATGGACAAGATCGCGGTCGGCCGCGAGGCGGCAGGGGCGGTGGACATTCAGGCTACGCCTGCCGAGAACCTGCGCCGCATCGCCCGCGCGCAGCACTGCGAGATCAGCGACCTCACGGTGGTGGTGCTGGACCGCCCCCGCCACAAGGACCTGGTGAAGGAGATTCGCGAAGCCGGCGCACGCATCAAACTCATCCCGGATGGCGATGTGCCCGGCGCCCTCAGCTGCTTCATGCACGAGCAAACCGGGCTCGACGTGCTGATGGGTGTTGGTGGCGCGCCGGAAGCCGTCCTGGCTGCCGCCGCTGCTAAGTGCATGGGCGGGCAGATCGAGTGCCGGCTCTGGCCGCGCACTGAGGACGAACGCCGTGCCGCGCTGGACGCCGGGCTGCCCGAGGCTGACCTCAAGCGCGTGTTCACCGGGGACGACCTCATCCACTCCAACGATGTGTTCTTCGCCGCCACCGGCGTCACCGATGGCGAGTTGCTGCGCGGCGTGCACTTCTTCGGCCACGGCGCCAGCACCAGCTCCATCGTCATGCGCTCGCTCACCGGCACCATCCGCCGCCTGGAGGTGGAGCACCACTGGGACAAGGAGCCGTACCCGCAGCGCCCAGGCTGAGCGCCCAGCGGCAGCTCGATTGGCCGGTGCTTGGGCGGCGGCGAAGGTAGGCCGTTCAACAGGAGGGGCTGCCTGGTGCTGCCGCAAGCAGGTTCCGCTTTCACCCTAGTTGGGAGAGCGGGCTGGATCGCCCGCCCCCGGGCGCATGCTTGTCAGGCGGCAACTTTGGGGTCGCGACCGGTGAGGCCGAGCAGGCGATCCAGCAGGGACGCGCTGGCGGGTACGGGAATGGCCGCGGGAAACACCCCCAGGGCACGCCACTCCTCGGCATGCGGGGCGATCTCATCCCACAGCCCCTGGATGAGCGCATCGGGCAGCGCCGCTGGCACGCCGATCACACGGGCGATGTCGTGCGTTCGCAGGCCGCGAAAGCTGTTGATCTGCCAGAAGTATTCGCGGATGGGGTAGTCGCCAAAGGAGCAGTGCACCGTGCGCTCCGGGTCCGTCAGCGCCTCAGCGGCAACGCAGGCCGCGTGCACGATGGCGGCAAAACTGCCCTTGGGGTCGGCCCCCAGCAAGTCGCCATCGAACGTGGCCTTGCCCGCCTGATCCATGGTGCGCCCGGCCAGCATGTCCGGCACCCAGGCATCGTCGTAGGCATGGTAGTTGACGATCTCTCGCAACGTCGGCGGGTGATCCAGCTGGCGCACCGAAAAGCTGGGCGGCATCACCATGGTCCACTGATCGTCTCGAATTTGCGCCACCACGCCATTCAGGGCCCGGTCGGCGGACACAAAAATCTGCTGCTCGGTCATCTGCTGCTCCCCACACTTGATGGGAGTCACTGTAATGCCATCAGCGGACAGATTCAGTCCTGGTTGCGCATCTCCGGCGGTGACTCCGTGCCGTGCCCCAGGGCCGAGTCATCCTGAGTACGGAAGCCAATACTGTGCGGTAGGTGTGAGGCGGACTCGCCGCTGCTGGCCGCGTGGGAGCGGCTGAGGGCCACGGCTAACGCCTCGCAGCCGTTCACATAGGCCTGCCAGATGTCGCGCGGAACCTGGCTGCGCAGCAGCTCGCGCAGTTCGGCAGCGCGCGCATCGAGCTCGGCATCGGCCGCGGCGGGCACCGGCTCCACGGGGTAGCCCGCCAGCACATCTAACGTGCCGCGGGCCACACCAAGCGCGTCGGCAATGCGCTGCAGCGACTGCACTGTCGGCACTACCTGGCCCCGGCGCCAGCGGGAAACCTGCGCATCGGCAACACCCAGCGTGCGCGCCAACTGGGCCTGGGAGAGTCCCCGCCTCTGCATGCTGGCCTGCAGCCAGCCACTGAACTGCATGGCTTGATAATACTCTTGCATGTATGTAACATACCTTACACGATAGCTCATGAGGAGGCCCTGGCATGGTTCCAATGGTCATCGAAAGTTCAGCCCGCGGCGAACGAGCGTTCGACATCTACTCACGTCTGCTGAAAGACCGCATCATCTTCATCGGCGCGGCCATCGACGATCAGCTGGCCAATCTGGTCGTGGCGCAGCTGCTGTTCCTGGAAAGCGAGGATCCGGACAAGGATGTCAACGTGTACATCCAGTCACCCGGCGGCAGCGTCTATGCCGGCCTGGCCATCTACGACACCATGCAGCTACTGCGGCCAGATGTGTCGACGGTGGCCGTGGGGGTCACGGCCAGCATGGGCACGGTGCTGCTGGCAGGTGGTGCAAAAGGGAAGCGGCACGTGCTGCCCCACAGCACCATCCACATGCACCAGGCTCAAAGCGGTGCGCAGGGCGCAGCGCGGGACATCGAGATCCAGGCCAACGAGGTCCTGCGGCAGCAGTCCGCCATCCATCGCCTGCTGGCCCTGCACACCGGGCAGGATGTGGAGCGGATCGCTCATGACTTTGACCGCGACCACTGGATGAATCCGGAGGAGGCCGTGGCCTACGGATTGGTGGACAGCATCATGGAGCCCGCTACCCGCATCCCCAGCGCGTTTCTCGGCAGCGCGCCCGGCCTGGCCTAAACGCCGCCTGCACTCCAGGCTGGCGAATCTTCGCCAACTCATCTCAAGGACTCGCTGGCGGCATGAGGCCTGGAACGCATGCGGGCCCGCGCCATCATCGGCACCTGCCTCCAGGCGGCGGGCTTACTCCTGCCTGCGCTGCTTCTGAGCCAGTTCCTCCACGGCCGCGCGATCGACCGTGAGCTGCACCACGCCGGCTTCGAGGCGGTCCAACCAATCGCCGGGAATCTCCACGTCGTGCGTGAAGATCACGCCCTGGCGGATGACCAGCCGCGCTGGTCTGCCGCTATCGACGTCGAGCACGACGTTGGCAATCTGCCCCAGGTTGTCGCCATCGCGGGCGAGCACGGTTGTGCCTGCTTCCACCACCACGTCATCCCGCTCAGTGTGCGGGCCAGCCGCATGCACGGTTTCCACTGGCGGCATCATCGGATAGGCCGCGCCGAGGGCGCCGGCCCACAGCACGCCCCCGGCAGGCCAGTCATACGGCGGAATCCAGGTCGTTGGCGGCAACTGGTAGTCGCTGGCGTAGAAATCCGGCAACTGCTCGACCTGCTGCCGTGTGAGTGCCAGCTGCACGCCCTCGGGCGCCGCCGCGCGAACGCGACCCAGGTCAATCGCCACGTCGCGGCCAAAGAGGTGGCCCTTGTGCACCACCACCTTTTCCGTTTGGCCGCTGGCCGGATTGAAGATCATCTTGTCCGCCGTCCCAATCTGGACGCCATCGGCCGTGGTCACCGGCGCACCAAACGCGATCTGCATCATCAACATCCTCCCTATCAATGTCTGGTCCCTTGTCATCGCACCTTTCGTGCCAACAACCCACCAGCCAGTCGGTGGCTGTACGCCGGCAGGGGAGTATCTGGCATGCTTTTGGCTGCCGAGAGGCATCAGCACGACGTGGACAGCGAAACAGGCCGCGGTGGCCGGCGCCGTGACCGCTCAATCAGGGAGGGAGAACGAATGGAGAGCTTGACGCGCGGCCGCCGACGGCGGCGTGGGCGCCTGAGCCGGCTGGTGACACTAGCTGCTCTGGGCCTGGTTAGTCTGGCCGTGGCCAGTGAGATGTCCCGGCCGGAGGAGCAGCGCCCCTGGCATGGCCGGATGTTAGGGGTGCCCTACGACTTCCGCCCGCCCACATCGGGCCGGTTCAAGGCGGCGCTCTGGAACCCGGACGGCGGGCTCTTCACGCCCACCGCCTGGGGCCTTGGCTGGTCGCTCAACCTGGGCCGCGTGCTGCGCGTGGCACCCGGCTGGATTCCTTCTACGGCCCGGCCTGGCCTGGCGCCCGATGCGCTCGACCGGGTCCGCCAGCCGGTGGACGCGGTTACCCGCGCATCCATGGATTCGTTCCCCGCGAGCGACGCGCCCGCGCGCTGACCTCGGCCCGCACTCCTGTTCACCACGCTCCGGCGGCGGCTCAGCATCATCCGCCAAGTGATGGTTCCTCAAGCTGCAAGCGTGCTCGCTGCGGATGCGTGGGTATTGGCCTATCCTCACCTTCGCCCAGTCGTATTCCCCGCCCGACTGGGGAAGAAACTGTGTTGCCTATCAAGGTGTAGGCGGCGCCAGCCGGGTTCCTCTCCCCGCCAGGGAGAGGGACTCGGCTATTCGCTCGCTCGATGCATTAGCCGAGCAGCGTAGAAGTTTGGCGCAAACCAGAAGGGGCCAGGCGCGGGGGACGCTCAATGCGATGGGCGAGCAGTGTGCCGGCGCCGGAGCGCGGCAAATGCGCCCAGGCCAGGCGTGCTGCGCGCGTGCCACAACAAGCTCAGCAGCCACACCAGGCTCCAGCGCGGCAGCAGCGGGCAGAGAACACGCAGCAGCAACGGGTCCAGGCGAATGTGACGTAATTTGAGGATCACCAGTGGGCTCCGCTGCTCTTTTTCCCCCACCCGTAGCAAAACTGGCGCCAGGCGGGCGCCCTGGCGCCCTTCGCACGCAACTACGCCGGCCGTGGAAAGCGTTGCAGGCAGAGCCCTCGCTTTGAAAAGGCCGCGCTGCATCGTCGTATCAGCGTGTTTGCCGCCGCGGCACAGCAGCGTGTTACGGTGTATCCATGTCCGCAACCCTCACGATTCGGCTCGACCCGCTGGATAGGGCAGTACTTGAGGCTGGCGCGCGCCAACACGGCAAAGGACTGAGCGCCTTTGTCCGCGAGATCGCGGAGGCGGAAGCTCAGAAACTCCGGCGGGAAGCCATTCGGCTTGAGGGAGAGCGCATAGTCGCCTACCTGCAAGGCTCGCCTGAAGCCCAACAGGAGCTGGAAGGGTTTGGAACGCCCCTAACCGACGAACAGTGAGCCGCCCGGTTGCGGGCAGCATCGCCTTGGTGGATTGGCGAACCGGAGCACTCCCCGCGGAGCCAACAAAGCGCCGGCCCGCCGTTGTGGTCGAGGACGACGGGCTCTTTCCGGACGCCTATCCGAACACGCTCGTCGTTCCGCTCACAACTGACGCTGAACTGGCACACTCCGCGTTTTCGGTGATGATCGCTCCCACCCCGGAGAATGGAGCGACCGCGAGATGCTGGGCTCTGGCGCATCACGTCACCAGCGTGTCGCTCAAGCGCGTTGCCACCACGGCATCTCGGGTGTCGGCGGGGCAGTTGACCAGCATTCGCACCCGGATAGCGCTGGCGATTGGGCTGTCTTCTACCGTCTCAAGCTGAGGCGCGCAGCCGTGCCTGGGGTGGGGCGGTCAGCTGAGCTGCTCCGCTTCTCAGTGCGATACCGCGGGGCAGCGGTAATTCCGAGTGAGCAGTCCATCAGACCGCGCGCAGAAGTCACTGTGAACGTAATAGCTGCCGACTGATAGCCCACACTCCGTGCCCGAGGTGAGCTCCTGTTCGCTTACCTCACGCTTGACCCATGGCGGGTCATTAGGCCTTCATGTCCTGCCTCGTCAGCTTGGGTGCCGCGGCTCAGCGGCTGAGCAGGCTGAGCGTTTCCATGTGGTACGTCTGGGGGAACATGTCAAACAGGCGCATGCTGTCCAGCTGGTAGCCGCGCTGGGTAAGCAGGCGGAGGTCGCGGGCCAGCGTCGTGGGATCGCACGAAACGTAGGCAAGGCGCGCGGCATTGAGCACCTCGAGCACGCTGCCGGGGCAGCCGGAGCGGGGCGGATCCAGGATAGCCAGGTCCCACGGCTCCGCGGCCAGCGCCTGGGAAGCGCCAACGTCCGCCTGCACAAGGCGCAGGTTGTTCGCGGCGAATTCGGCGGCGTTGGTGGCGGCGTCAGCCAGGGCGCTGGCGCTGTTCTCCACGCCAACGACCTCGGCAGCGCGCTCGGCCGCCAGCAGGCTGAAGGTTCCCACGCCGCAGTACAGGTCGAGCACGCGGCTGCCAAGCGAAACAGCCGGCAGAAGATGCTCGACCAGCTGGCCGGCCACGGCGCTGTTCACCTGGAAGAACGACAGTGCCGAAGCGCGGAAGCGGTGCCCGGCCAGGTTCATCCACACCCAGGGGTCGCCTGTCAGGCCGCGCATTCTGGGCGTGCCGTTGGCCACGCCTGTAACCCGCGCGCCTGCCCCAAGGCGATCGGCCAGCTCGGTGGCCAGCAGCTTGTAGCCGCGGGGGTCGTCGTCCGTGACCAGGGTGAGGTGCAGGGCATCGGCACCGGTGCGCACCTGGACGCTGGCGGTTCCGGCCAGCCGTTTGCGGCTGGTGCGCACCGCGGCCAGGGCGGCGTTGATGCCCGGTTCGGCCAGCGGGCAGCTCTGCACGTCCACAATCGCGTGCGTACCCTCCCGATGGAAGCCGATTCCCTCGGGCCCCACGTGGAACTCCACCACGTTGCGGTAGCCCCACGCCTCTGGCGCCGCCAGCGAGGGCAGCAGCGGCACGTCCCGCAGGCCACCCAACCGGCTCAGCTGATCGCGCAGCACATCTTCCTTATAGAGGAGCTGCGCGCCGTATTCCCCGAATTGCCACTGGCAACCGCCGCAGCCGGCACGAAAATGCGGACAGGGCGGCGCCACGCGCTCCGGTGCCGGCTCTACCACGCGCAGCAGCTGCGCCCGAGCAAAACTCTTCTTCCGCTCGGCAACCTGCACCTCCACCACTTCGCCCCGCAGCCCGCCCGCCACGAAGACCGCCGCGCCATCCGCCAGTCGCCCCACGGCCGCGCCTCCATAGGCCATGCCGTGCAGCCGCACCATCTCCGACATCGAGCGTGAAGGATAACCGCGAGCGGCGCGGCATGCTAGAGTAAAGGCTGCGTCCCACGCCTGGACAAGGCGTACGGGATGCGTTTTCGTCTCAAGGAGGCCCACCTAGCTCAGTCGGCAGAGCGCGTCCTTGGTAAGGACGAGGTCTCGGGTTCGAATCCCGAGGTGGGCTCTGGTTGAGAGGATGAGGTTTGGGAATTGAGAGAGCGTAAAGGAGGCTCAAGATGGCGAAAAAGGGTGATCGGCAGGTGATCACGCTGGCTTGCCCAACGTGCAAGTCGCGCAACTACTCCACCTTTAAGAACAAACGCAACGATACGGAGCGGATGGAGCTGAACAAGTACTGCCCTCGTTGCCGCGGCTATCAGGCGCACCGCGAAACCCGGTAACAGCGAGCGGCGGGGCGAGATCGACGCGGGCAGTGATGGGTGAGCTATCCTCTATCCGACCAGCCACGTACCCACGCTTACAAAGGTCATCACGCAATCTAGGCCCCTAGCTCAATTGGCAGAGCTCCGGTCTCCAAAACCGGTGGTTGTCGGTTCAAGTCCGGCGGGGCCTGCGAGTTGAACGGAACGGGCACAGGCTGAAGAGAAGGCGAGAACATGGCGATCAAGCTACCAACCCGGGCGAACGCGGTGCGCGCGCCCCGGCAGGAAGCGCGGCGGGATCGCGCCCCTCGCCGGAACCCGCTCACCCAGTTCATTCGCGATACGCGAATTGAAATACGGAAAGTCATCTGGCCCACGCGCGAGGAAACAGTGCGGCTGACGCTGCTGGTCCTTGCCGTGTCCGTCGGCACCGGCTTGGTGCTGGGCGGTTTCGACTTCGTGCTCAACCAGGCCTTTGGCCTGCTCGTGCACTGAGAGGACACGCTTTTGGCAAAACGATCGAACCCCACGAACGTCGCGGTTGAGGCACCCCCGGAGGAGTTGGGCGACGAGCAGCTGATCGAGGAGATAGACCTGGCTGGCGCCCTGGATGTGGATGAAGGCGCGGAGGTAGACACCGAGGCCGCGACGGAGCTGTCGCCCGAGGAAGCCGCCGAGGCCCAGGCCGAGGATGTTGTTACCTCGCACCCGGAAGCCGAGTGGTTCGTCATCCACACCTATTCCGGCTACGAGAACAAGGTGAAGGCCAACCTGGAGCACCGCATCGCCTCCATGGACATGGCGGACAAGATCTTCAACGTCATCGTCCCGACGGAGGATGAGATCGAGATCAAGAACGGCCAGCGCCGCACGGTGCAGAAGAAGGTCTTCCCCGGCTACGTGCTGGTGCAGATGGTGCTGTCCGACGATTCGTGGTACGTGGTGCGCAACACGCCCGGTGTCACCAGCTTCGTGGGCACCGGCAACCGCCCCGTGCCGCTCAGCACGGACGAGGTGCGCCAGATCCTGAAGCAGATGGAGGTCGAGGCACCCAAGGCCCGCATCAGCTACCAGCGCGGCCAGAGCGTGAAAGTCATTGACGGGCCGTTCGCTGAGTTCATCGGGGTGGTAGACGACATCAACCTGGAGAAGGGCAAAGTGCGGGTGCTGGTGTCCTTCTTCGGCCGTGAAACGCCGGTGGAGCTCGACTTTCTGCAAGTGGAGAAGCTGTAGCAGCGATGCAGGCAGGCGACACGGTACAGGTCACCGGCGGCGGCTACAAGGGCTCGACCGGCGTGATTCAGGAGGTGGAGGGCGAGCTGGCCAAGGTGAGCCTCAACTCCTTTGGCGCACCAATGACCGCGCGCATTCCACTCAGCCAGCTGCAGGCGCCCGGGGGCGCGGCGGCGGCCACCGCTCCGGCTGCCGCCGTGGCAGCGCCTACGCGGCTCGCCGCGGGCGACGCAGTGAACGTCACCGGCGGCGGCTACAAGGGTTCAACCGGCCTGATTGAGGCCCTGGATGGCGACCTGGCCAAGGTGAAAGTGCAATCCTTCGGGCCGCCCATGTCCGTTCGCATCCCGATAAGTCAATTGGAAAAAGGGTAAATGGCCAAAAGAGTCAAAACCATCGTCAAGCTTCAGATCACCGCCGGCAAAGCCACGCCCGCGCCGCCCGTAGGTACCGCGCTGGGACCGCACGCGGTGAACATCATGCAGTTCGTGAAGGAGTACAACGAGCGGACGGCCAGCCAGGCTGGCTCCATCATCCCGGTGGAGATCACCATCTTTGAGGACCGCACCTTCAGCTTCGTCACCAAAACGCCGCCCGCGGCGGACCTATTGAAGAAGGCTCTGGGCGTGGAATTGGGCTCGCCCACACCCAACAAGACCAAAATCGGCAGCCTGCCCCGCACCAAAGTACGCGAGATCGCCGAGGTCAAGATGAAGGACCTCAACGCTCAGGACCTGGATGCCGCCGAGAAAATCATCGCCGGCACTGCCCGCTCCATGGGCATTGAAATCGCGTAGCGGGCTGCTACCCTTAGGGCTGCATTTTTACCGAACGCTCGATGAACGAAGGGACCTGGGTGAGGACGTGAACCACGGGAAGCGCTACGAAGAAGCGGTGAAGCTGGTGGATGGCGACAAGGCCTATGCACCGGCGGAAGCCGTGGACCTGGCCAGGAAGACCTCCACGGTGAAGTTCGACTCCACAGTGGAGCTGCATCTGCGCCTGGGCGTGGACCCACGCCACGCGGACCAGATGGTGCGCGGCACGGCCGACCTGCCAGCCGGCACCGGCAAGAACGTGCGCGTGCTCGTGTTCGCCCAGGGCGACAAGGCGCGCGAGGCGGAAGAAGCCGGAGCCGAGTACGTGGGCGGGAACGACCTGGCCAAGCGCATCGAGGATGGCTGGCTGGACTTCGACGTGGCCATCGCCACGCCGGACATGATGTCCTCCGTCGGCAAGCTGGGCCGCATCCTGGGCCGCCGCGGACTGATGCCCAACCCCAAGTCCGGTACTGTCACAACCGATGTGACACGCGCCATCAAGGAGCTGAAGGCCGGGCGTATCGAGTTCCGCGTCGACAAAACCGCGCTCATCCACGCCCCTATCGGCAAAGCGTCGTTCGAGCCGGACGGGTTGCTGAACAACCTGGGGTCCTTTGTGGACGCCGTGGTGAAGGCCAAGCCCAGCGGCGCCAAAGGCAGCTACATCAAGAGCATCACCATGAGCACCACCATGGGCCCCGGGATCAAGCTGGACATCCCACAAACCGTGGCCCTGGGAAGTAAATAGGCACCGTCAGGGGCCGGCCTCGCTTCAGAAGCGCGTAACCGGCCATAACAATCCGCAGAGAGCGGGGGCGCACGCACAATCTCGCCTAGCGAGTACCCGCGGAGGAGGTTTATGCCCACACAGGAAAAGGAGCACGCTGTCCAGGAGATCGCCCAGCGGCTCCGAGACAGCAGCATCTCCATCTTCACCAACTACCGTGGCCTCACGGTGAAGGACCTGCGGCAGCTGCGGGGCCAGCTCAAGCCGCTCAAGGTGGAGTACTCCATCGTCAAGAACACGCTCACGCGGCTCGCCGCCGCTCAGGCGGATATCCACGCGGACCTCTCGGCCACACTGGAGGGGCCCACGGCCATCGGCTTTGGCTATGACGACGTAGTGCAGGCCGCCAAGGGCTTGAACGACTACTCTCGCGCATCACGTGGCGTGCTGGAGATCAAGGCCGCGCTGCTGCAGGGCGCACTGCTCACCGCGGCGGAAGTCGCGGCGCTGGCTAACTTGCCCGCCAAGCCGGTTTTGCAGGCACAGGTGCTGGGCACCATCACGGCGCCGGTGCAGAACCTGCTGAGCGTACTCAACGGCACCGCCCGCGGCCTGCTGAACGTGCTCGTGGCGCGCGGCAAGCAATTGGAGGGCGGCGCCTGAGCAGCTTCGGCCAAGCCACTTAACCAAGCACACCTGGGAAACGAGGCAGCGCCCGGCGCGGACGCCGGCCCGCGCCACGAAGAAGAATGAAGGAGATCGTTTGACATGGCAGCAGACCTGGACACCATTTCCAAGCAGATTGAAGAGCTGAACGTGCTGGAGCTCTCCCAGCTCGTGAAAAAGCTGGAGGACCGCCTCGGCGTAACCGCGGCCGCGCCCATGGCCTACGCGGCCGCCCCGGCGGCAGCGGGCAACGGTGCCGCCGCCGAAGCGCCTGTGGAGGAGCAGACCGAGTTCACCGCCAACCTCACCGAGATTGGCCCCAACAAGATCAACGTCATCAAAGTTGTGCGCGAGATCACTCAGCTGGGCCTCAAGGAAGCTAAGGACCTGGTGGACGGCGCACCCAAGGCCGTGAAGGAGGCCGTCTCCAAGGAGGAGGCCGAATCCATCAAAGCCAAGCTGTCCGAAGTTGGCGCCACCGTAGAGGTGAAGTAAGCCGGTACCACGCCAGTGGCGGTCGCGCGGAGCAGGATGCAGGCCACGGTGCCGGCGAGCAGCAAGCCGCGGGGTGCCCCGCCGCGGGCGACCTCGCGCGGCTGACGGGATGAACCGCAAACGGCAAACTGCCACACGCCGGCACAGAGCGCCCGTGGCCAAGGCGCCCGCTCCGGCACCGCCGAACCTTCCACTCGACGCGCCAACGGTGGCGTACCTCACTCGGTTGGCAGCGGCCCTCACCGAACTGGGCCGCGCCCAGCAGGCCTGGACGCTGCAGCACGAGCGCCTGAGCCAGGACCCGGCCCTCCTGGAAGACGCGAGCTGGCGCGCCAGCGCCCAGCAGACAATGGATGCCATTGTCGCCGCGGCGGCAAACCTGCAGATTGCCCCGCTGCCGGAGCGCGCGGCGCCCGTTGGCGAGCTCATGCAGCAGGTGGGCGGCCACGCCCAGGCCATGCAGGCCGACTACGCCGCCGCCCTGCTGCACGGCGACGCTGCCGCCATGCGCTCCCTCAAGAGCCACTCGACCAAGATCTTCAGCTGCATCCGCCGCGCCCAGAAGCTCGTCCCACGCTGAGACGCGGCTGTGTACACAGCAGGCGAGCACTGTTGGTGTGCTATTCTGGCCGGGCCTTCTCATGAGGATCCTGCTGTACACCGGCAAGGGCGGCGCTGGCAAAACAACCATTGCCGCCGCGACGGCGGTGCGTTGCGCTGAAAGCCACAAGCGCACCCTCCTGGTGGGGACTGATGCGTCCCAGGGCCTGGCCGACTGCTTGAACAGCCCCCTCACGGACGAGCCGGCGGAGCTGGCGCCGAACCTGTGGGCCCAGGAAATTGACCCACTGCTGCGCCTGGAACGCAGCTGGCCCGATCTGGAGCCACTGCTGTGCCAGGCGTTCGGCGTGGACTTTGAGGGCACCGCCAGTGAGGAGTTGACGCTGGCGCCCGGCCTGGCAGACTTCATGCGCCTGCTGGCCCTGCAGGAGCACTGCGACCAGGGCGAGTATGACGTACTGGTGGTGGACGCCGGCAGCTCCGTCTTCGCGCTGCAACTGTTGGGGCACCTGGAGGGCCTGGGCTGGTGGCTGCAGCGGCTGCTGGCCCGGGAGAGCAGCGTGGGCGAGCTGGCGGCGCTGGGCGCAGGCCTATGCGAGGGGCTGGCCAGGCTGCGAGCCATGCTCATGGACGGCGCGGAGTGCTCGCTGCGCGTGGTCATGTCGCCGGAGCAGCTGGCGCTGCGGGAGTCCAAGCGGGCGCTCACCTTTGCCAGCCTGTACGGCTACAACGTGGATGCACTCGTGCTCAACCGGCAAAAGCGTGTGCCGCGCCCCGTGGCCGACACCTTCACCGCCTGGCCCATCCTGTGCGCCACCCTGTACGACCGCGACGTCGTGGGCCACAAACTCCTCAGCGAACTGGCCCTGGCGCTCTTTCCGCCGCCGATGGACGCGGCGGACGTCCTGGTGCGGGGCCAGGCAGAGCGCCTCTCGCGGGATGACGCGGGCTACCTGCTGAGCATCAAGCTGCCCTTCGTCCATGAGGACGACATTGACCTGCTGCAACATAAGAGCGAGCTCATCCTGCAGGTAGGCCGCATGCGGCGAGTGCTGCAGCTGCCGCCAGCGCTGGAGGGCCTGCAGGCAGCGGACGCCATCCTGGAAGAAGGCACGCTGGAGATCCACTTCCACTGACACGCCGCCAGTCGAATGCCCCGCGGCCACCACGGTGGCTGGTTAAGGTTAAGGCAGCCAACAGCGCCGTTCCTTGCCCGGCCGGGAGAGCAACTGTGTTGCCTGTCAAGACTGTGGCTTGCTATCGACGGCAGTTCCTCTCCCGACTGGGAGAGCAACTGTGTTGCCTGTCAAGACTGTGGCCTGCTGTGGACGGCAGTTCCTCTCC
>JBOGTU010000002.1:0-3358 GCA_050695655.1 Chloroflexota bacterium | reverse complement strand
CCGAAGAGAAGACGGTCAAGCTGCGCAAGGGCGATGAATTGCCCCCGGGCGTCATCAAGCTCGTTAAAGTTTATATCGCCAAAAAGCGCAAGATCAGCGTGGGCGACAAAATGGCTGGCCGCCACGGCAACAAGGGTGTGGTGTCCAAGGTGGTGCCCATACAGGACATGCCCTTCCTGGCGGATGGAACGCCGGTGGACATCATCCTCAACCCGCTGGGTGCACCCTCCCGCATGAACCTGGGCCAGGTGCTGGAAACGCACCTGGGCTGGGCTGCCAAGAAGATGGGCGTACGCTACGCCACGCCCGTGTTCGACAGCTTGAGCGAGGAACGCATTGAGGAGTTGCTGGAGCAAAATGGCCTGCCGCGCAACGGTAAGGCCGTGCTGTACGACGGCCGCACGGGCGACCAGTTCGACCGGGAAGTGGCTGTGGGTTACATCTACATGCTGAAGCTCATCCACCTGGTGGAGGACAAAATCCACGCGCGCTCCACGGGGCCGTACTCACTCATCACCCAGCAGCCCCTCGGCGGCAAGGCGCAGTTCGGCGGGCAGCGCTTCGGCGAAATGGAGGTCTGGGCGTTGGAAGCGTACGGCGCGGCCAACATCCTGCAGGAGATCCTCACCGTCAAGTCCGACGACGTGGTGGGCCGAGTCAAGACCTACGAGGCCATCGTCAAGGGCGAGAGCATCATGGAGCCGGGCGTGCCCGAATCGTTCAAGGTGCTGGTGAAGGAGCTGCAGTCGCTGGGTCTGTCGGTGGAGGTGCTCAACGAGGATGAGGAGCGCATCCAGTTCGTGGATGACTCCAGCGCGGACATGATGCCGGAGCTTGGCCTCAACCTCTCCGGCTTTGAGAAGGACGAGTAGCTGTGACGAAGCAAACGCGCGCAACCGAGGGAAACAACAACGTGGTTCAGGAGGCCTGAACAGTGCTCGAAGTCAACGATTTCAATGCCATCCGGATTGGCCTGGCGTCGCCGGAGCAGATTCGGTCATGGTCGTACGGCGAGGTAACCAAGCCCGAGACCATCAACTACCGCACGCTGAAGCCGGAAAAGGACGGGCTCTTCTGCGAGCGCATCTTCGGCCCAACCAAGGACTGGGAATGCTACTGCGGCAAGTACAAGCGAGTGCGCTACAAGGGCATTGTGTGTGACAAATGCGGAGTCGAAGTGGCGCGCTCCAAGGTGCGGCGCGAGCGCATGGGCCACATCGAGCTGGCGTCGCCGGTCAGCCACATCTGGTATTTCAAGGGCACGCCCAGCCGCATTGGCTTGCTGCTGGACATCTCGCCACGCAACCTGGAGCGCATCCTCTACTTCGCCCAGTTCATCGTCACGCATGTGGACGAGGGTGGGCGACAGAAGGCGCTGGCCAACTTGGATGGGCGCTATCAACAGCGCGTGGCTGAACTGGAACAGCAGCGGCAGCAGCAGGTGGACGAGGCCAGTGGCGGATACCACGAGGCGCGTGGCCGGCTCGAAGCCGCCCGCAACGACGCACTGCGTGAGGTTCGCGAGGCGGCCAGCGAAGAGGGCGTGAACGCGCTCATGGAGCAGAGCACCGCCCTGCGTGATCGCCTGGGCGAGCTGGTGGGGCAGCCGGCCGAGCAGGACGAGCCACTGAGCGGCCAGGTGGTGGTGAAGAAGGGCGACGTGGTGAGCCCTGCCCAAGTGCAGGGCATTGCCGAGCTGGCGAAAAAGGAGATCGAGCGCCGCGAGCAGGCACTCCACCAGGCAGAGGAGGAGTTCGATGCTGCCCACGCGCATGATCTGGACGACTTGCAGCCGGATATGGATGCCGCCTCGAGCAGCGCTGGAGAGAACCACAGCAAGGCGTTGAAGGAGCTGGATGAAGAGTTCAGCGGCAGGCGGCAGGACATCGAGTCCGTCCGCAAGCTGCTGCTGCTGCCTGAAGGCCGCTACCGCGAGCTGCAGGACGGCGCTGGGCACTTCTTCCGCGCCGGCATGGGCGCCGAAGCGGTGCGCGACGTCCTGGCCAGCCTGGATCTGGACGGACTGGCGCAGGAGCAGCGCAACGAGATTCGATCGTCATCGGGCCAGCGGCGCAAGAAGGCGACCAAGCGGCTGCGAGTGGTCGAGGCCTTCCGCAAATCCGGCGCCTCGCCGGAATGGATGATCCTCACCGTGCTGCCGGTCATCCCGCCGGACCTGCGCCCCATGGTGCAACTGGACGGTGGGCGCTTCGCAACGTCGGACCTGAACGACCTGTACCGCCGCGTGATCAACCGCAACAACCGCCTCAAGCGGCTGCTGGAGTTGGGCGCCCCCGAGATCATCATCCGCAACGAAAAGCGCATGCTGCAGGAGGCGTGCGACGCATTGATCGACAACGGGCGCCGTGGACGCGCCGTGGCCGGCAGCGGCAACCACAAACTGAAGAGCCTGAGCGACATGCTCAAGGGCAAGCAGGGCCGTTTCCGCCAGAACCTGTTGGGCAAGCGCGTAGACTACTCCGGCCGGTCGGTGATCGTGGCCGGCCCGTCGCTGCTGCTGCACCAGTGCGGCCTGACCAAGCTGATGGCGCTGGAGCTGTTCAAGCCGTTCATCATGAGCCGGCTCGTCGAGCGCAAGTCCGTCCAGAACATCAAGGCGGCGAAGAAGTACGTCGACTCGATGACGCCCGAGGTCTGGGACGTGCTCGAAGAGGTGATCGCCGAGCATCCGGTGCTGCTGAACCGTGCTCCGACGCTGCACCGCCTCGGCATCCAGGCCTTCGAGCCGACCCTCGTGGAGGGCAAGGCGATCCAGGTGCACCCGCTCGTCTGCCACGCCTTCAACGCCGACTTCGACGGCGACCAGATGGCTGTCCACCTGCCGCTGTCGGCGGAGGCGCAGGCGGAGGCGCGCGTGCTGATGCTGTCGTCGAACAACATCCTCTCGCCGGCCTCCGGGCGCCCGCTCGCGACGCCGACGCAGGACATGGTGCTCGGGATCTACTTCCTCACCTACTCGCGGCTCGATCTGCCGAAGACGGACGCCGCGACGCTCGACCCACGGCCGAAGCGCTTCGACTCCGCCGACGAGGTCGAGCTGGCCGTCGAGGGCAAGAGCGTGGGGCTGGGCGACCCGATCGAGTTCCGCTTCCGCGGGGAGCTCCACCTGACGACGCCGGGCCGGGTGTTGTTCAACTCGGCCGTCTACCGCCAACTCGGCGAGCTGATCGGCGACGAGGACGGCCACCTGGAGGACTTCGTGTTCGTCAATCAGACGCTCTCGAAGCCCGACACGGACCGCTTCATGCTCAGCCTTTCGGTGCGCTACGGCGCGCACACGTTGGCGCCGGTGCTCGACACGATCAAGACGCTCGGGTTCCACTACTCGACCCAGGCC
>JBOGTU010000001.1:0-7443 GCA_050695655.1 Chloroflexota bacterium | reverse complement strand
CCCGCGGCCCCGGTGGTGGCGGCAGCTTCGGCTGCCTCGGCGGCTCCGATCGCGGCCCCCACGGTCGCTGCGCCGGCCACGGCTGGGGGCGCGGTTGGGCCAGTGTACGACGTGGACTACAAGGCTTCGCTCTGGAAGAAGGACGTGGTGTGCCCCAACTGCAATGCCAAGTTCGGGGCCTGGAACGTGCGCACTAACAACATTGTCATGAGCAAGCGGGAGACTGATTTCCGCAGCGTCTACAGCGGCGTGAATCCCAACCTGTACTCGGTGTGGGTGTGCCCCAAGTGCCAGCTCGCCGCCTATGCGGACGATTTTCCGGGGTTGCAGTCGGTAGACATCGGGCGCATCAAGGCACGGCTGGAGGAGGTCCGCGGCCAGGATGCGCGCGAATTCGACTTCAACTACTACCGCGACCTCGACCTTGCGCTGCGCAGCTATCAGCTGGCGCTGGCGACCTACCAGGGCAAGCGCGGCGCGGAGGACAAGATCGCCGGCTTGTACCACCGCATGGCCTGGATTGAGCGCGAGCGGCCGGACGAGGCGGAAGAGCAGAAATACCTGCAGCTCGCGAAGGACGCCTACGAGCACGCCTTTTCCACGCTGGACTCGGAGAAGCAGGGCATCGTGTGGGCCTACATGGTGGCCGAGCTGAACCTCCGCCTGAGCAACTTCGCCGATGCCGTGCGCTGGTTCAGCACGGTGTCCCAGCAACCAAACTTCAAGGAGCAGCCGGTCATCCAGGAGATGACGCGCGACCGCTGGTCCGAAGCGGGCGAGCTCTCCAAAGCCTCCAAAGCCGCCACGAGCTGACGCTGTTGGGCGCGGTCAGCCGGCTCAGGCGGCGACGGGCGCGGGAACTTTGGCGCGCCAGTAGGCGCGGCCGGCTTCCACGGTTTGGGACAGCGTGCCTTCGACGCGCATGGCTTCCAGGTGGGCCAGCGTTTCGAACAGGGCCATGCGCTGTTCGTGCGGCGTTTGCACACGGGCGAACACGATGCGCGACACATCCCAGCCAGTGAGCCCGCCGGAGCCGATGGCATCGGCGCAGCGCTGCCGGCGGGCCCGGTGGTGCTCCAGCAACTCAGCTACACGTTGGGCAGGCTGGCCAAAGCAGTCGCCGTGCGCGGGCAGCGTCTGCACCACCTCGAACGGGGCGACCGCTCGCAGCGAGCGCTCGAACTCGTGCAGTGGGTCGGGCGAGCTCTGTGGGTGTTTGCCCACGTTGGGCGAGATCTTGAGCAGCAGGTGGTCGCCTGAGAAGAGGAGCTTGCGCTCCGGCTCGTACACCACCACGTGCCCGGCGGTGTGCCCTGGCGTCCACACCAACTCTAACGCATGGCTGCCCACGTGCACGGTTTCGCCGCCCTGCACCTCCACGTCCGGCTGGCACAGGCTCACGTACTGGCGCATGCCCAGTGATGCCTCGCTGAGCGCGGCGGATTCGCCCTCCGGCGCGCCGTGGAGTGTGAGAAAGGCGACCACGTCGCGCAGCGAGTCGTCCACCTCGCGGTAGCGCGTGTGCAGCAGCGCGGCGTCCAGCCGGTGCAGCACCACGTTGCCACCGGATGCGTCGCGCACGGGCGCGCACAGGCCAATGTGATCCGGGTGGTGGTGGGTGATGACGATCTGGCGAACCTGCTTGAAGGTGTGGCCCAGGTGATCCAGGTAGCCCGCCAGCCGGTCGAACGCGCCCGGCACGTTCATGCCGGTATCCACCAGGCCCAGCTCGCTGCCATCGCGCACGAGGTAGATGTTCACCGTAGGGAGGCGTGGGTAGGGGAGCGGCATCTCGAATTGGAAGACATCCGCCGCGATCTCACGCACGCCATTCATAAAAACGAGCTTACCACCGCCTCGAAGCCTGCCGGGTTGTCCATCATCACCGCGTGGCCGGCGCCGGCCACAACCTCCAGGCGCGCATTGGGCAGCACCTCCAGCATGCGTTCGGCGGTGGCCTCGCTGAGCTGAGGCGACTCTCCCCCGCGGACTATCAGGCAGGGGCAGCCAATGCGCCCCAGGCGCTCCCACAGCTGTGCTTCGCTGGGCCGCGGCTGGCTGGCCGCGCTCTGCCGCAAGGCGGGGTCCGACTTCAGGGCGTAGGTCCCATCATCGTGGCGGCGGAAGGCGTGCCGCAGCGATGCCTGCACCAGCTCCTCGGCGCGGCGCGGGTTCGCCAGGCGAATGTACGCCAGGGCCTCATCGGCAGAAGGGAACACGTCGCGCGCCCGCTGCACCACGTGGCGAATGTTCTGTGTGCCTCCGGGCGAGGCCGCCGGGCCTACGTCCACCAGCACCAGCCGCTGCACCCGCTCGGGATGGTCCGAGGTGTACAGCAGCGAGCACACGCCGCCCATGGAGAAGCCCACCAGACTGATCGCCGGCAGGCGCAGCGCATCGAGCAGCGCGGCCAGGTCCGCCGCGTTGTGCTCGGCCCCGTATTCCGCTGCCCACTGGCTGTCACCATGGCCGCGCGCATCCGGCGCGAAAACGTGGCAGCGGGCCACGATGGCCGGCGCAAAGAGGTCCCAGATGTGCGCTTCGTTGCCAAAACCGTGCAGCAGCACCGTGGGCGTGCCCATGCCCGGGCTCCCCCACTCCAGGTAGTGCAGGCGCAGGCCATTCGCCTGCACTACCTGGCTGTTGCCGCTGAGGCTCATGTAGCGTTGGGCCGCTGCGCGCCAGCCGGCGTAGCCCGCGGGGCGGGCGCCGGAGGTGGCGAGCCCGCGGCCGGCGCGGGCGTGGCCTGATCGGCCGGGTGATTATCCGCGTCTACCATCCACACGCCGCCGATCTTCACCAGGTGGTAGTCGTTCTCCTGGCGGATGGAGGTGATGCTCCCATCCTTGAAGTCGGTATCCCAGGTCTCCCAGGTGATCGCCACGGCGGTGTCATTGGTCACGTTCACCGTACCCCACTCCAGTTTGGCGAGGTGAATGGCCGAGGCGCCGGCCGCTGCGAGTGCGTCGTTGTTCTGCACCATGGCCGCCAGGTTCTGTGCCGTGCTGCTGTCCTCCATGAGCTTGGCGCTGTTGGTCTGGAACGCCTGCTCCTGCTCATTGTCCAGCTTTTCAATCACCGCGCGCACCTGCGCCCTGTCGCCCTGGCCGCAACCGGCCAGCAGCAGCGTTGCGCACAACCAGCCGAGGAGCACCGCCAGGCGCTTCACGCGGCCGATTATGGCACCCAGGGCCATCGTCACCCTCAACAAAACCAACCTCGCGGTGGCCCTTGGGATGCCGCCGCCGCCATTGCTGGCTGCCGTCGACGCGGGCTTGCGGCTGGCGCTTTCACTGAGCTGACGGTCCTTTGGGCGACTCCGAATTTGGCCCTTGACGGATGCTCGCGGATCCTTACAATGATCGTGATCCAGTGATAGGGCGATCAAAGGAGGAAGCGCACATGTGGACAACTCCGGCGGTAGCGCGGGCCATTCGGCAGCAGGCGCTGGCTCAGCGACGGCGCAACTTTGTGTTCACCCCAGCGCCTCTACCCCGATCGGGGCCGCGACCGGCCACCCACGATGAATGCGACGCTCGCCTGCAGCGCGAGCCTTCGGAGGTGGCTGTGGGAGATCGGTCGGCGAACTAATCGGCCCCGGTTCAGGTCGCGGCGGCCGGCGCAGTCAGCTGCTGGCAGGCGAGGTCAGTGACGCGAGCCAGCTGTTCCAGGTAGCGGGTGCACAGGTCTGCCGCGGCCATGCCGGGTCGCGCGGCAAACGTGACGATGCCTCGCGCTGGCGTGGTCGCGATCGCTGGCGGGCCGTCCGCCGCGTCGGGGGGGTGCACCTGGTGGTTGGTGAGGCGCGTTGGGGGTACCGGCAGATCTACTACTTCGTCCGGGAAGACGAGGCGGTAGGTGCCGCGGCTGCCAAAGAAGGTGAGCGTGTCATCGCGCAGCAACTGTTCGCGCGCGGCCACGTACCAACGGGTGAAGCCAGGCAGGCTGGCGCCCTCCTCCTGCAGAGAATAGGCTACGGCGCGGGCCGCGCTCAAGAAGGCGCTGAAGGCAAACTTAAAGGCGCGGGGCCCGGCCAGCTCGCGCGGCACGCGCCCGTCGATCGGCAGCTCGGCCAGGCGCATCAGCGTGAGAAAGTGCGCCGCCTCGTGCACCTTGTGCCGTGTGTTGGGGAATGCTGCCATACGCGCCGAATGGTAGCCGCCCTAGAAGTTTGACCGCAAAGCCATAAGCGGCCCTCCACCCACCCCTGGCGGCAGCCATTTCGAGTTGAGTCGATGCTCCTGTGCAGCCCCACCTGGCCGCCGCGGCATGTTTCCGGCCAAACTTCTACTCCCCCAGCGTCGCGGCACAGGCCTTTTGCAGGGCTGGTATCAGCTCCTGCTCGGCTGCTGCCGCCGCGATGAAGATGGCCCGCTCGATGGCGTGGCTATTGGAACGGCCGTGCGCCACCACCACCAGGCCGTTCACCCCGAAGAGCGGCGCGGCGCCATACTCGGCGTAGTCCATGCGCCGCCGCAAGCGCCCGAATGCGCCGCGCGCCAGCAGCGCACCCACAGCCGAAAGCGGATCGGCCCGCAGCTCGTCCCGTATCCAGCCGCCGAACACGCCGGCCATCGACTCCGCCAGCTTGGCCACGATATTTCCGGTGAAGCCGTCGCACACCACCACGTCTGCCCGGCCCTCCGGCAGATCGTTGCCCTCGACGTTGCCAATGAAGTTGATCGGGCTGCGCCGCAGCAGCTCGTACGCCTGCACCGCCAGCTGGTTGCCCTTCCCCTCCTCTTCGCCGATGTTCAGCAGCCCCACTCTGGGCTCTTGCACGTGCAGCAGTCGCTGCGCGTAGACGCTGCCCATCACCGCGAACTGCGCCAGCCAGGGCGCCTTGGCATCCGCGTTGGCGCCGAGGTCGATCAGCAGCACCAGGCCGCGGCGGGTGGGGAACAGCCCGCCGAAGGCGGGGCGATCCACGCCAGGCAAGCGGCCCAGTGTGAGCAGGGCGCTGGCCATCAGTGCTCCGGTGTTGCCCGCGCTCACGGCGCCATCTACGGTGCCCCGCTGCACCAGCTCCACGGCGATCTGCATGGAGCTGCGGGGCTTGTCGCGCACGGCGCGTGTGGGCTTGTCGGCCATGCCCACGACGTCCGTGGCCGTCACGCACTCAAAGCCCTGGCCCTCCACCACCTCTGGCGGGCCAACGAGCACCACGTCCGCGGCGCCCTGGGCGCGCACAGCTCGGGCGCCGGCGAGCGTCACCTCCGGCGCCGCGTCCCCACCCATGGCATCGAGCGCAATCCGCGTCCGCCGCACCGTCGTGTCCGTCACCCCATCGTACCCCCGCTGGCTGAAATATCCTTGATGTCATGCAGCTGCTGGATTTTCCTGTGGGCGAGTGGTTCAACGTCTCCCGCCCACTCACGACCGGGGACCTCAAGGGGCGAGTAGCCGTGTTGGATTTCTGGACCTACTGCTGCATCAACTGCCACCACCTGCTGGCCAGCCTGGAGCTGCTGGAGCGCGAGCACCCGGACGATGTCGTGGTGGTGGGCGTGCACTCGCCCAAGTTCAGCACCGAACATGAGGCGCGGAACGTGCGCGAAGCCGTGCTCCGCTACAACATCAAGCACCCCGTGTTCAACGATCCGGAGATGCTGCTGTGGCGGCAGTACGGCATCCAGGCGTGGCCCAGCTTGCTGTTCATCGGGCCCACGGGCGAGCTGCTGGGCCAGCACTCCGGCGAGGTGCCGGGGCCGCTGCTGCTCCGTTTCGTGGAGCGGCTTCTGGGCGAGCACAGCGCGCAGGTCCATCCCCGTCCACTGCCGCTGGCGCCGGAGACCGATGCCGCGGCAGCCTCGCCGCTGTCGTTTCCGGGCAAGCTCGCGGTGGCGGAGGAGAGACTCTACATCTCGGATTCAGGGCATAACCGCGTGCTCGCCACGGACCTGGAGGGCCACCTGCAGCGGGTGTACGAAGGCGATTTCAGCCGCCCGCAGGGCGTGGCGGTGGCGGCCGGCCAGCTCTATGTGGCCGACACCGAGCACCATCTCATCAAGCGAGTAGACGTTGAAAGCGGCGCGGTGACGGTGCTGGCCGGCACGGGCGAGCAGGGCGTGGCGCGGCAGGTGAGCGCGCCAGGGCCGGAGCTGCCCATCAGCTCGCCCTGGGATGTCGAGCTGGTTGATGGCAGGCTGTTCATCGCCATGGCCGGCACGCACCAGCTGTGGGTGCTGGATCTCGCCTCCGGCTTCGCCGCGGACTGGGCCGGCACCGGCGAAGAGAACATCAGCGACGGCCCGCTGAAGGAGGCGAAGCTGGCTCAGCCCAGCGGCATCTGCTCCGATGGGCGGGTGCTGTACTTTGCCGACAGCGAAACCAGCTCAGTCCGCTCGGCCGCGCTGAATGAGTCCGGCGGGGTGCGCACAATCGTGGGGCGCGGTCTGTTCGACTTTGGCGATGTGGATGGCATTGGCGGCGAGGTGCGGCTGCAGCACCCGCTGGGGGTGTGCACCGATGGCCTGTTCCTCTACCTGGCCGATACGTACAACAATCGCATCAAACGCGTGTTCCCCTCCAATCGCGGCGTCACCACGCTCGCCGGCTCCGGCACGAGCGGCCGGCTGGATGGGCAAAGTGAGCTGGCGGAGTTCAACGAGCCGGGCGGCCTCGCCGTTGCCGGCGGCCAGCTCTACATTGCCGATACGAACAATGCGCTCATCCGGGTGTGCGATCTCGAGACCACCCAGGTTCGGACGCTGACCATCAGCTGATCGGCCGCCAGAAGGTCATGCCCTGCTCTGGATTGGTGGGGTTGCGATGCAGGCTCACCTGCCGCAGGCGGGCAGTCCGCAGCAGCCGCGAGCACTCTTCCAGCAGCGCCTGGCTGTGGAACTCGAAGATCACGCGCCGGGTCCGGGCCAGTGTGCTGGACGCTCCGGCAAAGCACTCCGCTTCAAAGCCTTCGACATCCACCTTCAGCAGATCGATGGGACTCTCAGCGGTGCCAGGCTGCTCAGCCAGCAGGGCGTCCAGCGGCCGGGTGGGCACTGCTATGCGACTGGCGCCGGACAGGTCCAGGAAGCCCACGTCGCGGGCGGCGCTGGAGGCCGCGCGGGCGGCGCCGGAATTCTGGCGTGGCACAACAAACTCCAACTCTCCGGCAGTCGCGGCGACGGCGGCGTTCAGGCAGGTGACCTCAACGCCGTCGGAAGGGGCTCTGGGTCGCGGGCCAGCCTTTCCTGCTTCCAGGTTCAGGCGCAGCAGCTGGTAGTTGGCGGGCACCGGCTCAACGGCCACGATGCGCCCGCTGTGCATGAAGGCGCGAGCCCAGGCGCTGAAGAAGCCGAGATTGGCGCCAACATCCACCACCGCCCAGCCGGAGCGCGGCACGAAGCCCCGGCGTGCATAATCCTGCGCCACCAGCACCTCCTCCAGCTGCAGGATGTCGCCCCGGTTGGCCAGCCGCAGGCGGCCCACGCTGCTGTTGAC